>CAXAVJ010000017.1:0-52101 GCA_963972065.1 uncultured Rhodospirillaceae bacterium
TGGCGACGGGGGCGGTGACCATCCCGCTGATGAAACGCATTGGATTCCGCAAGGAAGACGCCGGCGGCATCGAAGCCGCCGCGTCGTCGGGCGGACAATTAACCCCGCCGATCATGGGCGCCGTCGCCTTTGTGATGTCGGACATCACCGGCATTCCCTATGCCGACATCATCGTGGCCGCCGCCGTACCCGCTCTGCTGTTCTATGTGTCCTTGTTCGTCGCCATCGACCTGACGGCACGGCGCGACAACATGCAGGGCGTGCCCGACGAAATGATGCCCAAGCGGGGCGAGATCATGCAGCTCGCCCATATGGTGCTGCCCATCGTCACGTTGGTCGTCGCCCTGGTCTCCGGGTACTCGCCCATGATGTCCGCCCTGGTCGGGATCGCCACGGCGATTGTCGTGTCCAGCCTGCGGGCGGAAACCCGCCTGTCCCTGCCGGAAATTCTGGGTTGCCTGCACACGGCGGCCAAGACGACCGTGGTCGCGACCATCGCCTGCGCCGCCGCCGGCATCGTCGTCGGCGTATTGAACATGACCGGGTTCGGGCTGCGCCTGTCGAGCGAACTGATCAACATCACCAACGGCCAGATGTTCCTGGCCCTGATCTTCGTCATGCTGACCTGCGTCGTGCTCGGCATGGGCATGCCGACGGTCGCCGCCTATATCATCACCATCGCGATCGGCGGGCCGGTGCTGATCGAACTCGGCGTGCCCGTGCTGGCCGCCCATATGTTCATCCTGTACTTCGCCGTGCTGTCCCTGATCACGCCACCGGTCATGGTCGCGAGTTTCGGGGCAGCGGCCCTAGCCGAAGGCTCGGTCACCGGCACGGGGCTGGCGGCCATCCGCTATGCCGCCCTGGCCTTCGTGATCCCCTTCGTCTTCGTGTTCAACCCGGACCTGCTGATCATCGGCAGCGATTTCGCCTGGTATGCGATCCTCCTGTCGATCCTGACCGCCACAGTCGGCGCAATCCTGTTCGGCGTCGCGATCAGCGGCTACCCGGCCCGCACCTTGGTGGAAAGAGCCCTCTACCTGTTCGCCGCCTATTGCCTGGTCGTTCCCGATCACGGGTTGGACCTGCTCGGCATCGCCATCGTCATTTGCCACTTGGGAACCCGTTGGATCATGTCCAGACGGACGCAACCGGAATAACTCTAGGAGACCTAAAATGCTGAACCCCGTGCCCACACTGTCGAAAGTCCCCGAAGGATATCGGCACATCGGCGTCACGCCCATCTGTGGTGCGTTGGGCGCCGAGATTGACGGCGTCGATCTGTCGACGGACATTTCGGATGACGTTCTGGCGGAAATCCGCAAGGCCCTGAACGAATACCTCGTCATCTTCTTCCGCGATCAGGACCTGACCCCGGACCAGCAGAAGGCCTTCGGCCTGCGTTTCGGCACCCTGAACATCCACCCGGTGTACGAGCCCCTGCCCGGCCATCCGGAAATCCTGCAGGTGGTCAAGGAAGCGGATGCCATGAACAACATCGGCGACACCTGGCATTCGGACGCCACATTCCTGCCCGAGCCGCCCATGGGATCGATCCTCTACGCCCGCGAGGTCCCGCCGTTCGGCGGCGACACCCTGTTCGCCAACCTGTACCTGGCCTATGAGATGCTGACCGACGGCATGCGCCGCATGCTGTCTTCCCTGAACGCCGTGCACAGCGACGCCTTCCTGACCCAGGTCAATTCGGAACGCAACGCGACTCGTTCGACCAAGCTGCGCGGCGGCCAGATGGAAACCAAGGAAACGATTCATCCTGTCGTCCGCACCCATCCGGAAACCGGCCGCAAGTGCCTTTACGTGAACGAACCCTTCACGGTCCGCTTCGACGGCATGAGTGCTGCGGAAAGCCGGCCGATTCTCGATTACCTGCTGGCCCATATCAAGCGCCCGGAATTCACCTGCCGGTTCCGCTGGCAGGCCGGCTCCATGGCATTCTGGGACAACCGCTGCACCCACCATTACGCACTCAACGATTACCACGGCTATCGCCGGGAAATGCACCGCGTGACGGTGAACGGCGACCGCCCGTACTGACGGGCTAGCCGGTTAGCTCAACGATCTTGTCGTAAAGCGCCCCCGGGATGGCCACGCCGTCCCGGGGTGTTTTTTCGCGGTTGGCATACCGCCGATCGCCGGGCAGGCGCACGGCGCCGGGTGCGGCCCCCGTCTCCAGCATCTGCCGGAACAATGCCTCGCCCTGGCCGATCCAGTCGGCCCCGCCGGACGTGCGTGCCGGATCGATGGCCAGGATGAATTCCCCGCCCCGGGTCGGCCCGCCGTCGCGGTTGTCGGCCTGCCCGGCCTGAAACGAAAACACCTCACCGATCAGGGCTCCCGCCAGCAATTCCACCATCATGGATATGGCCGACCCCTTGTAGCCGCCGAACGGCAGCATCACGCCGCCCTCCAAAATCGCCTTGGGATCGCGGGTCGGCTGACCCTCTGCGTCCAGACCGACGCCGAGCGGCACGTCGTGGCCTTCCCGGGCCGCGATCATCACCTCGCCCCGCGCCATGGCCGTGGTCGCCATGTCGAATACCACGGGCGGACCGTCCTTGCGCGGCCAGGCGAAGGCCACGGGATCGGTTCCGAACAGGGGCTTGGCACCGCCCGCCGGGGCCGCGAACGGCAGGGTCGAGGTACAGGCGAAGGCGACCAGACCGTCCCGGGCCAGGGCCTCGACCTCGGGCCACAGCGCTGCGAAATGATGCACGCCGACCAATGCCAAGGCGGCGATGCCCTGGCTGCGCGCCTTGGCGACCAAGGGCTTGCGCCCGACCTCCAGCGCCAGGGGCGCGAACCCACCCATGGCATCGACCCGCACCACGCCGGGGGCCGTGTCCTCGACCCGGGGTTGCGCCTTGCCGTCGGCCTTGCCGCTCTGCAGCGACGCGACATAGCCCGGCAGGCGGAACAGGCCGTGGGATTCCGAGCGGTCGCGCTCCGCCGCCGTTAGGTTGTCGGCGATGGCTTGGGCGTTGGCGTCGTCGCAGCCGTTAGCGATCAGGCAGTTAAAGGCTAGGTCATGGACCTCGCCCAGGCTCAGGTGTTTCGGGCTTGCGGGCTCGGTCATCGGTGGCTCCCTAGGCCTTGGGCTTGATGTGATCGACGTAGACGGGGATGGAGGCCTCCATGGTGCGGTCGGGGTCGATGGTCTCCCGTGTCTCCTCGCCGAAGGGTGTGGCGTCCAGGATGCGGAAGGTGTCCGCCGCCGCGTCGTGGAATCCGCCGGGCAGGCCCGCCGCGCGGTAGGTATCGGCGATTTCCTCCATCTCGCGGACCCAGCGGCCGGCATCGGCCGGCAGGCGCTGCACCCGGGCGCGCATGTTCTTGAGCGCTGCCTGCTGACTGTCCTCGAATTCGTCGATCAGTTCGTCGAACAAATCCAGGCGTTCCGCCAGCATGAGCACCGCCGTATAGAGCGCGTTGGTGCCCTTGGTCAGGCCCGCGTAGGCCATCTTCAACCCGGATGCCCGGCCGATGCCGTCACCCAGGTCGATCACCGTGATGCCCTGCCCGTCCAGCGCCGTCATGGGTGCGGTATCGAGACCGGACACATAGAACTTGGTCGACCGGCCCGGCCCCGGCGCCAGGCCGATGATGCCGCAATCGATGAAGGGCGCACCCACGCCTGCCAGAATCGCCGCCGTTTCCGCCGCCGTGGCCGGCGACACGGCGTTGCAGTCGACATAGACCGCCGTCGTCCCCGCCGCCTTCATGGCCGCCGCCATGTCCTGTGCCTGTGTGATCGCGTTGGCCGGCGGCAGGATGGACAGGATCAGGTCCGCCTGGGTGACCAGGGTTTCCATATCCGGCACGTCGCGGAAATTGCCCTTGGCCGCCAGGCCCCGCGTGCGCTTGCTGCGCCCGGCCAGACAGGTAATGACGTCATGGCCGTGATCGCCCAGAACCTTGCCCACGGCATGGCCCATGTCGCCCGGCGCCATGACGGCGATGCAGGATACGGTCATCGCTTGGTTCCTCCCTATTCGTTCAACTGCCGAAGGCGCGCAGCACACGCCCCGGCAAGACGTCACCCTTCGCGCCGACGGGCCCCTTGGCATCCGCCACGCGCACGCCGTTGACCCACACACCTTCCACACCGACGGCGTCCGTGGTCAGGCGCGGCGCGCCCCCCGGCAGATCGTGGACGCGGCGCTTGGGCCCGCGGCCCACGGTCTTGGGGTCGAACAGCAGCAGATCGGCGTGGAAGCCTTCCTTGATCTCGCCCCGTTCGGGAATGCGGTAGATCGCGGCGGGCTTGGCGGTCAGCTCATGGGTCGCCTGTTCCAGGGTCAGCTTGCCCAGGTCGCGGCTCCAATGCCCCATCAGGTGCAGGCCGAACCCGGCGTCGCAGAAGAACGTCAGATGCGCCCCCGCGTCGGACAAAGCGACCGAGGCGTTGGGGTCCTGCATCATGCGGCCCACGGCGTCCTCATCCGTGTTCAGCAATTCGGCCATGAACAGCGTTTCCAGGTCTTCCGAAATCGCCAGGTCGAGCATCCAGTCCAAGGGATGCTTGCCGGCGGCTTCGGCCAGACCCGCGACCTTCT
The DNA here is from genome assembly GCA_963972065.1 of uncultured Rhodospirillaceae bacterium. Taxonomy (GTDB): domain Bacteria; phylum Pseudomonadota; class Alphaproteobacteria; order Rhodospirillales; family Casp-alpha2; genus UBA1479. Next base: position 4,575 of record CAXAVJ010000017.1, read on the forward strand.
TCTGGTCATAGGCCCGGTTTTCCGGCCGCGCCGTTTCCGTGACCTCGATCTTGTTCCATTCGCCGTTGAACAGGCGCACACCCGCCGGGCCGGACAGTTCGTCCTTCACGGCTTGGCGGAAGGCGTCGGAGGCATAGACGGCCTTGAGCGCCTCGCCCGAGGCTTCCATGGCCGGCTTCCAGGCCGTGAGGCCTTCCAGCGGATAGGCGGATTTCAGCGAGAAATCCATGTACAGCGGACAGCAGGACACTTGGCCCCACAACTCCCGCCCGTTGGCGCGGGCGGCGGCGACGGCGGCCAGGTCCTTGAAGGTGCCTTCCGGATTGGTCGGGTTGTGCAAAAGCGCCGCGATCATCACCGGCCGGCCCGACTTGGCGGCGACGGTTTCCAGATAGGGCACGTCGGTGGTGTTGCCCTTGGTCAGCATGAACACGCCCCGCCCGTCCTCGCCCATGGCGGTGACAAGCGTTTCCAGTTCGCGGGCATCGGCCAGGCGCGACGGCATGGGCACGCCGCCCCAGCCGTTGTGCTGCGGCGCGGTCGAGGTCGCGAAGCCGACGGCACCCGCCTCCATGGCGGCGCGCACCAGGCGGGCCATCTCGGCGATCTCGTCGTCGTTGGCGGCGCGTTCCGTCGCGGCATCCCCCATGACATAGGTGCGCAGGGACGAATGGCCCAGGAAGGCCCCGACATTGAGGGCCGAGCCACGGGCTTCCAGCATGTCCAGGTATTCGGGGAAGGTTTCGAAATCCCAGGCGATGCCCGAACGCAGGACGTCCAGCGACATGCCCTCAACCTGCACCAGGTTCTTCATGATCAGGTCCCGGTCCGGCGCCTTGCAGGGGGCGATGGTGAAGCCGCAATTGCCGATCAGCACACTGGTCACACCCAAGGCCGGTGACGGCGTGCACCAGGGATCCCAGGTGATCTGCGCGTCGAAATGGGTATGGCTGTCGATGATCCCCGGCATCAGGGCCAGGCCGTTGGCGTCGATCTCTTCCGCCCCTCGGGCGTCAACCGTGCCGACGGCGGCGATTTTTCCGTCAGAGACGGCGACGTCGCCCTTGTACGGGGCGCCGCCCCGGCCATTATAAATGTCAGCACCCCGGATCACCAGATCCATACCGATCCTCCGTTTCTCGTTTACGTTTGTTGGCGGTTGAAGGAACGCAGGCTAGCAGGTCTGTCTGGTCCGGGGGAGTCCGGGATGGGGGTAAACACCTTGTCCGCAACCGGCCTAATCGGCGCCGTCCGAATGACCCAGGTCCTTGTCTGGCGCGGCGGCGTCGCGCACCCGCTGTTTCAGAACCTTGATCTCGGGAAAACCGCCGTCGCGCGTGCGGTCCCAGACCACCGTGTCGCCGACCCGCACGCTGAACCGCCCGCCCACGTCGTCGGGCACCAGGGTCACGCCGGCCAGGTCGTCCTCGAACGTGGTCAGCAGTTCCTGCGCCATCCACGAAGCGCGCAGAAGCCAGCGGCAGCGCGTGCAGTAGGTGATGGCGACAAGCGGTTTGGACATGGGTGGTTCCTATTTCGACAAGCTGCTGAGGCGGTCCTTGATGAGGCCCCAGAACAGCGGCGGGTCGAGATCGCTTGTATAACGCCAGCCCAGATGGTCGGCACAGCCCCGGCAATGGGCGAAGTTCCAGGCATGGCCGGTGAACCAGGTGAATTCCTCGGTCGGCGCGCCATGATCGGCGGCCCCCGGCGCCTCCAGGAAACAGACGACCGTGAACATGCGGCCCGCCGGATTCGCGCAGATTCGCTCGTGCCCGCCGTCGGGCGCCAATGCCCAACGGCGGCGCGTCACCAGATGCCCGCAGCGCGCGCAATAAAGGCCGTCATCGGGCTTTTCCGCGGACTTCGTCGCGGCGGTGGTCTCCAATTCGGCGTCGAACACGGGCCCACTCCCTAAAATCCGGCTTTCATATTAGTCCCCCTTGTAAAATTATGCTCAATTTTGCACCCTATTTAACCAGCTTTCCTTTCAGGCCGGGCGCGGTGCGCGGCTCACTTCCGCCGGATACAAGCCGGTGCCATTCTTCCAACAACGAACGCGGACCATGACAGGCGCAGAGGCGGCATACAGAAGCAACATGCGGACACCGCGTTGGCTGCTCCTTGCCATTTGTGCTGCCGCTCTGTTCGTCGGCCTGAGCCACCAGACGCCGGCACGGGCGGCCGAGGACACCCCGCGCCAGTTGACCAAGGTCACCCTGCAGCTGAAATGGGCGCATCAGTTCCAGTTCGCTGGCTATTACGCGGCCAAGGCCAAGGGATATTACCGCGACCGGGGCCTGGACGTGACGATCCTGCCGGCAACACCCGGCGACAAGCCGATGGAATCCGTGGCCGAGGGCAAGGCCGAGTTCGGCGTCGGCACCACCGATCTTTTGATGATGCGCGCCGCCGGCATCCCCGTGGTCGTCCTGGCCGTGATCTATCAGCATTCGCCGCTGACCCTGATGCTCGATGCGCGCAACGACATCCACAACATCCACCAGCTTGCCCGTGGCAAGATCATGGTCGCCCCGCATGAGACGGAACTGAGCGCCTATTTCGCCGCCGAAGGGCTCGACATCAATCAGATGAATTTCGTCGACCATACCTTCGATGTCGAAGATCTGAAGTCCGGGCGCGTCGATGCCATGAGCATCTACTCCACGGATGAACCCTATCAATACGCGAAGGAAGTCGGGCCGGTCCGCCTGTTCCGCCCCATCGACGGCGGTGTCGATTTCTACGGCGACAACCTGTTCACCACGGAAGGCCTGCTGGAAAAGGACCCCAAGATGGTCCAGGCCTTCCGCGATGCCTCGCTTGAGGGCTGGCGCTATGCCATGAAACATCAGGAAGAGATCGTCGACCTTATCCTCACCACCTACGGAAAACGGAAGGCGCGCGACAACCTGCTGTTCGAGGCGCGGCAATCCGCCAATCTGATCCTGGCCGACGTGGTGCCCGTGGGATTCATCAACCCGGCCCGCTGGGAGCGCATCGCCCAGCATTACGCCGGACTGGGCCTGCTGCCCAAGGACATGTCGCTCGACGGCTTCATCTATGCGCAGGACGGCGTGCAGGCACTGCCGGCCTGGATGCCCAAAGCACTTTTGGGTGCGACACTTGTCGCCCTGCTGGCCTTGCTGGCCGGGCTATGGCTGGCGGCGTTCAACCAGCGCCTGCGCCGGGAAATGGAAGAACGGGAACAGGCCCAGGGCGCGCTTGCCCAACGCACGGGCGAGTTGGAGGAAAGCAACAGCCAGAAGGACGTGCTGTTGACCGTCATCGGCCACGACATCCGTAATCTGTTCAACCCACTGTTGATCTACGCCCAGTTGCTGGCCGATCCCAGCCGCAATCTCGATCCCAAGACGGTCCAGGAATACGGCGAAAAGCTGTACGAGGCCGGGCGCAACGCATCCGAGGTTCTGGAAAATCTGCTGGAATGGGCTCTGGTGCGCACGGGCCAACGCCAGACGCATATGGAGGTCACGGACCTCGGCGCCCTGGCCCGGCAGACGGCGGGCGTCTATTCCTCAGACGCGACCCTGCGCGGCGTCACGTTAAGGGTCGAGGCAGGGCCGCCGATCAAGGTCCAACTCGACCGGCACCAGATGTCGACGGTGATCCGCAACCTGGTTAACAACGCGCTCAAGTTCACGCCCAAGGGCGGCGAGGTCTCGGTCCGCGTCTGCCGCGACGGCGCGGATGCGAAGGTGGTGATCGCCGACACCGGCATCGGCATGGACCAGGATCTGGTCAACCGCGTGCTGTCGGGCGCCAGCGCCGATCTGGCGACGGGGTCCAAGGGCGAGATCGGCACCGGCGTGGGCCTGGCGCTATGCCGCCAGTTGGTGCAAGTCAACGACGGCCGCCTGAACATCGAAGAAAACCCCGACGGCGGCACCGTGTTCACGGTCACGCTGGCCGTGGCGGATGTTTCCGCAAGCGACGCCGCCGACTAAGGTTTCATTTCAAATCGCGGGAATTCAGACCAGTGGCTTGGCGAAGTAATAGCGCGTCAGGCCGGAGCCGACCGTGCGCTTGGTCTGCACGGTGGACGCTTCCTCCCGCTCCAAATCGTAGCCGGAAACTTCATAGAGGGCCTTGGCCTGGGGCTGCAGGGCCGAAGTCGACAGCACGATGCGCGTGTAGCCCAGATCGCGGGCCCGGTCCTCGACAAAGGCCAGCAGCGTGCGGCCAAGCCCCTTACGGCGGAATTCGGCGGCGACATACATGCGCCGGACCTCGGCCTCGCCGCTGTCCAGGCGTTCCAGGCCGACCATGCCGGCGACGGTGCCGTCGATCTCGGCCACCCAAAAGCCGAAGCCGGGCCGCCCGTAGTATTCGGGGATGCGGTTGATCTCTTCGTCCAAGGCAAGCTGGATATAGGACTCGAACAGGTCCTCCATCCCCGGCTGGGTGATGTGGCGGTTCCAGTTGATGAAAATGTCGCGGACCCGGGCGTGATCGGCCGGGGCGAAGGGTCGGATGAGCACCGCCGTCAGCCCTTCAGCTTCTCGCGCAGCAGCTGATTGACCTGCTGCGGATTGGCCTTGCCCTGGGTCGCCTTCATGATCTGGCCGACGAACCAGCCGATGGCCTTGTCGTTGCCCTGGCGGATTTCATCGGCCTGTTCCGGGTTGGACGCAATGGCGGCGTCCACGGCGGCCTCGATGGCGCCGGTATCCGTGATCTGTTTAAGGCCTTTGTCTTCGACGATCTGTTCCGGATCGCCCGAGGTTTCCCACATGATCTCGAACACGTCCTTGGCGATCTTGCCGGAAATGGTGCCGTCGTCGATCAGGCCCAGAAGCTTGGCCAGATGGGCCGCCGAAATGGGGCTGTCGGCGATCGTAAGGCCGGCCTTGTTGAGCGCGCCGAACAGATCGTTCGTCACCCAGTTGGCTGCCTTTTTCGCATCGCGGCCACGGGCCACGGCCTCGAAATATTCGGCACTTTCCCGGTCGGCGACCAGGGCCGATGCGTCCTTGGCCGACAGGCCCATGTCGGCCATGAAGCGATCCTTCTTGGCGTCGGGCAGTTCGGGCAGGGTCTTGCGCAAGCCCTCAATGAATGCATCCGTCAGTTCCAGGGGCAGCAGGTCCGGGTCCGGGAAATAACGGTAGTCATGGGCGAATTCCTTGGCCCGCATGGAGCGGGTCTCACCCTTCACCGGGTCCATCAGGCGGGTTTCCTGGACGATCTCGCCGCCGCTTTCGTGGATGTCGACCTGGCGTTCGGCCTCGATCTCGATCGCCTGCATGATGAAACGCACGCTGTTGACGTTCTTGATCTCGGCCCGCGTGCGATAGCCCTCTTCACCGACCTTGCGCACGGAGACGTTGACGTCGGCGCGCATGGAGCCTTGCTCCATATTGCCGTCGCAGGTGCCGAGGTAGCGCAGGATGGAGCGCAGCTTGCGCACGAAAGCGCCGGCTTCTTCCGGCGAGCGGATATCCGGCTTGGTGACGATTTCCATCAAGCACACGCCGGCCCGGTTGAGGTCGATGAACGACCGCTTGGGGTCCTGGTCGTGCATGGACTTGCCGGCGTCCTGTTCCATGTGCAGGCGCTCGACCCCGATGTCGCGGGTGGTGCCGTCGGCCAGATCGACGGTGACGATGCCCTCTCCCACCACGGGATGCAGGTACTGGGAAATCTGATAGCCCTGGGGCAGGTCGGCGTAGAAGTAGTTCTTGCGCTCGAACACGCTGGTCTTGTTGATCTGGGCGTTCAGGCCCAGGCCCGTCTTCACCGCCTGTTCGATGCAATAGCCGTTGATCACCGGCAGCATGCCGGGCATGGCCGCGTCGATCAGCGAAACCTGGGAATTGGGCCCCGCGCCGAAGGCCGTGGGCGAGCCCGAAAACAGCTTGGCCTGGGACGACACCTGGGCATGGACCTCAAGCCCGACGACCACTTCCCAGTCGCCCGTATCGCCCTGGATGATGTAGCTCATCAGCCCTGCCCCCCGAGATATTTCGGCAGCGCGTCGAACCCGGCCGCATCCTCGATCGCCTGGGCGGCGCGCAGCACCGTTTCCTCGTCGAAGGGGCGGCCGACCAGCTGCAGGCCGAGCGGCAGGCCGTCCTTGTCCAGCCCCGCCGGCACGCTGATGCCGGGCAGGCCGGCCAGGTTGGCGGGCACGGTGAACACGTCGTTCAGGTACATGGCGATGGGATCGTCCATCTTGGCGCCGATGGCAAAGGCCGCATTGGGCGCCGTCGGCGTCAGCAGCACATCGACGTCGTCAAAGGCCTTGGTGAAATCTTCCAGGATGCGGGTGCGGACCTTCTGCGCCTTTACGTAATAAGCGTCGTAATAGCCCGCCGACAGCACATAGGTGCCGATCAACACGCGGCGGCGGACTTCCGCGCCGAAACCTTCGCCACGGGTGTTGGCGTACATGTCGTCCAGCGTATCGCCGTCGACCCGCAGCCCGTAGCGCACACCGTCATAGCGCGCCAGGTTCGATGACGCCTCCGCCGGAGCGACGATGTAATAGGCCGGCAGCGCGTATTTGGTATGCGGCAAAGAGACCTCTTTGATCTCCGCCCCCTGGGACTTGAGCCAGTCCGCCCCCCGGTCCCACAGAGCCTGAATTTCCGATGGCATGCCGTCCATGGTGTATTCACGGGGAATGCCGACCTTGAGGCCCTTGACCCCGCCTTGGACCGCCGCCCGGAAATCGGGGACATCATGGGGGGCCGAGGTCGAATCCTTGGGGTCATGGCCCGCCATGGCGCCCAGCAGGATGGCCGCGTCCTCCACCGTACGGGCGAAGGGGCCGGCCTGATCGAGCGAAGAGGCGAAGGCGACGATGCCCCAACGCGAGCAGCGCCCGTAGGTCGGCTTCATGCCCACGATGCCACACAGCGATGCCGGCTGTCGGATCGAGCCGCCCGTGTCCGTGCCCAAGGAGCCGGGACAAATGCGCGCCGCCACCGCCGTGGCCGAGCCGCCGGACGATCCACCGGGCACCAGGTCTTCGCCGCCGGGGCCGGTCCACGGGTTTTTCACCGGGCCGTAGTAGCTGGTCATGTTGGACGAGCCCATGGCGAATTCGTCCAGGTTGGTCTTGCCGATCATCACCGCCCCGGCGTCGATCAGGTTGCGGCCGACGGTCGATTCATAGGTCGGCGTGAAGCCGTCCAGAATGTGCGACGCCGCCGTGGTCAGCACGCCTTCGGTGCAGAACAGATCCTTGACCGCGACGGGCACGCCGTCGAGCGGCCCCAGGGCGCTGCCCTTGGCGCGGCGGGCGTCCGATGCCGCGGCGCGATCCCGCGCGATCTCCGGCGTCAGGGTGATGAAGGCGTTCAGGCCCTTGGCCGCCTCGGCGGCGGCCAGCGAGGTCTCGGCCAGATCGACGGCGGAAAACTCGCCCTTATCCAGGCCGTCGGCGGCCTGGGCGATGGTCAGTTCGTTCAGTTTGGACATTATTCGACCACCTTGGGCACTGTGTAGAAATCGCCCACCCGATCCGGCGCATTGCTTAAGACCTTTTCCGGATCGCCCCCGTCGGTCACCACATCGTCGCGCCGCGTCATAGCCATGCCGGCGGCGCCGGTCATCGGCTCGACCCCGTCCGTATCGACCTCGGCCAGTTGCTCGACCCAGCCGATGATGTTGTTCAGGTCCTGGGCGACGGGGTCCAGGTCGGCCTCGTCGACCTTGATCCGGGCCAAAAAGGCGACCCGGCGGACGTCGTTTTTATCTAGAGACATGGCGGATCCAGAATCAAAGGGCGGTCGGTGTGCAGGGCATTTCGCGAGCCCGGCTGCGGGCGCGGAAATTACCATCGACATCCCCGGGCGGCAAGCGCCGCCGCGCCGTGCGCAATGGCATACAAGCAAAAAAAGCCGCAAGCACCCCTGCCGGATCGAGACCCGGCAGGGGCGGCTTGCGGCCTTTTCTCAACCGGCCTGACGGCGGGGCGAACCCCGTGTCGGCCGATGTCTGACGATCAACCCGTCCTTAGAAGGACGCGGTCAACGAACCGATGACGACGTCTTCCGCCAGGCGGCTGTTGCTGATCGAGGTGTCGATGTACTGCACACCGATGGAGACGTTCTCCGTGATGCCCAGCGACGCACCGATCGACCATGTGGTGTAGTCAGGCTGCGCGAAAGTGGCGTTCTTTTCGATCAGCTGACGGCCGACGGAGGCATCCAGCGTAATCCCGGCAAGCACCTTGACCGGCACCGCGTAGGACACGTTGGCCGCGAACCAGTGACCCGTGCCGCTGCCGCCGAAGAAGTCCGGCGAATAGGCATAATTACCGCCGACCGACAGGCCGTCCATGATGTCGTAGCTCAGACCCAGGGTCGCTTCCCACAGGTCGTAGTCAACGTCATCCGACGCGCCGGGGTAGGAGTAGTAGATAAAGCCCACGTCCCAGCCGATACCGGCGGCGGAACCGGCGATACCGCCGTAGTAATCGATTTCGGCGCTGGCCTTGTCGCTATCGCCGAAATCAACGTTGGAGCCCCACGTACCGAGATAGACGGACGTGTCGGCAACGCCCGTGTCCATCGACCAATCGATGCCGCCCTGAATGGCCGGCTTCTGGGACGATTGATCCAGACCGCGGAAACGATATTCGGTCACCAGGCCGGCGTTGGCCGAGAAGGTACCGGGGAATTTCATATCTTCGGCCTGCGCCGGGAGGGACGCACCCACCACCGCCACAAATCCGAGGGCACTCAAAAGCCGCACCACAGATGCCATTTTCTTGATCCTTTTTCACAGTTTACCCGAGGCGTACACCCCACTGTGTTTGGTGGTAGCAAATTGGATGCCAGATGCGTATAAATTATTTTATTGTTATAATTCAATTACTTATATAAAAATTTTGGCCCGAATGTGATAAAAACAACACAGTTGAATGCATATTAATAACGCATCAAAATATAAATGCATAAATAATAGGCATTTTTTGAGGTGAAAATCGATGAATTGGGCCCGAATTTCCGGCCAACGCTGAAAATTCGGACAAAACTGCCGCAACGCCCGGACAAGAGACAAGACAGGCAGCAAGACAGGTGGCGATCCTGTTCCCGACCGATGCAAAAAAGTCACGCTATTGAGAGATATCCGCCCGTCGGCGAAAGCTATCCGCCGGAGCCCCGAAGCGCCTTGGCGAAGTCGGACCAGAACGCCGGCGACCAGGATTGGACCGCCAGGGTGATGGCGGCGGCCAGTGCCGACGAAACGGTCTTTGCCGGCATCGACCGTGTTTTACCGACGGTCAGGTACTTGTCGACGCTAACGGTGTCGAGGCGCACTTCGCCCTTTTCCGCGTCATATAAAAGATTGGTTGAGAACACGCGCTCGTATTCCTGCGCCAGTTCCAGAACGTCCATGCCGATTTGGTGGACCGACTTGACGCCGCCGTTGTACGGACCTTCGGTGACGAACAGCGGCATCTCGAACGCGAAGGACTTTCCGTCGCGGCGACATTCGAGCATCGCGCGGTAATCGACGGAATTGAACATCTGGCCCTCGATGGGGCTTTCGCCTTCGAACACCGCGCGATAAGCACAGCTGCCCCCGGTAATCGCCGCCTTGCCCGTCAAAGGCTCGTCAATCACGGCATCGATCAAAGGCATCAACACCGGACTATAAACGAAGCCCAAATCCTTGCCGTCCGCGCGCACCGCCAGCCAACTCCCCTTGGCTTTGCCGACCACCGTCACACGGTCGCCTTCACGGAAACTACCGACCTTCGCGCCGTTGGTGTCGGGCTCACCCCGCACGTTCAGGTCCTTGGTCACGACATAAGTCCCGGCAAGCGGCGTCACGGTTTGCCCAAGAAAGGTCTTTTCCGGCTTGTCCTGAGCGGCAGCTCCGAAGGCGGCGAACACCGCCAACACCCCGGCGGCACACAAACAAAAGGCACGGCGACCGGCAAACGGCGCGCCGGTCCCGCGTCGCAAAATTGGAGTGACTAAATGCAATGCCCCATACATCGCCGAACCGCCCTAATCAGCTCGCGGAGCCCCCGCGCCGAAGTAAACTAGTGCCCCTCAGAAGAGGATATATGTTACCTCTATCAACAAGTTAGCACCACCTAACTTTTCCCGCGCCGGGTTTTTCCGGCGGGGCGGATGGATCTACGGTGGATATCGTTAAGGACAATGCCATGGCGGTCATGACACTGACGGAATTGAAAACGGCCCTGGACCGGCACGGCCGCGTCATGGGGCTCGACCTGGGCTCGAAGACAATCGGCCTGGCCTTGTCGGACGTCATGCGCACCATCGCCACCCCCTACGACACGATCCGGCGCACCAAGTTCACCGCCGATGCCCAGGCCCTGCTTGCCACCATCGATGCCGAGGATGTCCGGGCCCTGGTCATCGGATTGCCGATCAGCATGGACGGGACCGAAGGGCCGCGTTGCCAGTCGACCCGCCAGTTCGCCGCCAATCTGCTGGAAAAACGCGACCTGCCCATCGCCTTCTGGGATGAACGGCTGTCGACCGTGGCCGTCGAACGCATGCTGGTCGACGACGTCGACATGACCCGCGCCCGGCGCGGTCAGGTCGTCGACAAGCTGGCCGCGGCTTATATATTACAAGGCGCCTTGGACGCCCGATGACCGGGCGCGCTCAGGCCCGGTCCTGAGCCGCCAGACGATATCCCCGCTTTCCCGCATGCTTGACTTCGTACATCGCCTTGTCGGCGACGCGGATCAGGGCATCGGGGGTTTCCGCATGTTCGGGGTAGAGCGCGATACCGACACTGGCGCCGATCATCACCGTTTCCCGCTTGGCCGTGAACGGCCGGGTCAGTTCTTCAACAATGGACTGCGCAACCCTGCTGACGTCTTGGGCATTGGAGATCTGGTTGAGGATCACCGTGAATTCGTCGCCGCCATAGCGCGCCACCGTGTCCGACGCGCGGACACGGGCGACCAAGCGCACCGCGACCTGGTGCAAAATCATGTCGCCGGCCTCGTGGCCCAGGCGGTCGTTGACGGCCTTGAAACCGTCCAAATCGATGAACAGCACCGCGATCCGGGTCTTTTCACGCGCCGCCTGGCGCAGCGACACGTCGAGCCGGTCCATGAACAGCGACCGATTGGGCAGGCCCGTGACCTCGTCATGGCTGGCCATATAGGCGATCTGCTGTTCGGCCAACCGATATTCGGTCAAATCGGTAAAGGTCCGCACCACGCCGCCCGACGGCATGCGCGATTCACGCAACAACATGGTACGGCCGTCCGCGAAATTAATCTCGCCGGGCCCGGCGAAGGCATCGGCGATCATTTTCTTGTCGCCAGCGGCCTCCATCAAGGCGGCGAAGGGGGTTCCCGGCGTGAAGCTTTCCGCAATCGCCTGGAACAGGTCACGGCAGACCTCGTTGGCAAAAATCAGCTTATCATCCGAATCGAAAACCGCGACGCCGTCGTGCAGGCGGTCCAAGACCTCGGCCATGTCGATTTCGCCCGTTCCCGCGCCTGTGATCTTATTTCGGGAAGACACCGCTAAAACCCTTGTGTTCATTCGTCCGCCCGTGCCGAACGGGTCCCACATCATGCCATCATCGGCGACCGGCCACCAAGACCCGCAATTTTTCGTGACCCGCCGGACACTCCAGCCTATATTCCGGCCCCATGATTTCCGGCGACACGGCAACGACAGATTTCCCCCATCGCCATTTGCTTGGTATCGAAGGTTTGACACCGGCGGAAATCACTTTCCTATTGGACCGCTCCGAAACCTACGTCGAACAGAACCGGCAATCCGACAAGAAAAAGTCGGTGCTGCGCGGACGCACGGTCATCAACCTGTTCTTCGAAGCCTCGACCCGAACCCGGACGTCGTTCGAACTGGCGGGCAAACGGCTGGGCGGCGACGTCATTAATATGTCGATCTCGGGCTCCTCCATCAAAAAAGGCGAAACCCTGGTCGACACGGCGATGACGCTGAACGCCATGCACCCGGACGTTTTGGTCGTTCGGCACGCCGATTCCGGCGCGGTCAAGCTGCTGTCGGAAAAGGTCAACTGCGCGGTCATCAATGCCGGTGACGGTAGCCACGAACATCCCACACAGGCCCTTCTCGATGCCCTGACCATCCGCCGCCGGCTCGGCCGACTGGCCGGGCTGCAGGTCGCGATCTGTGGCGATATCCTGCATTCCCGGGTCGCGCGTTCGAACATTCACCTACTGACGACCATGGGGGCGCGCGTGCGCCTGATCGCGCCCAAGACGCTGATCCCCTATGCCGCCGAACGCCTCGGCGTCGAGGTCTTCCACGACATGGCCGAGGGCTTGAAGGACTGCGACATCGTGATGATGCTGCGCCTCCAGCAGGAGCGCATGAAATCCAATTATTTCCCCTCGGTGCGCGAGTATTTCACCTATTTCGGGCTCGATTACGAGATGCTGGCCCATGCCAAGCCCGACGCGCTGATCATGCATCCGGGCCCCATGAACCGGGGGGTCGAGATCGATTCGGAAGTGGCCGACGACTTCTATCGTTCGGTCATCCGCGAACAGGTCGAAATGGGCGTTGCCGTGCGCATGGCGGCGCTGGAGATTCTGGCCCACAATCTGGAACCCCTGGCCGAAACCAACTTGTGACGGAACCCGAGCCCAAGACATGGCGGTAAAACTCGACGAACCCCTGGGCCGCGTGGCCTACGTCAACGCGCGCATCCTGGACCCGACCGAAGGCTGGGACGGGCCGGGCGGCGTGCTGACCGACGGCGAAAAAATCGTCGCCGCCGGGCCGGGGCTGTTCGACGCCGGCCGCCCCGAGGATGCTAAGATCGTCGACTGCCAAGGGGCCTGCCTGGCGCCGGGGCTGATCGATATCCGGGCCCACCTGGGCGAGCCGGGCGAAGAGCAGAAGGAAACCCTGGCCACCGCCACGCGCGCAGCGACGGCCGGCGGGGTCACCTCGCTGCTGTGTCTTCCCGACACCAACCCCTGCATCGACGACATGTCGGTGGTTGAATTCGTCGCCCGCCGGGCGCGCCAATTGGGACTGACCAAAGTCTACCCCTATGGCGCCGTGACGAAGAAACTGGCCGGCAAAGAGATCGCCGAACTGAAATTACTCAGGGATTCCGGCGCCCTTGCCTTCACCGACGGCGTCCGGACGATCGCCGATCCCCTGGTTCTGCGCCAAGCATTGGCCTACGCCGCGACCTTCGGCCTGGTGATCTGCCATCAGGCGGAGGAACCGTCGCTTGCCGAGGGCGGCGTCATGAACCTGGGGGAGAATTCGACCCGCCTGGGCTTGTCTGGCATCCCCCGCGAAGCCGAGATCATCATCATCGAACGCGACATCCGTCTGGTCGAGATGACCGACGGGCGCCTGCATTTCGTCAACGTATCGACGGCGGAAAGCGTCGAGGTCATCCGCCGCGCCAAGGATCGGGGCCTGGCCATTACCTGCGACACGGCCCCGCCCTATTTCGCTCTCAACGAACACGCCATCGGCGACTACCGCACCTTTGCCAAACTGACCCCGCCGCTGCGCGACGAGGACGACCGCCAGGCCATCGTGCAGGCGATCAGCAACGGGGTGATCGACTGCGTCGCATCCGACCACACGCCGCAGGACGAGGAATCCAAGCGCCTGCCCTTCGCCCAGGCGGCATCGGGCGGCGTCGGCCTGCAAACCCTGTTGCCGATGACGCTGGAGCTCTACCACAACGGCCATCTGTCCCTGCTCAAGGCACTCGACCTGGTGACCCGGGCACCGGCCGCGCTCATGGCGATGGATGCCGGCTATCTGAAGCCGGGCGCCCCCGCCGACCTGGTGTTGTTCGATCCCGACCGCAGTTGGAAGGTTTCCTCCGACGTGCTGCTCTCCAAATCAAAGAATTCCCCGTTCGACGGGCGGCCCGTGCAGGGCATGGTCCTGCGCACCGTGATCGACGGCCGCACCGTCCACACCCACGGGGCCTGAGCCCATGGCCGGTGGACTGGACAGCAATCTCGCATTCGCCCTGGCCGCCCTCGGCGGCTATCTGTTGGGGTCGGTGCCCTTTGGCCTTGTCTTCACGCGCATGGCGGGCCTGGGCGACATCCGAACCATGGGCTCGGGCAATATCGGGGCGACCAACGTGTTGCGCACCGGGCGCAAGGGCTTGGCCTTGGCCACGCTGATCTGTGATTGCGGCAAGGGGGCGGCGGCGGCACTTGCGGCGGCCCATCTATGGGGTGCTGAGGCCGGCATGATCGCCGGGTTCGCCGGCGTCGTCGGGCACAATTTCCCGATCTGGCTGCGCTTCAAGGGCGGCAAGGGCGTGGCGACCACGCTTGGCGTGCTGCTGGCCGTGAATATCATGGTCGGGCTGGCCGCCTGCGCGACCTGGCTGCTGGTCGCCGGTGTCTTCCGTTATTCATCCCTGGCCGCTTTGGGTGCCCTGGTCGCGGCCCCGGCCTATGCCTATTGGATCGACGGCATGCCCATGGCCTGGATGGCGGGCGGCTTGGCTATCCTGGCGGTTATCCGACACCGGGCGAACATCCAGCGACTGATCACCGGCCAGGAAAGCAAGATCGGCCAAAAATCCGACCCGACGGACACGCCGCCGAGCACTTAGCCGCGTTAGAGGTCCCTGTTCAGCATCTGCGCGCAGGCGGAAACCACACCGGATTCCGGCTCGCTTGCACCCGGCAGGGCGGTTGCGAAATCCTTCGCAAGACCTTCACGCACCGCGCGGGCTTCTGATTGATAGCCTTGCAGGTCCGGCGCATTCGCCATTTTCTTCACATGATCGACGGCGCGGGCAGCGCAAATGGATGCCTGCGCATTGATCCTGGCATCCTGCACCTCGCTCTGATTCGTGCTCGCGCTGACCACCCAATTATTGCTGAAGGCCAGGACGGCAAGGACGAATGCCCCCGTGCCCGCACCAAGCAAAAAGGGGCTCGTCATTTTCGGCAGTGTCATGCATCGCTCCTGTAGATTGATTAAAATACGGCGCCTGCCATCGGCATACCGACGGCAAATGAAACTCGACAATGGCGAGTGGCTGATTACGTCATAAAATATCAAAACACCGCATTATGTAATAATATAATTTAATATAACTTAATTTTCAATAAATATTATTTTAATGTAATTTTATTAATGAGATTTGATTATATTAATAATATTAAAAATAATTATACAATGAATACATTATTTTATAAAAAATAACTTAGTTATTATTTGAATGTAATTTAAATCCCGCGACCTCAGGTAGATTCGGCCCCGTCCATCCGCCCGCCCCGGCCAATTGCCGAACTGTCCAAATGCAGACGCACCGTGACCGTCGTGCCATGCCCGATCCTGCTGTGAATGACGATTTCACCGGCGTGCATGTCGATCAACGACTTTGAAATGGCCAGGCCGAGTCCCCATCCCCTGTCCGAGGTATAGGGATTGGCGGCTTTACGCGTGAAGGGGTTCATGATCTGGGACAGGCGCGCTGGTTCGATCCCGACGCCAGTATCGGCGACCGTAAGGACAAGGAGGCCATTCACAACCCCGGCTGTCACCGTCACGCTGCCGCCGTCCGGGGTGAACTTGACCGCGTTGGACAACAGATTCAACAGGACCTGCTTGATCGCCCGGCGATCAGCCTTCAACCGCGGCAGACCATCGGGCACGTCCTCGCGCAGCATGACGCCTTTTTCGCCGGCCCGCTCGCGCACGGTATGAACGCATTCGCCGATCAGGCCACGGACCTCGACAATGCCGATCTCCAGCGCGGTCCTGCCGGCCTCGATCGCGGAAATGTCCAGGACATCATTGACCAGATCCAACAGATGTTTGGCGCTGGAATGGATGTCGTTGGCGTATTCGCGGTATTTGCCCGCGCCGGGCGGGCCGAAGTACTGATTAAACAGAATATCGGAAAACCCGAGAATCGCATTGAGCGGCGTGCGCAGTTCGTGGCTCATGGCGGCCAGGAATTCCGACTTCGCGCGGTTTGCCTGCTGGGCGGCATCCTTGGCCGCCTCGGCCTCCTGTCGCGCCCGCTTCAAAAGTTCCGTCGACCGCGCCGTCTCCAGGTCCAGGCGCAGGTTGGCATAGATGATTGTGGCACCAAGCAGGAACAGCGCCACTGCACCCGCGACGTTCAACCACAACAAGCCCGATCGCGTCGGCCAGCCGCCCATCGGCTCGCCGGCGATGACCCAGGTGCCGGAAACCAGGTTGACGTCCAGATACACTGGATCGCCGTCCGTGACCGACGGATCGCCCCAGAACACCTCGCCGCTGCGGCCCGTCCCGTCACGCCCGATCAGGGCCAGGCGATAATGCTCCTGATAATCCGACAGTCCGGCATTCTGAACGAAGGCGTCAAAATCAATCACTGTCGAGACAAGCCCCCACAGTTCAGAGGCCTGCCAGCCTTCCGGAAAAATGAACACAGGGAACCGAGCGATAATGCCGACCCCGCCCTGAACGAGATCAAGCGGCCCGGCGATCACCACGATGTTTTCCTTGATGGTTCGCTGAACCTCGCGCCATTGCCCCGGACTCTTCCGGTAATCCAGGCCAATCGCCTTCTCGTTGCCTTCCAGTGGATAGACGTGACTGATAACGAGATTCTTCGCCAGGGCCATGTTGCGCACCTGCCCGCCCGCCGATTCCATGAGATCGGCAGCGACTGCGGAAAACTCACTTTGACTTAAGTTCGGCCGCGCCTTGACGTAGCTGATCAGCCCCCGAATCAACTGAATGTCCGCGTTTATGGAACTTTCCAGGCGGACGCGAAGCTTGCCCAGTTCTTCGGCCGTCTCCAGGCGCGCTTGCGTCTCTGTTGCCCGCAGGGCGTATTGTTCCGCCAGAAACCCGCCCAAGGCGCAGGCCGCGGCGAGAATTCCCATTCGGATAAGTGTGGTGATGTATTGCGTCCGCATCGCACCGACCAATGAGTGCCTGCGTTGAATATATACAAGCCTGGCCTGGGTCGCCGGAATTTTTGCACTGCGGCATAAAATGCATGCCGCCGCTCTCTTCCCATTTGCACAAAACCCGCGCTGAGCGGTTGCCCATGGCGAATGGCCTACTTTCCAATTGCTGCCAATTGTATACAATGCCTGATAAAATTAAGAACCGTTGCCGAGAAACAGAGGAAAATTCCATGCCGGACACCACGGATATCGATCCGAGGTCAGATGCCAATGCGTCATCCGCCACAGATTTCGCAGAAGAAGCCGCCCGCCTGAAGGCGCGCAAACGCCGCTTTGCAATCGCGCTCGTCATCGGTGTGCTGGGCACCTTGTTCGGGGGCCTGGAAATTCATGACCGCGTCACCAACATCCATGAAGTTGACGCCCGCATCGGCGGCGACCTGATTACCGTATCGTCCCGCGTTGCCGGCTGGGTCACCTCGATCAGCGTCACGGAAGGCGACGACGTCGAGCCGAACACAGTCCTGTTGGCCATCGATTCCCGTGAATCGGCGCTGAAGGCCCGCGAACTGGAGGCCCAGATCGCCAGCCTACGCGCGGAAAAGGAACGCACCCTGGCGGAGAAACGCCTGGTCGATAAGGAAACCGCCGCCAAATTGAAGTCCGAGCAGGCACGTCTGGTCGGCGCCCAGGTCACCGTGTCATCCCTGGACCCGCAGCTTGAGCTCGCCAAACGCGAGCACGAGCGGTCTAAATCCCTGTTCCAGACGCGTGTCGTGTCCCGCCGCCAGTTGGACCAGGCGGAGACCGAACTGAAGAAGATCGAACGCGAACACCGTATCGCCGTCGCCGACCTGCATTCGGCCGAGGCCAAGTTGGCCGAGGTCGAGGCCGAGCGCGAGCGCCTGCATGTGCTGGACAGCGCCGTCGCCGTGTACATCCACCGTGAACAGGAATTGCAGGCCAAGCTGGATGAACAGCGCCTGGACCATTCCGACCGCACAATCCGCAGCGCCATCAGCGGCGTCGTCGACAAGACCTTCGTCGAAGTCGGCGAATACGTCACGCCCGGCCAGCGCCTGGCCCTGATCCACGACCCGGACGTCATCTGGATCGACGCCAACATCAAGGAAACGGACATCCGCAAGACCAAGGTCGGCGATGTCGTCCAGGTTTCCGTCGATGCCTATCCAGACCGCGAATTCACAGGCAAGGTCCAGGTCATCGGTAACGCAACCACCGCGGAATTCGCGCTTTTGCCCAGCCCGAACCCCAGCGGCAACTTCACCAAGATCACCCAACGTCTGCCGGTGCGCATCGCCATAGACCAGCAGGACCGCCTGCTGCGCCCCGGGATGATGGTCGAAATCAAGATCGACGTTGACCAGTAAAGTCGCCGCCGCCCCCATCGATCCACATTCCATCAGCGAATTTCGCCGCTGGTCTGTCACCCTGTCGGGCCTGTTGGGCGCGGTATCGATGATTTTGTCGGCGACGGTCGTCAATGTCGCGGTGCCGTCCATCATGGGGGCCTACGGGATCGACCAGACCGTCGCGCAATGGGCATCCACGGTCTTCATCACGACCATGGTGGCAAGCCAGCTCATGAGTGTGTGGGTCGTTGCCCATCTGGGCCAGCGCAACGCCTACGCCATGACCCTGGTGCTGTTCACCGCAGGCGGCTTCGTCTGCACCATAGCCCCCAATATGGATACCCTGATCCTCGGACGGGTCATGCAGGGGATTTCCGCCGGCGTCGTCCAGCCCCTGGTGCTCTCGACCATCATCGCCGTGTTCCCCATCGAACGGCGAGGGTTCGCCGTCAGCATGTATTCGGTCGGCGTGACCCTGGCACCCAGCTTCGGGCCTGTGGTCGGCGGCGCGATTCTGGATGCCCTGACGTGGCGGCATATCTTCATCGTGCCCCTGCCGCTGGCCTTCATCGCCTTCCTGCTGGGCCTCAGCTTCATGCCCCAGGAACGAAAAAAAGGGCCCAAGCCGCCCTTCGATTGGACCGGGCTGGTGCTGGTCGTCACCGCCTGCTTCAGCGTCATGAGCGGCCTGGCCAACGGCCAGCGCTGGGGTTGGCATTCCAACGAGGTCCTGGCACTGCTGGTCGGCGGCATAGCGGCCGGGGGCGTCTTTCTGTGGCACCAGATGCACTCGAAAAACCCGATGCTGGATGTTGGCCTGTTCAAGGACCCGTCCTTTGCCTCGGCCATGGTGATCGCCTTTCTGTTCGGGGCCGGCAATTTCGCCACCAACTATGCGATCCCCGTATTCACCCAGCAGGTACAGGGCTTCACCGCCACGGCGGCGGGCATGGTTCTGGTCCCGGCGGGGATATTTCTGTTCCTGATCACACCCGTTGCCGGGCGCTTGAACGACCATGTGTCGCCCCGCTATCCCATCACCGCGGGTGTGCTGCTCTTCGTCGTCGCCGCCTGGTTCATCGCCAAGTCCGACGTCAATACGGCCTTTTTCGTCATGGTGCTGTTCACCATGCTGTCGCGTCTTGCGATCGGGCTGGTCATGCCCGCCATGGGGGCGGCGGCAATCCGCGCCGTGCCCGAGCACAAGATCAACGCCGGCGCCGCGACCTACAACTTCGTGCGCCAACTGGGCGGCGCCTTCGGCACCCTGGTGTTCGTCGTCATCACCGAACAGCGCACGGCGTTTCATGCCGACGCCATGGCGGCAACCCAGACGTCGGGCAACCCACTCAGCCGGGAATTCATCGAAAAGGTCGGCCGCATGCTCGGCGAAAGCGGCCTGCCGGATGCCCAGCAAACGGCGGGTGCCCTCAACTTCCTGTCCAAGGTCATTCACGCCCAGGCGACGACCCTCGGATTCCAGGATGCCTTCATCGTCTCGGCCATCGTCTTCTCGACGGCGTTGGTGCCGGCCTGGATATTGGGGCGCACAACCAAAACGGGCACATAAATGCTCCGCTTTCCCTTTTCCGGATAAGCTTCCTCGGGTAGTCTTTTCGCAGACATCCCCTGGGAGAGCCCAGACATGCCCGACAGACTGGCCCATCACCGCCAACGAACCCTTCCCGACGACGAACGCATCGCTTGGCTGCGCCTGATTCGCTCGGCCAATGTCGGGCCGGGCACCTTCTTCAGCCTGCTGGAACGTTTCGGCACGGCGGCGCGCGCACTCGACGCCCTGCCCGCCCTAGCCCGCCGGGGCGGGCGCGCCGGCACCATCCGCATCGCCTCGGCGGCGGCGGCATCACGCGAATTGGAAGAGGCGCAGCGTATCGGGGCGACGCTTCTCGCATGGGGGGAGCCTGCCTACCCCCCGCTTCTCGCCCATATCCACGACCCGCCGCCAATCATCTACGTGCGTGGCCGGCAGGACCTTCTCGCCAAAAAAACCATCGGCGTGGTCGGCGCCCGCAATGCTTCCGCCAACGGCCGGCGCTTCGCGAAAAAACTGGCCGCCGACCTGGGGGGCGGCGGTCTGATGGTCGCCTCGGGCCTGGCCCGGGGGATCGACGCCGCCGCCCACGAAGGCGCCCTGGCAACCGGCACGGCGGCGGTGCTGGGCGGCGGGATTGATATCGTCTACCCAGCCGAGAACCGTGATCTCTACGATCGCATCGCCGAGACCGGCGTCCTGTTGTCGGAAGTCGCGCCCGGCACCCAGCCCCAGGCCCGGCACTTTCCCCGCCGCAACCGGATCATCTCCGGCATGGCGCGCGGCGTCGTGGTGGTCGAGGCAAGCCCCCGGTCGGGTTCCCTGATCACCGCCCGCATGGCCCTTGAACAAGGGCGCGAAGTGTTCGCCGTACCGGGTGCGGCGATGGACCCAAGGGCCCGCGGGACCAACCATTTGATTCGCGAGGGGGCAACCCTGACGGAAAGCGCAGAAGACGTATTTACCGTTCTGGCCGATGCCCGCACCTCGGAAAAACCTAAAATTATTGTTAATAATCAATATATTATGAATGATTCAACGGACATCGAGGCGGCCATTTCAGCACGCGATGAGATCATTGCCGCCTTGGGTCCGACACCGACGACTGTTGACGAACTGCTCCGCGTTTGCCAATTCTCCCAGGCCGTGGTGTCTACGGTTTTGCTTGAACTTGAACTGGCAGGACGGTTAGAGAGGCACCCCGGCAGCAAAGTATCGCTGCTCATGGACCACTAGCCGGCCCGGGCAGCGGCCCCGAAGGCCGGCCGAGAAAAGGCATGTCTCGCATGACCGACGTCGTCGTCGTTGAAAGCCCGGCCAAGGCGAAAACGATCAACAAATACCTGGGCCCCGGTTACACGGTGCTGGCCAGCTATGGTCACATCCGCGACCTGCCATCGAAGGACGGATCCGTGCGCCCGGACGCCGACTTCGAGATGGACTGGGAAATCGACGCCCGATCGGAAAAGCATATCAAGGCGATCGCCAATGCCGTCAAGGGCGCCGGAAAACTGTATCTCGCGACCGACCCCGACCGCGAAGGCGAGGCCATTTCCTGGCACGTCCGCGAAGTCCTGAACAAGAACAACGCGCTCAAGGACGTCGAGGTAAAGCGCGTCGTGTTCAACGAAATCACCAAGGACGCGGTCAAGGCGGCGTTCGATCATCCGCGCGAGCTGGACCGTGAACTGGTCGACGCCTATCTGGCGCGCCGCGCCCTCGATTATCTTGTCGGCTTCACCCTGTCGCCGGTGTTGTGGCGCAAGCTGCCGGGATCGCGGTCGGCCGGCCGCGTGCAGTCCGTGGCGTTGCGCCTGATTTGCGAGCGCGAGGCCGAGATCGAAATTTTCCGGCGCCAGGAATTCTGGTCCATCAAGGCGACCTTCGCCGCCGAAGGCGGGCACAAGATCGCGGCGCAACTGACCCATCTGAACGGTCAGAAGCTGGCCAAGATGGACCTGGGATCGCAGGCCGAGGCCGAACGCGCCAAGCAGACCGTCGAAGCCGGCAATTTTTCCGTCGCCGACGTTCAGCGCAAACAGTCGCGGCGCAACCCGGCGCCGCCGTTCACCACGTCGACCCTGCAACAGGAAGCCGCGCGCAAGCTGTACTTCGGCGCCAAGCGGACCATGCAGGTCGCCCAGCGCCTTTATGAAGGCGTCAACATCGGCGGCGAGACGGTCGGCCTGATCACCTATATGCGAACCGACGGCGTGACCATGGCCAACGAGGCCGTCAACGCCTGCCGCGACCTGATCAAGGGATCTTATGGCGCACCCTATCTGCCGGGTGAGCCACGTATTTATAAGACCAAAGCCAAGAACGCGCAGGAAGCCCACGAGGCCGTCCGCCCGACGGACGTGTCCCGCCGGCCCGAGGACGTCGCCCAATACCTGGACGACGATCAGCGCAAGCTTTACGACCTGATCTGGAAGCGCACGGTCGCCAGCCAGATGGAAAACGCGGTGCTTGACCAGGTCGCCGTCGACATCGCGGCCGCCGACGGCTCCGCCGCCCTGCGCGCGACCGGCTCGGTCATCGCCTTCGACTGTTTCCTCAAGGTCTATCAGGAAGGCAAGGACGAGGACGCCTCTGCCGACAGCGACGATGACGACAAGCTGCGCATCCTGCCTGACGTCAAGAAAGGCCAACACTTGGCCCGCCAGGAAGTGGCCGCCGATCAGCACTTCACCCAGCCGCCGCCGCGCTATACCGAAGCCAGCCTGGTCAAGCGCCTGGAAGAACTGGGCATCGGCCGCCCGTCAACCTATGCCTCGATCATCTCGGTCCTCCAGGACCGCAATTACGTAAAGCTGGAAAGCCGCCGCTTCATGCCCGAGGACCGTGGCCGACTGGTCACCGCTTTCCTCTCCAGCTTCTTCGAACGCTACGTGGAATACGGTTTCACGGCCGAACTTGAAGACCGGCTGGACGATATCTCCGGCGGCCGGCGCGAATGGAAACAGGTGCTGCGCGATTTCTGGGAAGCGTTCTCCAAGGCCGTCGACGGCACCAAGGAACTGCGCGTGCGCGAGGTTCTGGACACGCTTGACGAGCTTCTCGGCCCGCATTTCTTCCCCATGGGCGAAGACGGCCGCGACCCGCGCAAATGCCCGGTCTGCGCAGATGGCCGCATGGGCCTGAAGCTGGGCAAGTTCGGTGCTTTCATCGGCTGTTCGAACTATCCCGAATGCAAACACACCCAGGCCCTGGCCGTGCCAAATGGCGAGAACGGCGACGGCGCGGAAGCGGCGGCGGAAATCTTCCCCCGCCTGCTCGGCACCGATCCCGAAACCGGCCTGCCGATCACCGTGCGCAAAGGTCCCTACGGCGCCTATGTACAGCTTGGCGACGCCGAAGAAGGCGGCCCAAAGCCCAAGCGCGCGTCCCTTCCCAAGGGGGTCAGCGCCGCGACCATCGATCTTGAAATGGCGCTGGGCCTGCTCGCCCTGCCGCGCGAGGTCGGTCTGCACCCGGAAACTGGCGACATGATCACCGCCGGGCTCGGCCGTTTCGGCCCGTTCCTGAAAATGGGCGGGACCTATGTGTCGCTGAAGGGCGACGATGACGTTCTGACCGTGGGTCTGAACCGTGCAGTCGTGCTGTTCGCCGACAAGCCGCGCAAGGACCCGCCCAAGGAACTGGGCAAGCATCCGACCGACGGCAAGCCGGTGGTTCAGAAGGCCGGACGCTGGGGCCCCTTCGTCCAGCACGGCAAGGTCATGGCGTCCCTGCCCAAGGACATGGACAAGGATTCCGTGACCCTGGAAAAGGCCCTGGAGTTGATTGCCGCCAAGTCCGGCAAAGCGGCCCCGGCCGCGAAGAAGACCGCGGCCAAGAAAGCCGCGCCAAAGAAAAAGGCCGCAGCGAAGAAAAAGCCCGCTGCCAAAAAATCAGCCGCAAAGAAGAAAACAGCGAAAAAGACGCCGGCCGACGGCGATGCGCCGCCGCCCGCCAGCGACGCCTGATCCGAGCCGCCCGCCGTGGCCACCCCCCCGAAATCGAACCGCCCCTTCCCGACGCGGGAGGAAATCCTGGAATTCATCCAGTCGAGCCCCAAGCGCGTCGGCAAGCGCGAGATCGCGCGTGCCTTCAAGTTGGGGGCCGAAGGCAAGGTCATGCTGCGCGAGATCCTGAAGGACCTGGAACGCGACGGCGCCTTGCAGCGCGGACGCAGCAAACGGTTTGCCGAGCCGGGCACCCTGCCCGAGGTCACGGTCCTGCACATCACCGGCATCGATGCCGAAGGCGAATTGATGGCCCGCCCGGAAAACTGGGATGAAGACGCCGCCGGCCCGCCGCCGGCCATCTACATGGCAGCGGAGCGCAAAGGTCAGCCCGCGTTGGGCACCGGCGACCGCGTTCTGGCGCGCCTGGAACGGGCGGGGCGCGGCCTCTACCAGGGCCGCACCATCCGCCGCCTGCCGTCGGCCCCCTCGGCGATCATGGGGGTCTACCGTGAAGTCGGCGGTGAAGGCCGCATCGAAAGCACCGACCGCCGCGCCAAACAGGACTATGTGGTCCCGGCGGGGCAATCGGGCGGCGCCAAGGCGGGCGACCTGGTGCGCGCCGCCGCCCTGCCCGGCAAGGACTTAGGCCTTCGCAAGGCCAAGGTGACCGACGTACTGGGCGCCATGGACGACCCCAAGTCGATCAGCCTGATTTCCATCCACGAACACGAATTGCCGAGCGAATTTCCCGCCGAAGCCCTCGACCAGGCCAAGGCCGCCGGCCCCGCCCCCTTGGGCGACCGGGTCGATCTGCGCGGCCTGCCGCTGGTCACCATCGACGGCGCCGACGCCCGCGATTTCGACGACGCGGTGTTCGCCGAACCAGACCCGGACCATCCCGGCGGCTGGCATCTGGTGGTCGCCATCGCCGACGTGTCCTGGTACGTGCGGCCCGGCGACGCGCTTGATCGTTGCGCCTACGACCGGGGCAACAGCGTGTATTTCCCGGACCGCGTGGTGCCCATGCTGCCGGAGGAACTGTCCAACGGCTGGTGCTCGCTAAAGCCCAAGGAAGACCGCCCCTGCCTGGCTGCCCACCTGTGGATCGACGGCGACGGCAACCTGACGCGCCACCGGTTCGAACGCGCCATGATGCGGTCCGCCGCACGCCTGACCTATGACCAGGTCCAGGCGGCCCAGGACGGCCGCACCGACGATGTGACGGACGTCTTGACCAAGGACGTGATCGCGCCGCTGTACGGGGCCTATGCGGCCCTGTCGCGCAACCGCCGGGCGCGTGGCGTACTCGACCTGGACCTGCCCGAACGCAAGGTGATCATCAACGACCGCGGCAACGTCGCCGAAATCGCCCTGCGCGAACGGTTCGACAGTCACCGGCTGATCGAGGAATTCATGATCACCGCCAACGTGGCGGCCGCGGAAGCCCTTGAAAAGAAAAGCCTTCCCTGCATGTACCGAATTCACGACCAGCCCAGCCCAACCAAGGTCGCGGGTCTGTCGGATGCCCTGGAAACCATCGGACTGAAGATCGCCAAGGGCCAGGTCATGCAGTCCAGCATCTTCAATCAGATCCTGGCCAAGGCCAAGGGCGGGCCGTTCGAGCGCATGGTCCAGGAACTGGTCCTGCGGTCACAGGCCCAGGCTGAATATTCGCCCGACAACATCGGCCATTTCGGCCTGGCGCTGCGCCGGTACTGCCATTTCACCTCGCCGATCCGGCGCTATTCGGATTTGCTGGTCCACCGCGCCCTGATCCGCGGCGGCCGGATGGGCGACGGCGCGCTGGAGACGGACCACAAGGACTTCGCCGAGATGGGCCAGCATCTGTCGTTCACGGAACGGCGGGCGGCGGCGGCGGAGCGGGCATCGGTCGATCGCTTCACCACCCAGTTCCTCGCGGACCGGGTGGGGGCGACGTTCATCGGCCGCATCAACGGCGTTACCCGCTTCGGCCTGTTCATCACCCTCAGTGACACGGGCGCCGACGGCCTGATCCCCATCCGCTCCCTGCCCGACGACTATTACATCCACGACGAAGCCCATCACCGCCTGCGTGGGCGTTCCAACGGCAAGACCTATGTCCTGGGCGAAGCCGTCGAGGTCCGCCTGGTCGAGGCCCGGCCGTTGACCGGCGGCATGATCTTCGAACTGATGGACGGTGGCGGCCGAAGTGCTGGCGGCAATGCCCGCGGGCGGTTCACTCCCGGCGCGCGGCCGACCGGCGGCGGACGGAAGAAAAGCGGCCGCAGCGGCGGCAAGGACAAATCCAAGAAGGGCCGCGGCAAGAAACCCGGCAAACCCGCACGCGGCTGACCCCAGGCGTCACAAAGTTTTCATAATGACGGCGGCCTGAAAATCGCCGACAATCCGTAACTATGATCCGCATGGGTTCCCTCATTCCCGGAATCCGGTTGACTCCGGGCCTTGCCGCCGTTTCGGCGGCGCTTTTGCTCGCCGCCTGCGCGGCGACGCCGACGCCCCGGGATACAGCCGGCAAAGATAGCGGATTTTCCATGCCGGCGGCGGCCGAGGTCATCGCGGCGGGATACGAGAACATCGCCGAAAAATATCTGGAAGCCCTGCCGGTGCGCGAGATCGGCATGGAGGGGCTTCGCGGCCTGGGCGCCATCGATCCGGCCATCGCCATCGACATTGATGCCGGCAAGAACGAGGTCCGCCTGACCGACAACGGCCGCGAAATCGTCCGCGAAGCCCTGCCCAAGAGCGACGACGCCTATGGCTGGGCCATGCTGACGGCACGGGCCTCCCAGGCCGCACGCGCCTGGTCCGAGGAAATGCGCCGCGCCAGCCCGGAAAAGATCTACGAAGCCGTGTTCGACGGGATGCTGACGGAACTGGACATCTATTCCCGCTATTCCGGGCGCGAGGAGGCCCAGCGCAACCGCGCCCGGCGTGATGGGTTCGGCGGCATCGGCGTACGCTTCCGGCAGCGCGGCGACATCACCGAAGTCTACCGCATTACCCCCGGCACGCCGGCGGCGGAGGCGGACCTGAAGGTCGGCGACGTCATCGTGTCGGCCGATGGGGTCGCGCTCAAGGGCCTGTCGGCGCGCAAGATCGTGAAGCTGCTGCGCGGGCCCATCGACACCGCCGTGCGCCTGCGCCTGACCCGCCCGGAGCGGCCGGACAGCTGGTCTCTCGACCTGGTCCGTGCCCATATCGTGCCGGTCACGGTCAGCCACACGGTGAAGGACGGGATCATCTACGCGGCGGTCGAGAGCTTCAACCAGAAGACCGCATCCTCCGTGAAGAAAGCCATCCTGACCGCCAAGGCCGAAGCCAAGGCTCCGCTCAAGGGCATGGTCATGGACCTGCGCGGCAATCCGGGCGGGCTGCTACGGCAATCGGTCAAACTGGCCAACCTGTTCTTGACCCAGGGCCATATCATCACCACGCGCGGCCGCCATCCGGACAGCGTCCATCACTACAACGCCGACGGCGACGACATCCTGAATGGCCTGCCGCTGGTCATCCTGATCGACGGCAAATCGGCCTCGGCGGCGGAAATCACCGCCGCCGCCCTGCAAGACCGCGGGCGCGCCGTGGTCGTCGGCACATCGTCCTATGGCAAGGGCAGCGTGCAGACGGTAATCCGCCTTCCCAACGACGGTGAACTGACCATCACCTGGTCGAAGCTGATCACACCGACGGGCTATACCCTGCATGGCCTGGGCGTGCACCCAATCGTGTGCACGTCGTCCCTGGCGGAAATTCCCGAGGATGCCAAGGCCAAGGACCCGATCCTGGCCGGCATCGGCGCAGAGCATTATCAGGCCGATATCCTGGCGCATTGGCGGCGCGGCGGACCGCTCGGCGAGGAGGAACGCACACGGCTGCGCGACACCTGCCCGCCGGAACGCCATGACGACACCAAGGACCGTGATCTGGCGCGGCGAATCATCGAAGACCGCACTCTTTATGCCCGTGCGCTGACCTACACCTCGACAACCGCCCGGGCCGATGCGGCGGCCCTGGAATAGGCCGCAACACACCGGTTTCGCCGTGCCCCTTGACTTGCGCGTCCGGCCCTGTATGTTTCGCGCCTTCGACCTGACAGAAAACCAAAGCGGAACTTCGCACCATGGCAAAACCGGCCACAATTCTTGTGAAAATGGTCAGCACGGCTGACACGGGCTTCTTCTATGTGACGAAGAAAAATCCGCGCAATTCGACGGAAAAATTCGAAATGCGCAAGTACGACCCCGTGGTCCGCAAACACGTGGCCTTCAAGGAAGAAAAGATCAAGTAAGGCAGCCACCGGCGCCCCTCGATCCTCTTTCCGTCCCTGACTGGCCCGTGTCCCTGACAGGGCGGCATTATTCACAAAAATCAGCAACCGATCCGCCGCCGTCTGATCTAATCGACGGCGGTTTCGCCTGTCTTTCTGACCAGAGGGTCCGCGCGCACGACCCGGTCGCGGCCGTCATGCTTGGCCATATAGAGCGCCTTGTCCGCGCGTTCGATCAGTTCGGCCGCCGTTTCACCCGGTTCCACCGATTCCGCGACCCCGGCGCTCATCGTCACGGACAGTTGCGTCCCGTCCGGCAAGGGGATCGGCTCTTCCGCGATCTTGGCGCGGATACGATCAGCGACCGCGAAAGCGATATCGATCGGCGTGTCAGGCATGGCGACGACGAATTCCTCGCCACCGAAGCGGGCCGCCGTATCGAACCCGCGCACATTGCGCAATAGGCGCTTGGCGATCACCCGCAGCACCTCGTCGCCGGCGGCGTGGCCGTAGGTATCGTTGACCCGCTTGAAATGGTCGAGATCAATCAGCACCAGGGATAGCCCGTGGCCGCCCTCGCCGGCGCGCTTAACGATGCCGTCCAAATGCGATTCCAGATAACGCCGATTGTGCAGCCCCGTCAGACCGTCGGTCAGCGCCATCGACAGGTGCTGCTGGAAATTTGCCTGCAGCATCTCCTGATAGCGCTTGCGCCGCACCTGGGTGCGCACACGGGCGACGATTTCCTGCTCGTCGACCGGGCGCACGACGCAGTCGTTAACCCCCAGTTCCAAGCCCTTGATCAGATTGCTTTCGTCTTCGGCGTCACCGATCAAGAGGATCGGCACCTGGCGCGTCGGCTCCTGCGAGCGCAGACGCGAGGCCAGCCGCAAGGGTTCGTCCCCTTCGAAGTCCATGGAGACGACGACCACGTCCGGCAAATCGGCGGCAATTTGCGGGGCGGCGTCGGCGTAGGAGTTCAGCGCGGTCACCGCGTGACCATCCCGTTCCAGGACACCACGGATGTTGTCGCTCTGGATTTCGCTGGAATCGACCACGATCACCCGCGCGGCACGGCCATGGACATCCGTCATGTCCGGGTCGACGTCAAAACCCAGGTCGCGCGATGTCTGTTGGTGCAGGGACCATTGATCGAAGGTCCGTTTCATGCGCACCAGCGAGCGCACCCGGGCAAACAGCATGATGTCGTTGAGCGGCTTGGTCAGGAAATCGTCGGCCCCCGCCTGCAGGCCGTTGACGCGGTCGCGCATGTCGTTAAGCGCCGTCACCATGACCACGGGGATATGCGCCGTGCGCGCCGTTTTCTTGATCCGACGACAGACCTCGAACCCGTCCATGCCGGGCATCATGACGTCGAGAAGCACCAGATCAGGCATTTCCCGGGCCACCGTTTCCAGCGCCGTGGGCCCGTCATGCGCGGTCAGAACGTCGTAATATTCACTGGTGAGCTTGGCCGCCAGAACCTTCACGCTGGCTGCAAGATCGTCGACGATAAGGATTCGTGCCGACATGCTCTGTCCCGCCCGCGGCGGTCAGCCGAGGAATTTCGCGACGGTTTCCAGGAACGTGGGAACGGAAATCGGCTTCGCGATGTAGCCTTCGCACCCGCCTTCCCTGATCTTTTCCTCGTCACCCTTCATCGCGAAGGCGGTGACGGCGATGACCGGGATTTCCTTCAAGGAATCATCGGCCTTCAGCATCTTGGTGACTTCCAGGCCGGAAATCTCGGGAAGCTGAATATCCATGAGGATCAGGTCCGGACGGTGTTCCTGGGCCAATTGAATGGCGTCGCGGCCGTCCATGGTCTGAATGGTGTTGTAACCATTGGCCTGGAGTAGGTCGTTGAACAACTTCATGTTGAGATCGTTGTCCTCAACAATCAAAATCGTTTTCGCCATATTTCGTTCTTTCGATCAATTTCGGGGCCGCCGGCAGTGCCTTGCCCGGCACTACGACCCTGGCCCGATCAAGAGCATCCGGCCGGAGCTGAAGTCACCATCACGCTTAGCCCAGATAGTGTCCGAAACGCCTTGGCAAGTCAAACGACGGTGGGGGCCGGCGTCACTCGCCGCGAACCTCTTCGACCATGTCCTCCAGGCGATCGACATCGTCGATGACCAGACGGTCCTTTTGGCGTTCGACCATGCCCTGGCGCGACAGGTCCGAGAGCACACGGGCAACCGTTTCACGGGTCGTCGACACGCGGCTTGCGATATCGCCGTGCACGGGGATGGGTTTCAGTTCGGCGCGGTTTTCGCCGACCATGTTGTTGCGCGCCAAGCGCAGTAGATCTGCCTGAACCCGGTTGTTGGCGGCCAGGGTGCTGAGATCCATGATGCGGTCCGTCGAGGTCCGCACAATGCGCGTCAACGCCCGCATGAGACGCAACGTGACAGTGAAATGTTCCGACAGCAGCTGCAGGAAGCGTTCCTGCGACAGGGACGCGATGACCGTGTCCCGGAGCGCCATGACGCTGGCCGAGCGCGGCTCTCCGTCGATCGCCGCAAGGTCGCCGAAATGGCCGCCCGCGTTGACGTCATCCAGGGTGATTTCACGGCCCGAAAGGGAATAGATGACGACACGAGCCGCACCGGAGACGACGAAATAGACGTCCTGCGTATCGCTTTGGCGGTCGATGATCTGTTCCTGCGCGGCGTAGGTCTTCCACGAACAGGCCTGCTCCAGCCGTCCGATCTCGGCCGCGCTCAAATCTTCCAGCAGATGTATCTGCGCCAATGACCGCGCATTGCCATCCGTCACGCGAACCCCCTTCGCCTAAAACAAGAGCAAATTTATTAATGCGATCTTATGCAAGAACCACACACAACTCCAAAGGAAATGAAATTGTACCGTTTCCCGTGGTAAGTTCCTGTTCAGGCGCCCGACAATCTTTCTCCGTGCGGGCCTGCGCGCGTTTCCCGACTTGGCATTCGCCGCCGCCACCCTTATATCGATTTTAACTTTTTTATGCTCTAATTGAGCAACAATCGGACTGTCAGCCGCCTGGGTGAATACATCGACATCGCCCGCAACACGGCGCGGCCCGCGATGCGGCGGAATTGCACGGACAACCGAAGGTGAGACTGAAAAACCGGGCGGCATATATGTCCGCGCGCGAACGGAAACGACGATGAAAAGACCCTTGATCGCCCTTTTTGCCCTGGTACTGACGGTCGCCTTTGCCGGCCCGCTTCGTGCCGCCGACGGCCAGTTGAGCGCCATTTCGTCGAAACCCATGCCTGGCGGCAAGGTTCTGGCGGTGCGGGCGCTTGACGATTCGGATGAATCGCTGGAATTGAGCCACCAGTTCGCGCGGGAACTCAAGGCGCGCGGCTACCGGCTTGACCCCAAGGCGGAACTCGTCCTGACCTTCGAGGTGCTGGACGAACTGGGCGCCTTTACCTTTTCCGACAAACGCTATTTCCTGGATGTCCAGGGAACCAAGGGCACCAGTTCCGGCACCGAAGGGTCTGAAGCGCGGTTCAACGTGTTCGATTCCAAGACCGGCGGCATCCTCAACGAAGGTCAGGGCGGGACCAAGATCATCACGCCGACCAAATACCGCCTGAAGGTGACCATCGACGGCCCGGCCGAAGCGGGCCGCATCGAACGGTACTGGCAAGGCTGGGCGACCGGTAACCTGGGGGCCGCGACCAACGAAACCCTGATCGGCGCCATGGTTGTGCCCCTGGTCGAGAGCCTGGGCAAGACCGTGAAAAACGAAGTCTTCCCCCTACCCAACTAGCCATCTCAGGCCCCCTGCATCCAACCGGCACGGCCCCGCCCAGGCGCCATCGCCACCTTGCGACCGCGACGGTGCTTGCCCAGGCGGGTCAAACCGTTTAGGAAACGGGGCCGTGGACGGCTGATTGGCGGCCGGCCAGTCTTAACACTTGAACCCGGCCTCTCAGATGGAAGACACCTCCAATCCCGGGCTGCTGCCCGCCGGCCTGTCCGACCTTTTACCCCCTGACGCGGGGTTCGAGGCGTCGGTGACCGAACGTCTGATCGACGTTTGTCAGGCGCACGGCTATCAGCGCGTGAAGCCGCCCTTGATGGAATTCGAGGATTCCCTGCTGTCCGGCACGGGTGCGGCCATGGACCGCCAGGTATTCCGCCTGATGGATCCGGTCTCGCAGCGCATGATGGGGCTGCGCGCCGACATCACGCCGCAGATTGCGCGCATCGCCGCAAGCCGCCTGAAATCCGCCCCCCGGCCCCTTCGCCTGTGCTATGCGGGCCAGGTCCTGCGCGTGCGCGGTGACCAAATTCGTCCGGAACGCCAGTTTGCCCAGATCGGCGCGGAACTGATCGGCAGCGCCACCCCCGCCGCCGATGCAGAGGTCATCGTGATGGCCGCCGACTCGCTCGGCTATATCGGGGTTGCCGATGTGTCCATCGACCTGGCCGTGCCGACCCTGGTCACCGCGATCTTGGGCGACGCCATCCCCGCCGCCGCTGAACGCACCCTGCGCGAGGCCCTGAACCACAAGGACACAGGGGCCCTCGACGGCCTGGCAGCGCAGATCGGCGGCGACCTGACCGACATGCTGAAACGCCTGGTGCTCGCCGCCGGCCCCGCCGACGACACGCTCGCCGCCGTCGATGCCATCGACCTGCCGGCCGCCGCCGCCGCCGAATGGAACACGCTGAAAGCCATCGTCGCGAAGGTCCGTGCCCTGGCGCCGACCCTGCCGTTGACCATCGACCCGGTGGAGCATCGCGGCTTCGAATACCACGCCGGGGCGACTTTCACCCTGTACGCCGCCGGCGTGCGCGGCGAACTGGGTTCGGGCGGCCGCTATCTGGCCGGCAACGGCGGCACGGCCGCCGGCGCGGGCGAACCGGCCACGGGCTTTACCCTGTTCACCGACACCCTGCTGCGCGCCCTGCCGCGCCCGGCGCTGGGCCGCCGGCTGTTCGTGCCCACGGGCACGGCGGCGGACCGCATGGCCACCCTGCGCGCCGAAGGATGGATCACCGTCGCCGGCCTGGACGACGGCGCCGACGCCCGGGCCGAGGCCCGGCGTCTCGGCTGTACCCACTGGCTTCACGACGGCCGCCCCGCCCCCATCGGCGAGGCGTGACCGGAAAACACCCCTTCTCACGGACAAGAACGGACACTGAAAATGGCGAACGTGGTTGTCGTCGGCTCGCAATGGGGCGACGAAGGCAAGGGTAAGATCGTCGACTGGCTTTCGGAACGCGCCGACGTTGTCGTGCGCTTCCAGGGCGGGCACAACGCCGGCCATACGCTGGTCATCGACGGCGTCACCTACAAGCTGTCCCTGCTGCCGTCGGGCATCGTGCGCAAGGGCAAGCTGTCCGTGATCGGCAACGGCGTCGTGGTCGATCCCTGGGCGCTGCTGTCCGAGATCGAGAAAATTCGGGATCAGGGCGTCGAAGTGACGCCAGACAGCCTGCACCTGTCCGAAGGCTGTCCCTTGATCCTGCCGCTTCACCGCAATCTCGACCTCGCCCGAGAAAAAGCCGCCGGCAAGGCGAAGATCGGCACCACGGGCCGTGGCATCGGCCCGGCCTATGAGGACAAGACCGCGCGCCGCGCCATCCGCGTCGGCGATTTGAGCGACCATGGCCTGCTGAAGGACAAGGTCGAAGGCCTGCTGTTCCACCATAATGCGCTTCTGCGCGGCCTCGGCATGCCCGAGGTCGACGGCGGCGAACTGCTGGCGCAGCTGATCGAGGTCGCGCCCAAGGTTCTGCCCTTCGCCGCCACCGTGTGGCAGGAACTTGACCAGGCTCGCCGCAAGGGCAAGCGTATCCTGTTCGAAGGCGCCCAGGGCGCCATGCTGGACCTGGACCACGGCACCTATCCCTTCGTCACTTCGTCGAACACGGTGGCCGGGCAGGCCGCCGTCGGCTCCGGCCAGGGGCCGAGTGCGATCAACTACGTCCTCGGCATCACCAAGGCCTATACGACCCGTGTCGGCCAGGGCCCGTTCCCGACGGAGTTGGAAGACGAGGTCGGCCGCACGCTGGGTGAACGCGGGCGCGAATTCGGCACGGTGACCGGGCGGCCCCGGCGCTGCGGCTGGTTCGACGCGGTCATGGTTCGCCAGGCGATCAAGGTCAACGGCATCACCGGCATCGCCCTGACCAAGCTGGACGTTCTCGATGGCCAGAAGGTCCTGAAGGTATGCCGGGGGTACCGCCTGAACGGGCGCGAGCTTGACCATCTGCCGGCGTCGCAGATCGAGCAGGCGCGGGTCGAGCCGATCTACGAGGAAATGGAAGGCTGGGACGAAAGCACCCAGGGGGCCCGGTCCTGGGCCGAGTTGCCGGCCACGGCGATCAAGTACATCCGCCGCATCGAGGAACTGATCGAAGCCCCCGTGGCGCTGTTGTCCACCAGCCCCGAACGCGAGGATACGATTCTCGTCCACGACCCCTTCGCCGACTGATCGCCCCCTTCCGACCGGCCCGATCCGACCGTCGCGGCCCGGCTCCCGGCATTAATTGTCTGTCAAGGGAATGGCGGGTACCATCAGGGCGTGAAAGTGTGGGAATTTCCAGGCACGCGGACGGCAATGGCCGTGTCTGCGCGCCTGTTCCGTTCGCGACTGTTGGGGCTGAAGACGACAATCAATGGCTGAAATCGCCACAGCACAGGCCGACCCCGCGGGGCCGCCGCCCGAAGACGGCGCGCCACCGGAAGGCATGGACGCCGACACCGAGTCCGGCGACGGCATCCCGTCCGCGGAAAGCCTGCGCCCTGTTCTGATCAAAGACCGCTTCGCCGTCGACCCCAAAACACCGCTGCCCGATCTCGATTCTCCTTCCGCCAAGGCCTTCATGGCCGAGGACCGCCGAGACATCGACCGTCCCGTGTTTGCGCTGATCTGCAACCCGGGACTACCGACACGGCTAGGCGCCATGACGTCGTTGCGCGGTTCCGGCATCAAGCCCTTGGTCGGTATCCTGGAATGGGAGGTCGAGTTCTGGCCCCTGATCCGCCAGCGCAGCATGATCCTGATTTTGGAACGGCCGCTTGGTGGGCGCGTGCTGCAAAAGGGTACGTTCCGGATTTCCGAATACGACCTGCCGCGCAAGGTGATCGAACCGCTTGCCGGCGCGTTGCAGGAAATGGCCTCCATCGGCGTCGCCCACCGGGCGATTCGCCGTGACAACCTGTTCTTCATGGATGCCGGGCGGCAACAGATCGCCTTCGGCGAATGCTATTCGTCGCCGCCGGGTTACGACCAGCCGGCAGTGTATGAACCGGCGGAACGCGCCATGGCACCCCCGGCCGGACGCGGCGTCGGCAACTCCCGCGACGACGCCTATGCTTTCGCCGTCGCCATCGTCGGCCTTATTCTGGACAAGGAACCGGGGGCGTCCGAAGGGCCGGAAAAAATTCTGGCGGAGAAGCTCGAACTGGGCTCTTACGCAGCAATCACCGGTAACGAGAACCTGCCCCTGTCCCTGCTGGAGCCGCTGCGCGGCATGCTCGGCGACGACCCCCAGCAACGCTGGGGGCCCGAGGAAATTGACCTGTGGTTGTCAGGCCGCAAGATGTCGCCACAGCAGAAACGCGCGGGCAAGCGCGGGCAGACTCCCCTGACATTCATGGGCCGCCCGTACCAAAGCGTTCGGCAACTGGCCGACGCCTTCAGCAAGCACGTGCCCGACGCCGCCAAGGCGATCCGCCACGACAGCTTCGATACCTGGCTCCGGCGATCGGTCGAGGACGTCAACCTAGCCAACGCCATCAAGAACGTGCTCGACGTGGCCAATGCCCAGGCTGGATCCTTCGCCGGTTCGGATGAAATGATCGTGACCCGCGTCGCCATTCTCATGGACCCCTTGGGCCCCATCCGCTTCAAGGGGTTTTCCTTCATGGTCGACGGTTTCGGCGCCGCCTTCGCCATGGACCTACTGCGCACGGGCGATCCGCAGATCCCGGCGGAAATCATCGCCAAGGACATTCCCGACCTGTGGTTCCAATCGCAGCTGGTCTATGCGCCGGAAGCCTCGATCCACCAGAAGAACTTCTCGCAGCTCAAGATCGTGCTCAACAACAAGGACCCGGGCTTCGGCGTCGAGCGCTGCCTGTATGAAAGCAATCCATCTCTGCCCTGCCAAAGCCCGCTTCTGCTGCAGGAATACGTGCTGGAGACCGAACACCTGCTGCCGGCGCTGGACCGCGCCGCCAACACGCAGGACCTGAAATCCAAACCGCTCGACCGTCATGTCGCCGCCTTCATCACCGCGCGCTTCAAGGAAGATATCAACCCGCATCTCAAGGCTCTGGCGTCGGAAAACCCCGATACCCAGACCATCGGCATGCTGTCGCTGCTGGCCTTCATCCAGTGGAAGCTGCGGATCGAGCCCGTCTACGGCTTGGCCAGTTGGGTCGGCGGGCACCTCGGCCCGGCCATCAACGCCTATCATTCGCGCACCACCCGCAAGGAGATCGAACGGGAAATTCCACGTCTGGTCCGCCGCGGGTCGCTGCCCGAACTGTTCGACCTGATGGACAACGCTGACCGTCGGCGCGAAGACATCGAAGGCTTCGAGGACGCAGTTGCGGAATTTGCCGCGGCCGAACTGGAAATTCAGGACATCGAGGGCCGTGGCGAGGAACAGCTGACTAAGGCCGAGCGCACGGGCCAGCAGGCCGCGGCCATGGGCTCCATCCTGGTGACCATGTGCATCGTGATGATCCTGTTCATGATCAAGGTGTTCTGACCATGGGTCGCCCGCCGATGCGCCGCGCCATGATCCCGCCACCGCCGCCGCCCCGCCGGCGCGGCAAGTTCTGGCTGTATTTTCTGCTGATTTCGGTGACGATGATCGCCGTCGCCTTTCCGACCATCATCGTCGTCGGGATCGGCATGCTGCCGGCGATGGCATCCTGGATCACCGACCGAACGGATCAGAAATACGGATTTTTTTGCATCGGCGGCCTGAACTTCGCCGGCATGTTTCCCTACCTGATGGATTTGTGGTCGGGGAACCACAACATCACAGGTGCGCTCGACATCGTCACGGACGTGTTCGCCCTTGCCGTCATGTACGGCGCGGCCATGGCCGGCTGGATGGTCTATACGGTGATCCCGCCGGTCATCACATCGTTCATGACGGTGCTGACGGAACGGCGCCTGTCGGCCTTGCGCGCCAATCAGCGCCGCATTGTCGACGAGTGGGGCGACGAGGTTACCCTGGGTGTCCGTGCCCCCGGCAATGGCCCTGCCAAGCCCGCGCCACGGCCGGGCAACCCTTCCAGCAGCAACGGTCCCGGCGGCGGTGTGCAGGCCGCCATGGCGGCGATGGAAGCCATCGAAGCGAAGGACGAGGCGGACGGCGACGCCCCCATGGACACGGCGCGCTAGACCCACCGCAACCCATGTACCCGCCGCCCGCACTCCTTCGTGTAGTTCGATTTATGGCGTTTAGTTCGATTTGTGACGTTTAGTTCGAGATGTGGCGCGAGATAACCGCGTTCTTGACCGACTTCTGAAGTTTTTCGAAGGCCCGGACCTCGATCTGGCGGATGCGTTCACGGGAAATCCCGTATTCCGCCGATAGATCCTGCAAGGTCGCCGGTGTGTCCTTCAGTCGCCGTTCCTCGATGATATGGCGTTCCCGCTCGCTGAGTGATTGCAACGCGGCGCTGAGCATGCCGCGCCGCTCGGACAGTTCCTCATGCTCGCCCAGGCGGGATTCCTGATCTTCCGAATCCTCGACCAGCCAGTCCTGCCATTCGCCATCGGCGTCCTGACGCAAGGGCGCGTTGAGGGACTGGTCGCCGCCGGCCAGGCGCCGGTTCATGTTGACGACCTCGACCTCGGACACGCCCAACTTGCGACCGATCTCGGCCACCTGTTCCGGGTGCAGATCGCCCTCGTCGATGGCCGACATCTGAGCCTTCATCCGGCGCAGGTTGAAGAACAACTTCTTCTGCGCCGCCGTCGTGCCCATTTTGACCAGCGACCATGATCGCAGGATGTATTC
The DNA here is from genome assembly GCA_963972065.1 of uncultured Rhodospirillaceae bacterium. Lineage (GTDB taxonomy): Bacteria > Pseudomonadota > Alphaproteobacteria > Rhodospirillales > Casp-alpha2 > UBA1479. The sequence continues at coordinate 42,595 of CAXAVJ010000017.1, forward strand.
CTGGATCGCCGCGCGGATCCACCACATGGCATAGGTCGCGAGACGGAATCCGCGTTCCGGATCGAAGCGCTTGACCGCCTGCATCATGCCGACGTTGCCTTCTGAAATCAGCTCGCCCACGGGCAGGCCGTAGCCGCGATAGCCCATGGCGATCTTGGCGACGAGGCGCAGGTGGCTGGTCACCAGGCGGCGGGCCGCCGCTTCGTCGCCGTGTTCCTGCCAGCGCCGGGCGAGGGAGACCTCTTCCTCCGGCTCCAGCATGGGGAAATCCCGGATGCGGTAGAGATAACGCGACAGATTGTCTTCCGGGGCAAAACTCAAGTCCTTTTCAGGGGCCATGTATCCCATGGTGCGGTTTCCCTCATATCCGAACGCAGCTGACCCGCCGTCTACCTGACGGCCAGAACGGAGGGTTATGATGCACTGCGTTAATTCATACCAATTTGGTCGGATATTAGCCGAGGGATTTACTCAGGTACAGAAAATTTTAGATCGACCGCAGAATGTCAGATATCTCATTGATATAATTATATTTATCAGATGAAAAGCTGAGCCTCTCCCCCGTCACTGGATGGGTGAATCCCAGAATACTCGCGTGAAGAGCTTGGTTTTTACAGTTGGATAGTGGGGTTTTCAGCTCAGGCGGCAGACCGGAAACCCGCGCCCGCCGGCCTCCATACAGCGGATCGCCGATCACCGGATGGCCGATCGACGCCATATGCACCCTGATCTGATGCGTGCGCCCCGTGGCGAGCCGGCATTCGACCAAGGCCGCCCGGTCGCCGAACCGCTCCAGCACCGTATAGAACGTCTTGGCCCATTTGCCGGATGCGTCCGGACGCACAGCCATTTTCTTCCGGTTCCGGGGATCGCGGCCGATGGCGCCGGTGATTTCGCCCGCCGCCGGGCGCGGCACGCCCCAGACCAGGGCGCGGTAAGCGCGATCGATGGAATGGTCCTCGAACTGACGGGCCAGCCCCCGGTGCGCGATGTCATGCTTGGCCGCGACCATAAGGCCCGAGGTATCCTTGTCCAGGCGGTGCACGATGCCCGGTCGCTCGACCCCGCCGATGCCCGACAGCGAGCCCTTGCAATGAGCCAACAGCGCATTGACCAACGTGCCGTCCGCATTTCCCGCCGCCGGATGGACGACCAGCCCCTGGGGTTTGTCGATGACGATCAGGTCGTCGTCTTCATAGACGACGTCCAAGGGAATCGCCTGGCCCTCGGGCGTGGCCGGCACGGGCGGGGGGATGGTGACGGTATAGCCCTCTCCGGCCCGCACTTTACGTTTGGCCTCGGTCACGGGCTGCCCGGTGCCGTCCGCGACCTGGCCCTCGGCCAGCAGCGCCTGCAGGCGCGCGCGCGACAGGTCCGGCAACAACGCCGTCAGGGCCTTGTCCAGGCGTTGGCCCGCCTGAGCGGCGGGGATTTTCAAGGAATGGGTCTCGCTCATGGTCCGGCGAGCAAACGCCGGGGGCCGGGGCGTGTCAAGCGCGGGCCGCGCACAAGCTTGACACGCCCCGCCCCCCGTTGCACTTAAGCCTCCATGCATGCGGCATTGAAATCACTGGTGATCGGCCTGGGCGTTCTCATCGCGCTCGGCCTGGGCCTGTTGGTCTACGGCTTCTTCAAGACCAGCCAGGACCCGACCTGGCGCCTGTTCGGCGACGCCAAGCCCGCCGCCGTGGCCGCCGGCACGCCGCCGCCGGCCCACCTGGCCCCGCCCCTGGCCGTGTCCGGCGATATCGAACTGAACCTGCCCACGGGCTGCGAAATCAAGAGCGTCACGCAGCTGGGCGGGCAAATCTACGTGTTGACCCAACCCGCCGGGGTGTGCGGCCAAGTGCTGATCGTCGATCCGGCCGCGGGCCGCGTCACGGGCCGCATCAATCCTTAAGCGACGGGAAGGACTGCCCCCGTGCTGACCATTCCCCAGACCCTGCTGGAGCGCATCACCGAAGCCGCCGAGGCTGCCTTTCCCCATGAATGCTGCGGCCTGCTGGCGGGCCGGGCCGGTGCGGCGCCGGGCGAGACCCTGGTCACCCGCATGGTGCCCTCGCCCAACGTCACCGAAACACAGGCCGAAGATTCGTTCGAGGTCGACCCCCAGGTGCGGTTCGATCTGATGCGGGCCCTGGACGGCACGGCGGAGCGCATCGTCGGCCATTACCATTCCCACCCCGGCGGCCCGGCCATGCCGAGCGCCACGGATTTGAAAATGGCCTATGAGACGGACCTGATCTGGGTCATCGTTGCGGTACAGGACGGCCGGGCCGTCGACGCCCGCGCCCATGGCGTGGCACCCGACCGCTCGGCCTTTCACGCCATCGACCTCAACCTCGTCGCCGATTGATCCCAACCCCCAAGGAGCCCCCGCCCATGAACTTCGCATCCGACAACACGGCGGGCGCCCATCCGGACATCATGGCGGCCATCGTCGCCGCCAACGACGGGCGGACCATGCCCTACGGCCATGACGACGGCACCGAAGCCGCGCGCCAGCGCGTGTGCGAGGTGTTCGAGACCGAGGCCAAGGTGTTCTTCGTGCCCACGGGCACGGCGGCCAACGGGCTGGCCGTGGCCTCCATCACGCCGTCCTGGGGGGCGCTGGTGTGCCATGAGACGGCGCATATCTTCGACCACGAAGGCAACGGCCCGGTGATGTATTCGGGTGGGGCGCGGCTGATCGGCCTTGCGGGCGCGGACGGCAAGATCGCGCCGGACGCGGTCGAGGCCGCGACCCTGGAAGGCCGGGGCGACGAGCATTATTCCCAGGTTCGCGCCGTCAGCGTCACGCAACTGACGGAAAAGGGCACGGCCTACCGGGTTGATGAGATCGCGGCCATCGGCGCGGTCTGCCGCAAACACGGCCTCGCCCTGCATATGGACGGCGCACGCTTCGCCAATGCCCTGGCCGGGCTCAACTGTTCGCCCGCCGACATGAGCTGGAAGACCGGGGTCGACGTGCTCAGCTTCGGCGGCACCAAGAATGGGGCCCTGGCGCTGGAGGCCGTGGTGGTGTTCAACCCGGCCCTGGGGGATGAATTCCTCTATCGGCAGAAACGCGCCGGCCATGTGCTGTCCAAGATGCGCCTGATGACAGCCCAGATGGAGGCCTATCTGGCGGACGGCCTGTGGCTTGAGAACGCGCGCCATTCCAACGCCATGGCGCGGAAGCTGGCCGACGGCCTCACGGCCCTGGGCGTGGAGATCGTGGGCGCCGTCGACGGCAACCAGGTGTTCCCGCGCATGCCCGCCCCCATGGCCGAAGCCCTGAAGGCCAAGGGCTTTCTGTTCTACGACCGGGGCGCGGATGAGGAAGGCCGGCGCAAGACCCGCCTGGTCACCGCCTTCAACACCCCGGAAGACGACGTGGACGCGTTCCTGGCAACGGCGGCGACGGCGGCGGTCTGACCGCTCAGCCCTTCTGCCGCGCCGTCAGGTCCGGCCACAGATTATCGGCGCCCCGGGCCAGCACGCGCCTGCCGATTTCCCCGGCCCAATAGGTTTCCGCCCCGAATTCACCCCGCCAGGCCCAGAGACGGCGCGTGGTGAAATGCAGTTCGTGCTCGTAGGTGAAGCCGATGGCGCCGTGGGTCTGATGGGCCGCGTCATAGACGATTTCCGCCGCCTCCCCGGCCACCACCTTGGCCGCCGCCACATCCCATTCCGCGTCCGTCAGGTCGCCCCCCGCCCGGTCGAGGGCGAGGAAGGCCGTTTCGGCGGCGCTGCGCGCCTGGGCGGCGCGGGCGGCGGCGCGGGCCAGCATCTGCTGGATTGCCTGGAACTTGGCGATGGGCCGGCCGAACTGTTCACGGTCGCCCGCGTGCTGCACGGCCAGGGTCACCGCCCCCTCCATGGCCCCCGCCATCTGGGCCGCGCGCATCAGCGCCCCCAGGGTGCGGGCGACCGGCAGGGTCGCGGTTAGGTCCAGGCTCCCCGTGGCCGACGGCGTCGCCGTCTTGAAGGTCACCGTATCGCGGGGCTCGCCCGCCATGTTGCGGTCGGGCGCGATGGTTACGGCATCGGCGGGGATCAACAGCACCGTGCCGTCGACCTCGGCCACCAGATGTCCGGCCCGGGCCGCCCAGGGCACGCCCTCGGCAATACCTGAAAGGGCACCATCCTTGAACGTCAACTCCGCGCCGCCGTCGATCAGCGCCAGCGGCCCCGGCGGCACGTCGATCCCGGCCTGGCCGAGCAGCCAGCCCGCCGCCATGGTTTCCACCAGGGGTACTGGCGCGCGCCGGCGCCCGGCGGCGAAGGCGATGACGAAGGCATCGGCGAAGGACGCCCCCATGCCGCCGCGATCTTCCGGGGCCAGGGGCTGGGTCAGGCCGTTGTCTTCCAGCACTTGCCACAGGTCACTGGGCCAGTTGCCGTCCTCGGCGGCCCCCAGAACGTCGCGGGTGACATGATCCTGCAACAGACGCCCGGCGGCTTCCGCCAGGATGTTGGCCATTTCGCTTGTGCCGGTCATCAGCGCAACCCCAGTCCGCGCGCGATGATGCCGCGCATGATTTCCCGTGTGCCGCCGCGCAGCGAGAACGACCGCGCCGCCATAGTCATATAGGCCATGACCTGGTCGAAGTCGCCCGCCCCCGCGCGCGGCGAGATGCCCGCGATGTCGTGGGCCTTGCCCGGCATGTCCTGCTCGTAGGCGACGCCCAGTTCCTTGACGATGGCCGCCGCCAGGTTCGGCGTCTCGCCGCGTTCCAGCATGGTGGCGATGGAGATCGACATCTGGCGCAAGGTCGACAGGTGTGCTGCCAGCCGCCCGATCCCGGCGGCTTCCCCCGGCCCCGCGTCGGCACCGATCTCCCGCACCAGTTCGAACAGCAGTTGGTAGCTGGAGAGATAGCGTTCCGGCCCGCTGCGCTCGAACGCCAGTTCCGTGGTCACCTGGCCCCAGCCGCCGCCCTCGGTTCCAACCAGGGCGTCGGCGGGCACCTCCGCATCCTCGAAGAACACTTCGTTGAACATCTGCTCCCCCGCCATGTTGCGGATCGGGCGGATGGTCACCCCCTTGGTTTCCTTCATGTCGATGAGGAATTGGGACAGGCCCGCATGGCGGTCCTTGGGGTCCTGGGGTTGCGTGCGCACCAAGGCGATCATGTGATGAGCCGTATGGGCCTTGGAGGTCCAGATCTTCTGGCCGTTGATGCGCCAGCCGTCGCCGGTCTTCTCCGCCCGCGTGCGGATCGAGGCCAGGTCCGAGCCCGAATTGGGCTCGCTCATGCCGATGCAGAAATAGCTTTCGCCGCGCGTGATGGCGGGGATGTATTTCCGGCGCTGCTCTTCCGTGCCGAACTTCAGCAGCAAGGGGCCGCTCTGCCGGTCGGCGACCCAATGGGCGGAAACGGGGGCCCCGGCGGCCAGCATTTCCTCCAGCACCACGTAGCGCTCCAGAAAACTTTTCCCGCCACCGCCGTATTCCTGGGGCCAGGTCATGCCGATCCATCCCTCGGCCCCCATGGCCCTGGAAAACTCCGGGTCGGCGCCGGACCAGGATTTGGCGCGCTTGACGCCCGGATAGCCCTTAAGATGATCGGCGATGAAGGTGCGGACCTCGGCGCGAAGGGCCTCGGCCTCGGGCGGCAGAAGGCCCGGCGTGAAACGGATGTCCTCCAAGACTTAAATCCTAATTTTCTTGGTTCAGATTGTATACAATCGTTTTATAACGCCACGGGATGGTTTACAACAAGACCATAAGGAAACAGCCGGGTCGGAAAAATGGAACACTTCCTACTTTATGAACAACGGGACAACGTGGTCACTTTGACCATGAACCACCCGGAAAAGCGCAATTCCCTGTCGGGAAAAGTCCAAGCTCAGGATTTCGTCGACGCCTGCGAGCGGGTCAACAATGATCCCAGCGTCAAGGTTGTAATCCTGACGGGGGCGGGAAAGGCCTTCAGCGCCGGTGGGAATATTTTCGCTATGCGAAACAGAACCGGCCTGTCCCAGGGCATCCCCGCCGAAATCAGAAGCAATTACCTGAAGGGCATCCAGCGCATCCCCAAGGCGTTCTACAACATCGAGGTGCCGACCATCGCCGCCGTCAACGGCGCGGCCATCGGCGCCGGTTGCGACCTGGCGACCATGTGCGACATCCGCATCGCCTCGGAGCACGCCAAGTTCGCGGAAAGCTTCGTCAAGCTGGGCATCATTCCCGGCGACGGCGGGGCCTATTTCCTGCCCCGCGCCGTCGGCTTTTCCAAGGCCTATGAAATGGCCTTCACCGGCGACACCATCGACGCCCAGGAAGCCCTTGGCTGTGGACTGGTGTCCAAGGTCGTCGCGGCGGACGACCTGATGACCGCCGCCAACGAACTGGCCGACCGCATCGCCTGCAACCCGGGCCATGCCCTGCGCCTGACCAAGCGCCTGTTGCGGGAAAGCCATCATGCGCGGCTCGATACCCTGTTGGAAATGTCGGCGGCGTTCCAGGCCCTGGCCCATAACACGCCGGAGCATGAGGAAGCCGTCAACGCCATGGCCGAGATGCTTGAGGCGAAATCCAAAAACAAAGGCAACGACAAGGAATAACGGCCGTGCTTGACGCCATGATCCGGGCGCGCTCCGTCGCCATCGTCGGCGCGTCCCAACAAAAGAATGAAGTGGGCGGCGACAAACTGGGCACGGTCGCGCTCAACTACCTGCTTGCCCACGGCTATCCGGGCAAGGTCTATCCCGTGAATCCGAAGGAAACGGAAATCCGGGGCCTTGCCTGTTATCCCAGCGTGAAGGACATCCCGGACGACATCGACCTCGCCCTGATCGCCGTGCCGGCCAAGGCCAGCGTCGCGGTGATGAAGGACTGCGGCGCCAAGGGCGTGAAGACGGCCATCGTGCTGGCGTCCGGCTTTTCCGAGGCCGGGGAACCGGAACTGGAAGCCGACCTGATCGCCGCCGCCAAGGAAGGCGGGGTGCGGTTCTGCGGGCCCAACACCAACGGCATGATTTCCATCGCCAACGACATGGTCTGCTGCACCTCCATGGTCTGCGCCATGCCCCGCTTCAACAAGGGCGACATCGCCTTCCTGACCCAATCGGGGGCCGTCGGCGGCTCCATGCTCGGCACCGGGACCGAGGAACAGGGCGGGTTCAGCCATTGGATTTCCGTCGGCAACGAGGCCGACCTGCAGGTCGCGGACTATCTGGATTATCTGGCCGACGATCCAGACACGAAAGTGATCGCGATGTTCATCGAGGGCATCCGCGACCCTGAAAAATTCACCCGCGCCTGCGCCAAGGCGGCCAATGCGGGCAAGCCCGTGGTGGTTTATAAGATCGGCCTGTCGGAGGTCTCCGCCGCCCCCGCCGCGTCCCATACCGGGGCCATGGTCGGCTCCGACGCCGTGTTCGACGCGGTCTGCCGGAAATACGGCGTGGTGCGGGTCGATGACGCGGCCGATCTGCTGCCCACGGCGATCACCTTTTCCCGCCTTTTGGACAAGTTGCCGAAGGGACCGCGCATGGGCCTGATCGGGCCGTCGGGCGGCATCTGCGGCGTCTGCGCCGACGAATGCCACCGCTTCGGCCTCGACGTGCCGGAACTACCCCGGGACGCCCAGGAAACCCTGAAACAGTTCATCCCGCCGTTCGGCGCATTGCGCAATCCCATCGACGTGACGCAGCAGATCAGAAGCTCCCCCACGGGATACCAGGACACCATCCGCACGGTGCTGGAACAGGACACGATCGACGGTGTGTTCCTTTTGGTCACCATGGTGGGCGAGCCGCGCGCCAGTTTCTATTGCGACATCTTCACCGAGGCCGCGCGGGCGACCGACAAGCCCGTCATCATCGCCTGGACCGGGGCGCAGTCCCTGGCCGCCCAGGCAATCCCGCAGATCAAGCGCAATCAAATGCCGTTGTATTTCTCGGCCCGGGGGGCCGTGCGCGCCATGCGGGCGCTGCTGGATTACCGGCGCTTCCTGGACGCCCGTGGGGAGGACAACCGATGACCCCGGCCGAGATCATCAAGAACGCCCGCGCCCAGGGCTCCCGCACCCTGTCGGAACACCAGTCCAAGCAGATCCTGGCCGCTTACGGCGTGCCGGTGACGGCGGAACACCTTGCCGCCGACGCGGACACGGCGGCACAGGCCGCCGCCGAAATCGGTTTTCCCGTGGCGCTCAAGGGCAATGCCCCGGACCTCGCCCATAAGACCGAGGCCGGATTGGTCGAGATCGGCCTGGCCGACGCGGACGCGGTCCGGGCGGCGGCGGCCCGCCTGATGGCCAAGCTGCCCCCGGGCGGTACTCTGCTGGTCCAGGAAATGGCGTCCGGCAAGCGGGAATTCCTGATCGGCATGGCGCGGGACGCGCAGTACGGCCCCTGCGTCACCTTCGGTCTCGGCGGCATCTTCGCCGAAGCCCTGAACGACACGGTCCTGCGTCTGGCCCCGGTCAGCGAACGGGACGCCCTTGCGATGATGGATGATATCCGCGCCAAGGCGCTGCTCGGCCCCTACCGGGGCATGGCGGCCGTCGACCGCATCGCCCTGGCGCAAGCCATCATCGGCGTGGGTGCGGCCGCCCTGGCCCATCCGGAAATCGCCGAGATCGACGTCAACCCGGTGATCATCGCGGGCGACCGCCCGGTCGCCGTGGATGCGTTGGTGGTTTTGGCTTAGCGGAAGATTTCGAGGAAACACCCCTCACCCCAACCCTCTCCCCGGGGGAGAGGGGGTGTTCGTCCGTGAGTCCCCTCGCCCCTGCCCACGGGGAGAGGGAGTGTTCGTCCGTGAGTCCCCTCGCCCCCGGCCACGGGGGAGAGGGACAGGGTGAGGGGGGAGCCCCTTAGCGGATAAACCGTTCCACGTAATCGGCGCCCAGGCCGACCTCGGTGAAATGCTTGCGGCAGGCGTCGACCCGGTCGAACACGTCGGTGGTGCCGACCGTGTTGCCGTCCGCGTCGCAATAGATCAGCGCACCCGTATTGTGGAACAGGGTGATCATTTCGTCGCAATCCGGTTCCACCACCAGGGTGTGGATGTCGCCCGGCGGTTCGTACAGGTAGGACCCGGCTTCGGCGATCCAGTCCCGTTCCAGATAGCGCCAGCGGCCCTTGATGACGAAGCCGTGCACGGGCGCGGGATGGCGGTGGCGCGACAACAGGCCGCCGCCCACCACCTTGGTCAGATGCACCCAATAGCCGTTGGACACGTTGAGGCACAACGGCCGCGACCAGCGGCCCGGCGCCAGCGGCACCCACAGACGCGGGTCGTCGTTGGCGTAGCCGTCCTGAATGAACAGTTCGGGAAGGGCATCCTGCGGCCGCGGGCCATCATAGGGCGCGGGAAGATCTTCAGCCGCTACGCGGCCGTCCGATTGGGCGCCGGCGGGCAGGGTTTGTTCGGTATGGGTGCTGTCTGGGCTCATGGTGGTCTCGTCTGCTTTACGTCAGTGTGGGGGGCTAGTTCAGGAAATAGGCCTTGGCCTTCAAAAGCGAGCGTTGCACGGTCAGCGGCATCATCCCGGCGAAGGTATCCAACGC
>CAXAVJ010000018.1:0-51193 GCA_963972065.1 uncultured Rhodospirillaceae bacterium
CCGCGAACACGGGCAGGCCCACGGCGATCGCCTCCGCCGCGTCGCGCACGCCGCCGTCGGCGACCACCCCGGCAACGCCACGCACCTTCAGCCGCTCCAGGATCAGGTCGCCCAGCACCGCCGTCTCCGCATCGCGCCTTGCGTCGATCACCAGCACGGCACCCTCGGGCACCTCTTCGACGGCGTGGCGCGGCACATAGCCGTCGGCCCCCAGAACGGCGGGGGCCGACAGGTCCTCCCGCGCAGGGATGAACCGCAAGGTGAAGGCCTCGCCCAGCAGCGGCTTGACCGGTGCGTTCAGGGGCCGCACCCCGGCCATGACAACCCGGCGCAATCCTCGCTTCAACAACTGCATAGACACGGTGGCGACGGAAATGCGTTCCAGATTTTTGCGGGTTTCTGCGTCCATGGTGGGGGCTCCTTGAGTCTGGGACAGTCCGGCATCTTAGCCGCGGGCACTGTAAAACAGCCGGGAAAATCGGTGACGCCCGGCATCGAAAGGACTATATCTCGGAAATGGAAGGGTTCTTCACGATCCTCATCGTCATCGCCCTGGCGCTGACCCTGCTGGTGCTGTTCGTCGGCATCGGCGCCTTCGCCGTGGGCGGCAAGTTCAACGCGAAATATTCCAACAAGCTGATGCGCGCCCGCGTGCTCATGCAGGGCATCGCCATCATCCTGTTCGCCGTTCTCATGCTGCTGAGCGGCAAATAGACGCCCTATCCGGCGCAGGAGGACGCATTCCTTGGTTACCTTGTCGAAGATCTACACCCGGGGCGGGGACGCGGGCGAAACCTCGCTGGGGTCCGGCGACCGCCGGCCCAAGCATGACATCCGGGTCGCCGCCTACGGCACCGTCGACGAAGCCAATTCGGTAATCGGTTTGGTGCGGCTTTACACTGGGCCGGACGGCAGCGATGCGGATACCGAGGCCGACGCCATGTTGAGCCGCATCCAAAACGATCTGTTCGACCTGGGCGCCGACCTGTGCACGCCTGAGGACGGCAAGCGGTCCGAGGGGGCGTTGCGCATCCAGGCTTCGCAAGTCGCGCGCCTGGAGACGGAAATCGACGCCATGAACGGGGATCTGGAACCGCTCAAATCCTTCATCCTGCCGGGCGGGCGGGCGGCGGCGGCGCATCTGCACCATGCCCGCACCGTGGCCCGCCGGGCCGAACGCCTGATCACCGAACTGGCGGGCACCGAAGCGGTCAACGCCGAGGCCGTGAAGTACATCAACCGCCTGTCCGACCATCTGTTCGTGCTGGCCCGCCGGCTCAACGACGGCGGGCGGGCGGACGTTCTCTGGGTGCCCGGGGCGACCCGCTGAGCCCACCGGAGAGCCTTTGCAGCCGGGCCGTTCATTACCTTGGAATCATGTATACCAAAGGGCCGAACGGGCCTTGACCACCCCTGGGGGTAAGCCTATTGTGCGAGTGCGAACAGCCTAATTCCGGCATAAAGATCGGACCGGGGCGGTGCGCACCGGAGTGTGGAGATTAGAAAATAATGTCGGATAAGATTAAGAAGATCGGCGTCATCGGCGCCGGCCAGATGGGTAGTGGCATCGCGCATGTTTGTGCCCTGTCCGGGCGCGCCGTCTACATGCTGGACGTCAGCGACGACGCTTTGACGCGTGGCATGGGCACCATCGAACGCGGCATGAGCCGTCAGATCGAACGCGATCTGATCTCCGCCGACGAGATGAAGAACGCCCTGGCGCTGATCAAGACCGGCACCGACTATGCCGGAATGAAGGATTGCGACCTCGTGATCGAGGCCGCCACGGAAGACGAGGAAGTCAAGAAGGCGATCCTGCGCTCCCTCGCCGACCATCTGGGCGACAACACGATCATCGCGACCAACACGTCCTCCATCTCCATCACCCGCCTGGCCGCCCAGACCGACCGGCCCGAGCGTTTCGTCGGCATGCACTTCATGAACCCGGTGCCGCGCATGGATCTGGTCGAACTGATCCGCGGCATCGCGACCAACGAAGAAACCTTCGCCGTGATCCGCGAACTGACCACGGACCTGGGTAAGAAGCCGGTCAACGCCGAGGATTTCCCCGCCTTCATCGTCAATCGCATCCTGCTGCCGATGATCAATGAGGCGATCTACACCCTGTACGAAGGCGTCGGCTCGGTCGATGCCATCGACACAGCCATGCGGCTCGGCACCCGCCACCCCATGGGCCCGCTGGAACTGGCCGACTTCATCGGCCTGGATACCTGCCTGTCGATCATGCACGTGCTGCACGACGGCCTGTCCGATACCAAATATCGGCCCTGCCCGCTGCTGGTGAAGTATGTGGAGGCCGGCTGGCTCGGCCGCAAGTCGGGCCGTGGGTTCTACGACTATTCCACGGACACGCCTGTCCCGACCCGCTGATCGTCCGCCGGGCGATCTGCCCGGTCAGCCGCCCCATACTTGGCGGAACACGCGCAGCCAATTTTCCCCCATGATCTTGCGCACGTCGGCGTCGCCATAGCCGCGCGCCAATAGCCCTGCGGTCAGGTTGGACAGGGTCACGGGTGTCTCGATCCCTTTGGGGAAATAATGCGGCGGCGGCGGATAGACGGCGGCGTCCCACCGCCCCGTCTTGATGGCGTCGTCGTAACGCGCCCGCGCCTTGTCGGCGGGGATGATCGGGTCCATCCCCATGTAATAATCGATGCCCAGGCCGACATGGTCGATGCCCATGAGGTCGACCGCGTAGTCGATGAATTCGATGAAGCGGTCCAGGCTAGGCCTTGAATCGTCGCCGAGAAAACTGGGGAAGCCGTTGATGCCGACCACCCCGCCGGTCGCAGCACAAGCCTTCATCTGATCGTCCGTGATGTTGCGCGGCGAGGGGTGCAGCGCCTTGGCATTGGCATGGGAGAACACGAAGGGCCCGTCGCAGGTTTCCATGGCGTCCAGGGTGGTTCTTTCGCCTGTATGGCTGCCGTCGACGATCAGGTTCAACGCGTTACAGCGCCGGACCAGATCCTGGCCGAACAGGCTGAGGCCCGCGTCCGTGCGCTCCAGCGCGCCGTCGCCGACCCGGCATTTGACGTTGTAGGTCAGTTGCACCATGCCCAGGCCGAGGGCTTTGTAGGCGTCGAGCAGGTCGAGATCATCCTCGACCGCGTCCGTGCCCTGGAAGTGGAACACGATGGCCATGTCGCCGGCCTGTTTGGCGGCCTCGATATCGGATGCCTTGCGGGCCAGGCGCAGGCGGTCATGGCCTTCGATGAAGCGATGCCAGCGCCCGAAAATGCGCAGCGTCTGTTCCGCCGTCTCGCGGATCGCGATGGTCGGGACCGCGGCGGTCAGGCCGCCGTCCATGTAGTAGGTGACGTTGCCCGGCTCCATCAGCAGCGGGCAGACCCCGTCGATGACGATGGCGTCGCGGTGCAGGTTTTCGGCGTCAGTCGTCATCGCCGGAAACCGGCTTGTCCGCCGCGACCAGGCCCAGATCGACCCCGGCCTCGTCCAGCATGGCCTTGGTGATCTTGTCGTCTTCCGACCAGCGGGATGCGAAGTCCGCATTTTCCAGGCTGTTGGCATCGACCACCACGCGCTTGATGCCGACCTGAACGATGGCCCGTGTGCAGTCGGCGCAAGGCAGATGGGTGACGTAGATGGTGCAGCCCTTCAGTGACATGCCGATGCGCGCGGCGTTGTAGATGGCGTTGCGCTCCGCGTGTTCGGTCCATTTGTATTTCAGGGGCCGGGTGTGGCGGTCCTCGACGGCGTCGTCAATGGTGCGGGGAAAGCCGTTGAAGCCGTAAGGCCCCGGCGTCTTGTCATCCCCAACGATCACCGCGCCGACCTGGGTCGAGCGGTCCTTGGACCAGGTCGCGACCTCCTTGGCCAGGCGCAGGAATCGAATGTCCCATTTCTCGCTCATCGGCTGATCCCCAATTCATCCCCGTTGCAGGCTCCCGTTCCGCCGAAGGTTGCCATATCGCGCGCGGATGGGCCACGACAAAGGCGTACCAACGGGTTTCTCCTGTCATCGAACCGTCACGCCGCCGTTAACAAAGCTTCTTTTGTCTTCGCCGGAACCGTCTGTCATCAGATGTGAAATTGGCCCTGGGCGATGAATACGCACCTGACCAACCAAGACATGCCGTATCGGCAATAGGGACCGCGATATCATGAACATGCTCGCCAAACTGGCCGTTCCCAAAGGGGTGCTGCCCAAGTTTGCGTACCCCCGGAGAAAGACGCCTGCCCCCACCCCGCCACGCCCGGTCGACGTGCGTGCCCGCAATCTGGAAATTCGCCTGGCGGAAACGCCCGAGGAAATCGAGGCCGCGCAGCGCCTGCGCTACAACGTATTTTACCGCGAGATGGGCGCCATCCCGACCGTGGAGGCCGCGCGCCATGAACGCGACGCCGATCCTTTCGACGCCGTCTGCGATCACCTGCTGGTGCTCGATACGGACCGCTCGCAGCCCGGCCGCCCCTTCGTCTGCGGCACCTACCGGCTGATCCGGGGCGCCGTGGCCAAGGCCAACGGCGGGTTCTATTCGGCCCATGAATACGACCTGTCGGCCTTGCTGCGTCATCCGGGCGAACTGGTCGAACTGGGCCGCTCCTGCGTCCATGAAGACTACCGCACGGGGGCGGTCATGCAGCTTCTGTGGGGCGGCATCGCGGCATACCTCACGGCCTACGACATCAAATTGATGTTCGGCTGCGGCTCGCTGCCCGGCACGGACGCGGAAGCGCTCATGCCGGCGCTCAGCTATCTGCATCATTTCCACATGGCGCCCAGCGACATCCGTGCGCGGGCGCTTGATGACCTTTACGTGAAGATCGACCGGGTGCCCCTGACCCGGCTGGATCAAAAGGCGGCCCGCGCCATGCTGCCGCCGCTGATCAAGGGATACATGCGTGTCGGCGGCTTCATCGGCGACGGCGCGGTTATCGACAACCAGTTCAACACGACGGACGTATGCATCATCGTACCTACGGACCACATCACCGAGAAATACCAGCGCCACTACAAGCCCTGTGGGACGCGCTAGGCGACGCCGGTCCCGTCGCCGCCTCGGGCCTTAGGTCCGCCGGCCGTATTTCATTGTTCCTTGCCCTGACGGGCGCGCTGCTGCCGGTCGCGGTGGCGGCCTATCCGTTGGGCGCCGCCGCCGTCAGGCGCATCGCCCTTGTCTGGTTCCGGGGCGTGGCGCGGCTGGCCAGCCTGCGCGTCAAGGTCAACGGCGCCCCCCTCGGCCAGACGGGAACGCTCTATGTCAGCAACCATGTGTCCTATCTGGACATCCCGGTGCTGGCCCTGCTGACCGACGCCGCCTTCGTGGCCAAGGACGATGTCCGGGATTGGCCCCTGTTCGGGCTGTGCGCTAAAATTTACCGCACCCTGTTCATCCGCCGCGACGCCCGGGAGGCGCTCGGCCAGCGCGCCGAGATGGCGGACCGGCTTGCCGCCGGCGACAGCCTGATACTGTTTCCCGAGGGTACGTCGTCGAACGGCATCCATGTCCTGCCGTTCAAAAGCGCCCTGTTCGCCGTCGCCGACGCGGCCCCGGGGGCGGAGCAGCCCCGGGTGCAGCCCGTGTCCATCGCGTATACCCGCTATGCGGACGGGCGGCCGCTCGACCAGGATTTGCGCGCCCTTTACGCCTGGTACGGCGACATGACCCTGCTGCCGCACCTGATTTCCGTGTTCGGGCTGCGCGGGGCGATGGTCGAGGTCACCTTCCACGCGCCGGTGCAGGCCCGCGATTTCGCGGGGCGCAAGGCATTGGCCACCCATTGCCATGACAAGGTGAGCATGGGCGTGACCCGCGCCCATTGGCGGCGGGTCTACGACATTCCCATGGAAAGCGGAAAGCTAGTGGAGTTCCGCCCGTAGCTTCTGGCGGAACAGGTCGATGGGCACCAGTTCGTTGCCCAGCTCCACATGCCAGAACTGCCAGCCGTTACAAGCCGGTGCCTTTTGCACATGCGCCCCCACCTGATGGATGGAACCCCGGAAATCGGCCGAGGCCAGGGTTCCGTCGGCACGTACCCGCGCCGTATGGCGGCGCTGATGATCGGTCAGGGTCTGGCCGGCCTTGAGCAACCCACGTTCGACCACCCAACCGAAGGGGATGCGCGGCTGTTCGCGCTTGGCCGGGGTGGTCAGCAGCGACGGTTCGGCCAAAGGCTCGATCCCGGCCAGGCGTTCCTTGGCCAGGGCCGCATATTCCTGATCCCGTTCCAGGCCGACATAGCGCCGGTCCAGCATGCGCGCCACGGCCCCGGTCGTGCCCGTGCCGAAGAACGGGTCCAGGATCACATCGCCCACGTCCGTCGAGGACAGAATGGTGCGGTAAAGCAGCGCTTCCGGCTTTTGCGTCGGATGGGCCTTCTTGCCCTCGGCGTTCTTCAAACGCTCCGCCCCCGTGCACAGCGGAATGGTCCAGTCGGAGCGCATCTGCAGATCGTCGTTCAGCGTCTTCATCGCTTCGTAGTTGAAGCGGTACTTGGCGTCCTTGTCGCGCGCCGCCCAGATCATGGTTTCGTGCGCGTTGGTGAAGCGCCGGCCCCGGAAATTGGGCATGGGATTGGACTTGCGCCACACGATGTCGTTGAGAATCCAGTATCCCAGGTCCTGCAGAATCGCGCCGACGCGGAAGATGTTGTGATAGCTGCCGATCACCCAAAGCGTGCCGTTGGGCTGCAGCACCCGGCGCGCGGCGGACAGCCAGGCATGGGTGAATTCGTCATAGCTTTTGAAGCCCGAGAACCGGTCCCAATCGGCGTCGACGCCGTCGACCCGCGAATTATCGGGGCGGTGCAATTCGCCTTCCAATTGCAGGTTGTAGGGCGGATCGGCGAAGACCATGTCGACGCTGCCTTCCGGCATGGCGTTCATCAACTCGACGCAGTCGCCGACGTGGATAGTGTCGGCATAGGCCTTAGCCTGTTCGGCTGCGGACTCACGTTCGGCGGCGGCCGCCTTGCGGCGCGCGGTGGCAGGCTTTTTCGTCATTGTCAGACTTTCCCAGGTCCCCAGTATTCGGGGAGCATGGCCAGGGCCGGAGTCGCGGTCAAGAAGTATTTGGATTCAAATACTTAGAGGAGAGTCTTGCGGGCATATATGGGAGTCATGACTCCCCGTCGCGCAAGATATTGAGGATCGGCTTGTAACTTTTCCGATGCTCCGGCGTCACGCCCAGGCGCTCCAGGGCCGCCTTATGCGCGGCCGTGCCGTATCCCGCGTTGCGCTCCCAGCCGTATCCGGGATGCCGTTCCGCGAGGCCGGCCATGAGGCGGTCGCGGGTCACCTTGGCGGCGATGGAGGCGGCGGCGATGGACAGCGACCGCCCGTCGCCGCCGACAAGACAATCGAGCCGGCAGCCGGGCGCGGACGGCAGGGGTGGCGGCCGGTTGCCGTCGACCAGGGCGAAATCAGGCACCCGGCCCAGGGCCTGAACCGCACGATCCATGGCCAGGAAGGTCGCCTGCAGGATGTTGAGGGCGTCGATTTCCGCCGCCGAGGCCTGCCCGACGCCGATCACCGCATGGGGGGTGAGCTCCGCCAGCAGGCGGTCGCGGGCGGCGGCTTTCAGGCGCTTGGAATCGTCCAGTTCCGCCGCCAAGGACAGGGGCAGGCCCGCGCGATCGAGGATCGCCGCCGCCGCGATCACGGGCCCGGCCCAGGGTCCGCGTCCGGCCTCGTCGATGCCGCAGACGACGGCGTGGCCGTCGGCCCGCGCCCGGTCCTCGTGCACGAAATCAGGCATCGCACCCCACCGCTACTTGGCCTTCTGCTTAGGCTTGGGTTTTGTCGGAGCCTTGGGCGCGAGTTTGGACTGTCCGTCATCCGCCACCGGGACGGCGTCCTTCGGCGGGGCGGCGGCCAGGGCCTGCGCCTTCTTGCGCCGCGCCCGGCGCAGGCGCCCACGGCGCAGCAGCAAGGCCCCCTTGCGCAACTGGCGCATGGTGCGCGATCGCGCGGTGTCGAGAGTTTCCGACAGAATTTCCGTCTCGGGCGCATAGACCAGGCGGACCAGTTCGCCGCCCGACGACACGCCTTCGTGGGCGATGGCCTGAATGCGCCGCGCCGTGACGACCCACAGCGGTGACAGGGCCAGGGACATCACCGTGACCGAGACGACGAGGCGCGAGTCGTCGGCGTTCAGAACCCCCGACGACACCCCGACCACGGACAGCAGGAACGAGAATTCGCCGATCTGCGCCAGCATGACGCCAGCCAGGAACGCCCGGTCCCAGGGCTGCCCCAGGGCGCGCAGAAAGCCCACGTTGATGACCGTCTTGAACACGCTGACCAGGAAGAACAACAGCAGCACCCGGCCCAGGTTGTCCCAGATATAGGCCATGTCGAGCAGCAGACCGATGGACAGGAAGAACACCATCATCAGGATGCTCTGGATCGGCACCACCGTTTCCGTGATCGGATGGCGCAAGGTCGAGTTGCCGACGATCAACCCGGCGATGAAGGCCCCGTAGGCCGCCGACAGGCCCATGACCCCGGCGATCGACGCGCAACCGAAACAGAAGGCCAGCGCCGCCAGCGGGCGCAGGTCGACATTGGGCAGGATGCGGTCGGTGAACGGCAGGACGACCTTACGCCCGCGCGACAGATACCAGATCAGCCAGGCCAGAAAACCGATGGACAGCACGATCTTGGGGATCGTCGTCCATTCGAAATCGCCGCCCTGCATGGCCCCCACCCACAGCAGCATGGGCACCACCGCCAGATCTTGGGCGATCAGGATGCCGACCGTGACCCGCCCCGTGCGGGTGCGCAGTTCGCCCAGGTCTTCCAGCATCTTGACCACCACCGCCGTCGACGACAGGGCGACCATGAAGCCCAGCAACACGGAAAGCGGCGTCGACCAGTCGAAAATTTGTGAACACAGCAAGGTCACGGCGACGGAGGCCGTGATCTGGAACGCAACCGTGAACACGGCAAGCCGCCACATGCGGCGGAACGAGCGCAGGGACAGCTCCAGCCCGACCAGGAACAGCAGCAGCAACACACCCATTTCCGCAAGCAGTTCGAGGGAACCGTGATCCTTGACCACGCTGAGCCCCGACGGCCCCAGGATCACCCCGGCCAGGATGTAGCCGACGATGGCCGGTTGGCGCAGGCGGGTCATCAGCATGCCGCACAACAGGGCCGCCAGGACGACCAGGGCAATGCCCGTCAGGTCGTTGCCGTGGGCGGCGTCGGACGCGGTCATGGCCTTTTCCGTGACCTCGGCCACCGCGTCGACGGCGGCCGCGCCGATCTCGGCGATCTTTTCCGGAAGCTCTTTCGGGGGCGCCTGGGGGTCCATGGAGACAGGGTAGCATTTCCCCCGCCCCGCGCCAGATGGTGATTATGGGAATGCCGCTAGAACAGAGACATTTGCGCCGACGGTGGCACCGGCGGGCGGAACAGGTCGCAGCGCAGCAACCGGCTGCCGGAGCGCGCCCGGTCCAATCCCGCACGCTTCAGCGCCGCTTTGAAGCGCGCCGCAAGCAACTCTGCCTCGATCCCCGTGCCGGTGTAGCGGGTTCCCCATTCGGCGCGGTAAAGAGCACCCTCGCGGCTTGCCCGCACGCGGTTCAGAACCCGCGTCGCCCGGTCCGGGTAATGGGCCTGCAGCCATTCAGCGAACAGATCCGCGACCTCACCTGGCAGGCGCAGCAGAACATAGCCCGCCGCCGTCGCCCCCGCCCGCGCGCCCGCCGCGATGATGGCGTCCAGTTCCATGTCGTTAAGAGCCGGGATCATGGGTGCGGCCAGCACCGTCACGGGCACGCCGGCGCGCGACAGACCTTCAACAGCGCGCAGGCGCTTGGCCGCCGTCGGCGCCCGCGGTTCAAGCCGCCGCGCCAGCCGCCGGTCCAGGGTCGTCACGGAAACCGCGACCGACGCCAACCCCTTGGCCGCCATGGGCGCCAGGATGTCGAGATCACGCAGCACCAGATCCGACTTGGTGGTGATGGAGACGGGATGGTTGCAGGCGGCCAGAACCTCCAACACGCCGCGGGTAATCCCGAACCGCCGTTCGATCGGCTGATAGGGGTCCGTATTGGCGCCCAGTTGCAGGGTCTGGCAGCGGTAGGACCTGGCCGCCAGTTCGCGGCGCAGTAATTCCGCCGCGTCATGCTTGGCGAACAGCTTGGTTTCGAAATCCAGCCCCGGCGACAGCCCCAGATAGGCATGGCTCGGCCGCGCGAAGCAATAGACGCAGCCGTGTTCGCAGCCGCGGTAAGGATTGAGCGAACGGTCGAAGGGAATGTCGGGCGAGGTGTTACGCGCAATCACCTTGCGCGCCGTGTCGGGGAGGACCTGGGTGCGCGGCGGCGGCAGGTCGTCGTCATCCCTCCATCCGTCGTCCACGGCCTCCCGCGTCAGGCGCTCGAAGCGGCCGTCCTGGTTCGAAACGGCACCTCGCCCCTTCGTGGCACCCCCGGATTTGAAAGATGTCGACATGGGATGAGGATATCGCGACATAAGAACAATACAAGAACATTTATGATGGTGATTGTTGTACGCAGTATCACATGAAGGCCGCCGAGTTCCCTCGCTTGCGCCCGCCAACTCCTATATGCTCGCCACCGGCAGCAAGGAGACCGCATTGCCCAATTTCCATATCTATCCCGTCGCCGACGGAGATTCGTTCTGGGTCAAGGCCTCGAGCAGCGAAGAAGCCCGCAAGCTGATCGTCCTGAACGTGCCGGACGCCCCCAACGCGGCGGAAACGTCGCAATACCGTTGCGAGGAGGACGATCAGAAATCGCCTCCCCATGGCCTGATCTACCATCAGGCGGGCCGCCCGATCACCATCACCCGGCGCTAAACCGCCAGTCTGCCCACACGACGGGCCGCCACCCCACGCACCTGGACAAGAGTCCCGGTGACAGAGCCGCCATGGTTTGTTAGAGTTTCGTTAAGGTTACGGGCTGGACGTTTTCCGGCCCGCCGCGGAATAACATGGTCTGGGCATGGGGACATGAGCAAGATCAAGGAAATCATCGACGGCATCCTCGACGGTCTGGCCGAACTTCTGGCTCCGCCGCCGGCGCCCGTGCCGATCCCCGTGCGCAACCGCCCGCAGCAGCGCCCCCGGCGCTGACCCCCGGCCTTTCCGACGCCTGCCATGAGCCCCTGCCGGTGCCGCGCCGCCATCGGAGCCTGATGCCGTGAGCGATCTGCCGCCAGATAACGAGCCGCCGGAAGATGCCGACGAAGAAATACCGGACACGCCGCCCGTCGCCGCGCGGAACATCGTGCCCCCGACCCTCAGCATCGTCATCCCCACCCTGAACGCCGCCACGACCCTGGGCCGCGCCCTGGACAGCCTGTCCGGCGGCGGCATCGATTTCGAGGTCATCGTCGCCGACGGCGGCTCGACCGACGGAACCCAACGCATCGCCCGCGCCTTCGACGCCAAGGTCGTCGCATCCCCCCAAGGGCGCGGACCGCAGTTGGCCGCCGGTGCGGCGGCGGCGGCGGCGCCGTGGCTTCTGTTTTTGCACGCGGACAGCGCCCTGCAACGCGGCTGGCAGATCATCCTGCGCGGCTTCACCGGTAACCGGGAAAACCATTTCCGGGCCGGATACTTCCAACTGATCCTGGACGATCCGGCGCCGCAAGCGCGGCGGGTGGAAGACTTGGCCAACTGGCGGGCCAGGCATCTGGGCCTGCCTTATGGCGACCAGGGATTGGTGATTTCGCGGCCGTTCTACGACTTCCTCGAAGGCTACCAACCCCTGCTGCTGATGGAGGACGTGGACCTGGTGCGCCGCATCGGCAACAATCGCCTGACTCCCCTGCCCTCGGCCGTCACGACCTCGGCCCTGCGTTATCGCAAGGGTGGTTGGTGGCTGCGTCCGCTGCGTAACCTGTTTTGCCTGGGCCTGTACTATGCCGGCCTGCCGCCGCGCTGGATCGCGCCGTTGTACAAGTGAGAACCCGCCCCCTGCAGAACCATCTGGTCATTTTCGCCAAGGCGCCGCGCCTGGGCCGCGTGAAGACACGTCTGGCGCGGCACATCGGCGGCGTCGGCGCCTGGGCCTTCTACCGGGGCATGCTGGCAGGATTGACACGACGCCTGGGCCGGGACCGGCGCTGGCGCTGCTGGCTGGCCGTGTCGCCGGACCAAAGCATTTTCGATCGGGGTCTGTGGCATGCCGCCGCGCCGGGATGCCGGTCCTTCCACAGCCAAGGCGGCGGGGACCTGGGTGCCCGCATGGCGCGGGTCATGGCGCTGCTGCCGCCGGGGCCGGTGGTGCTGATCGGGTCGGACATTCCGGGCATTCAGCCCAAGATGATCGCCCGCGCGTTCAAACTTCTGGGCCGCCATGACGCCGTGTTCGGCCCGGCCCCCGATGGCGGCTATTGGCTGGTCGGACTGCGTCGCCGGCCGCGCTTCATCGATCCCTTCGGCGGCGTGCGCTGGTCTACGGATCAGGCCTTGGCCGACAGCCGGGCCAATCTCGCGGGCCTCAGAATCGCCCTGATCGACGAACTGGAAGACGTCGACGATGGCCCGTCCTTCGCCCGCAGTCGGCTTAGAAAATGACGCTGCCGCCACGGGGGGCCGGTACGGCCGTCAGATGGCGGCGGCACAAGTCGGCGGCGGGGCCTCGGCCTTGCTGCCATGGGCCTGCAAGCGCACGTCGTTGATCAGGGTACGGCCCAGGGCGCGGTTGAAACGCCCCGTCAGGCGCTGCCCCAGGCTGCCGGTCAGGGCTTCCTTCCAGGTGTCCTGATACAGCACGTTACGCGACACCTCGCCGTTCACCGCCGAGACCAGCCGTGGCATCAGCCGGCAGACAGCATCCCGCGCGTCGCCGTTCGGCACGTCGATGGCGATCGATACGATCACCACCTTGTCTTCGTTCTTTTTCTTCTTGAGCGTCCAGCCGCCGATATGGACCGCGATCGGCGCCATACGGACCACGGACGGTTCCCGATCGAAGGCACGCGTCCCTCCTCCCGGAAGCGCAACATCGAACCCCGTCCCGATGGCGGCAACCGACCCCACCGTGCCTGCGGCGACGGTGCTAGCGATCAAAACGCTTTTGATAAACCCGGGCATCCTTCCCTCTCCGAAATGGCTTCGGAAGTTCGGCCGCACCCTCGATATGTTTTTTTGATGGACCGCGCGGGCGTTCATTTACCCGACGTAGTCTTGAGAATACTTTGCTCAATCCTGCTGACAAGCACGCCAAAGGTCTAGGTTCCGCGCGCCAACCGGTTCATCCACGCGGCACCCGCGGGCGGCGGTCAGGTCGCGTCCGGGCAGGTGGTCGGCGGGATGTCCTTTTTGTCCTGATAGGCGGTCAGGAACACATCATCGACCACGCGGCCCCCCAGTGCCTTGTTAAAGCGCTGCTGCAATTGGCCGGTCAGGTTTTTGGGAATCGCGTCCTGGGCATTGCCGGAATAATTGACCAGATTGGCGAAGGCCGTGTTCAGGGAAGACACAAGGCGGGGCATCAGCTGACACACCTTGGCCGCGTTGTGCCCGCCGGTCACCCGCATGCCGACGGAAACCAGAAGCTGCCTAGCCTTCTCTTTGCTTTTCAGACTGTAGCCGCCGACCTGCACGGCTTGCGGGCGCATGCGCACGGTATGCACCTTGTCATCCTTGACTGTGGTCGCGGATACGGCGGCGCTCGGCTCCGAGCTGACCCAGATGCCGATCCCGGCGATGCCGCCGATCACCAGGATCGACGCGGCAACGCCGATCAACAGGCTTTTCATGAACTTGTCCATCGGGCCCCCTTAGACGCGGCAAATCCAGCACAGGAATGATATCAAAACTATAGTGAAACTGGCGGGCAAAAATGCCGGCTCCACCGCAACCGCAAGGATACGTGATAAAACTTTCAGGAAACTGACGTTTTCAGGATTCGCTGATTCGGGTTTTCCACAGCCCATATCGAGATCTGTGGATAACCAAACGGGCGAAAAGGGAGCGAATCGGCCTCGGTGCCGCGACGACCGAACGCCGACGAAGGCATGCCCCCGTCGGCGGTTCGGTTTCGGCGTATTCATTCACGCAGCCTGCGGGAACAGCCGCCGCATGGTCTTATTTGCTCGGTGCCAGGAAGCCCAGGGCCTTCGCCACGCTGTCACAGGCAACATCGTTGATCTGCGTCTTGGCGGCCATCTTCGCCTTGTCGATGTTCTTGTTGAAGCCCCGCGACGCGGTCTTGTCCAGGCCCGCCTTCGCCTTCTTGAATTCGCCTTCGGCGGCCTTGATGGCGGCCTTGGGATCGGCCATGCAGTCTTGGGCCTGAACGGCCGTGGTGACGGCAACAAACGACAGCATCACGGCAACCGCCGCGGCCGGCAATGCGACACGCATCTTTTGAGTTCTCCGATGGATACGTTGCGGCCCGTGTTGGCCCTGCCGTCCCGGCACCGGGCGCGCGGCCGCTTTTCCGTTACGGATTTGGCGCCGGACCGGGCCTTTCGTCAATATGGATTTTTTGCTGGCCGGGCCCGCGTTTTCGGCATCCCGCCTAGGCCAGATGTTCCTTCAAGCGCGGCATTAGTTCGACGAAGTTGCATCGATCAAGCGGCATTCACTGGGAAAGAATTAATGGCGAGAAAGCAGTATGATGAAGATCAGAGTGGTAAAAATAATCGGTAGCCACGGGCCAATCGCAGCGGCCAAAATTCCCATAAAAATCAAAAGTGCTATCCAAAATTGGATTTTCTGGCTGGAGTCTAATTCGTGGTAAAATCTGTGTGTTCTCAAATAAAATGGATACAAACCAAGTGTGACAAGAACGCGCCGAATTCCATCTGGAAGGAACCTATTAAATATGAGGCTGCGCCATCCGAGAACCCCATAAACCCGAGAGAAACAGTCAAAATTCTTAATCTTAGACGGATGTCGGTAACCAGGGAGCAATCCCATCGGCCACCTAACATTACGGTATACAGGACCGCTAGATACTGAATGCCACTTTCCACAACGGTAAAAAGGGCAAGTGCCCCACCAAAATAAACTTCTATATTGCCTGAATTTTTGAGTGAGGCGACCTGTGTCTCTATAATTTCTCCACCGGGCGACCGACCAAAATGAGCGCACAATCACCCCGCAATCAAAGCTGGAGACAGACTCCTCATTAAACTTAGCGCTCCTTCAGGCGCGGCATCAGTTCGACGAAGTTGCAGGGCTTGTGGCGGATGTCCAATTGATGGACCAGGATCTCGTCCCAGCCGTCCTTGCAGGCCCCGGTCGATCCCGGCAGCACGAAAATATAGGTGCCGTTCGCTACCCCCGCGCAGGCGCGCGATTGAATGGTCGACGACTTGATCTTCTGAAAGCTGATCCAGCGGAACATCTCACCGAAACCGGGGATGATTTTTTCCGCGACGGCCTCAAGAGCCTCGGGCGTGACGTCGCGGCCGGTGACCCCGGTGCCGCCGGTCGAGATGATGCAATCGACGGCGGGATCGTTGATCCATTTTCGGAACTGATCGGCGATCACCGCGGCATCGTCCTTGACGATGGCGCGGTCGGCCAGCTTGTGCCCGGCCGCGGTCAGTCGTTCGACCAGGGTGTCGCCCGACCGGTCGTCGGCCAGGGTCCGCGTGTCCGATACGGTCAGAACCGCTATGTTAACGGGCAGAAATTCCATCTGTTGGCTCATCGAAAATCGCGACCTCCAGCTTGCCGTGGCCTAAGGCTTTGTAGACCGGCCATTGGCCGGCGGCAAGGGCGTCGAGGGACGGTTTGTCCTGGCCCAGGCGGTCGCGGTAGATCCACAGGTTGGCCAGCACCCGTTCGACGAAGTGGCGGGTTTCGAAGGCCGGGATGGTTTCGATGAACAGCAGCGGATCGTTCGTGTATTCGATGCGCCGCCGCCATTTGTTCAGGTTGCCGGGCCCGCCGTTCCAGGCTGCGGCAAGCAGCAGCAGATCACCCTGGATATGCGGTTCGGCAAGCAGCATGCCGATGTACTTCTGACCGAGCTTCAGGTTGAGGTCCGGATCATAAAGTTTGGGCAGGCGGTGGCGATGCAGGGACGAATCCTGGGCCACGAAGCTGGCCGTGCGCGGCATCAACTGCATCAGGCCGCGGGCCCCGGCCCAGCTTTTTGCCTTGGGGTTGAACTTGCTTTCCTGGCGGATGACCGCATAGACCAGCGCCCGGTCGACCGTGAAACCGCCCGACGGCAGCCACGCGGGCACCGGATAGGCGGCACCGTCGAATCCGCCGCCGTCCGGGAACAGGCGGTCGGACAGGCGCACGGCCAATCCGGCCATGCCGCCGGCATCGGCCAGCGCCAGGATGGCAAGTGCCTGGTTCTTGTCGGAAATGCGGGCCAGGTTGCGCAATTCGCGTTCCGCCCCCAGGTCCTGGCCGGCCTGCACCAGGGCCATGGCCCGGCGGCCGCGCGGGGCGTCGACGATGCGCCCGACGGCTTCGGCGACGACGGGCGGCGACGACCATTCGTAGGCGACCTCTTGACCCAGGATGCGGGCGGCAAGCAGGCCGTAGAACGTGCGCGCATGGCGGGCGGCACCGTTAAGATAATGCGTGACATGTTCCGGCTTGCGGGTGACCAGAAGCCCCCGCGCAGCCCAGAAGTTGGCGGCCCCGTCCATCCATTCGTCGTCGAAGCCGATGTCGGCGGCGGCACGGAAATGGGTCGTGGCCTTGTCGTAGTTGCCGGCCCGCCAGGCGATCAAACCCAAGGTCCAATGGCCGTCGGGCAGATACTTGCCCGACCGTTTCAAGGCGCCGTCCAGCCATTGGGCGGCCCAGTCCGTGCGCCGGTCGAAGAAATAGCGCGTCCCCAACTGCACCTTGGCCTGATCCATCTCGGCGGTGGAGAACAGTCGCCGGGCGTCCGGCGATTGGATCAGACGCTTGGCGATCAGGGTATGGCCGCGACGCAGGGACTTGGTGATCCTGTATTTCAGCGCCCGCGAGCGGCGGGCGTCGGCGCGGCTCAGCCGCTTGGTCGGCAGGACCTTGGCGGCCTTTTCCTCATCGTCCTGTTCGGACTGTTCGGCCTCGGCGGCGGCAACCGCTTCTTCCTCAAGGAATGTGGGCTGGCGCGGCAAGACGTCGGGCTTGTCCGGCAGGCGCCAGTTCTTCGGCCGGCGGCGCAGCGACAGTTGATAGATGCGTCTGGCCTGGGGGTGGTCGGCGTATTCCGCCATCCAGGCCTTCAGTTCTTTGTAATTGGAGCGATACTTACGCGGATGCAGGTAGCGCTGGGCCAGGACATGGCCCATCAGCAGCTTGTCCGACAGCTTGGCGATCAGGCGGTCGGCTTCTTTCCAGTCGCCGTCTTCCTGAACTTCGAAGATGCGCTGATAAAGCTGCGTGTCGGCATCCGAAAGAACCCGGGGAACCACCGCCTGAGGCGTCGCCGAAACGGGCGCCACGGCCGCGGTTTCGCCATTGGCGACGGAAGCCAGGCTCCCGGCGACGGCAGGCGATGAACAGACCATGAATTGGATGGTGAGAGCGGCCAGAACGGACACGCCCACAGATTTGACCCCGGCCATGAAGCCCCTAACTTAATCGGCCCGCCTATGGATGGCGGTTTCGCGTTACTCCCCAATGAGCCGCGACGTTATAGCGTCCTGTCCCCGGCACCTCAACCATCCGGCGGCATCAAACGCGGCCTCGTCGCCCGCGCCGAATCCCTGCCGACATCCAAGTTAAGACCTTGGCGCCGCCCCGTGACAATCTGCATTGTCCCACATTTTGTAGGGCGACGAAAGCATAGCCGCACATCTTGAAATTATGGTTAACGCAGGGCTGTCGCGCCGGCCGGCTCAGCCGTCGCCGAGGTCCGCGATCTTTTGTTTCAGCATCAACAGATCGCGCCAGGCATCCCGCTTCATGGCCGGGGAGCGCAACAGATAGGCCGGATGGTACAACGCCATCGCCGGCACGGGACCGGCCATCTTGGGCGTGGTGTAGTCGAACCACTTGCCGCGCAGACGGGTAATGCCCTGGGTCTGGGCCAACAGGGTCTTGGCCGAGGGGCCGCCGACGCAGACCACCACGCGGGGGCCGACGATTTCGATCAGCCGCTCGACGAAGGGCAGGCAGATCGCCGCTTCCGACGGCGTCGGCGTGCGGTTGCCGGGCGGGCGCCAGAACACGGTGTTGGAAATCAGCACGGCGCTGTCGCCCTCGCCGTGACGGTCGAGGCCGATGGCGGCCAGCATGGCATCAAGCAACTTGCCCGAGGGCCCGACGAAGGGCAGGCCCTGGCGGTCTTCCTCGGCCCCCGGCGCCTCGCCGACCAGCAGCACGCGGGCCTGGGGATTGCCGTCGAAGAAACACAGGTTGGACGCCGTGGTTTTGAGCGCGCAGCCGTCGAAGCCTTCGAGGGCTGCCCGCAATTCGTCCAGGGTCTCGGCCTTGGCCGCCTGGGCGACCGCGTCCTTGACCGCCGCCTGATCGGAAACCTGGGCCGGGGCCGCCGGTTTCGTGAGCGGCCCGCGCCCCTGGGGTGCCGCACCCCGCGTCGGCGACGGCGGCATCGGCCCGTCGTTCAAGCCCTGGCGGGCCGCCGGGGCCGACGCCCTGGCCGCCAGAAGTCGGGCTTGCTCGGCAAAGCGGTCCTGGGGCTGATCGGCGATGGCTTCGTCGACACCCGCTTCCAGATACCACTGCAACAGCGCCTTTAATGCGATCGGATCGGTTGCCGTCTGGGTCATGGCCAAATCCTATCACAACCCGTACGGCGGGTTATCCCCTTTGAATCCACAAGGCGAGTTGCAGCGGACGCCCAAGGAATGCCATAACCAGCGTTCGCAGACACACATTGCGGGCAACATCAATTTAAGACGCGAGGACGACGAGAATGGAACGGGAATCCATGGAATTCGATGTGGTGATCGTGGGCGCGGGGCCGTCGGGCCTGTCCGCCGCCATCCGCATCTGTCAGCTGGATCCGGAGGTTTCCGTCTGCGTCGTCGAAAAGGGCTCGGAAGTGGGGGCGCATATCCTGTCCGGCGCGGTGCTGGAGCCGCGGGCGTTGAACGAGTTGATCCCCGACTGGAAGGAAAAGGGAGCCCCCCTGAACACGCCGGCCGGCAAGGACAAGTTCCTGCTGTTGGGCCCGGCCGGGGCGCTGCGCCTGCCGACGCCGCCGCAGATGAAGAACCACGGCAACTACATCGTCTCCCTCGGCCTCGTCTGCCGCTGGCTGGGCGAACAGGCGGAGGCCCTGGGCGCCGAGGTCTATCCCGGCTTCGCCGCCGCCGAGGTGCTGTACCACGACGACGGCACGGTGAAGGGCATCGCCACGGGCGACATGGGCCTCAACCGCGACGGCACCCCCGGCCCCAACCACCAGCCGGGCATGGAACTGCACGCCAAATACACCCTGTTCGCCGAAGGCTGCCGTGGCCATCTGACCAAGACGCTGGAACAGAAATTCGATCTGCGGTCCAAGGGCCCGGAAGGCACGCCCGCCGACCCGCAGACCTACGGCATCGGCCTCAAGGAATTGTGGGAGGTCAAGCCCGAGAACCACAAGCCCGGCGAAATCCTGCACACCATCGGCTGGCCCTTGGATTCCAAGACCTACGGGGGCTCGTTCCTTTATCACCTGGAAAACAATCAGGTGGCACTCGGCTTCGTGGTCGGGCTCGATTATCAGAACCCCTATCTCTCGCCCTATGACGAGTTGCAGCGCTACAAGACCCATCCGTCGATCGCGCCGATCCTGGAAGGCGGACGGCGTATTTCATATGGTGCGCGCGCCCTCAACGAAGGCGGCTATCAGTCCGTGCCGGGGTTGAGCTTTCCCGGCGGCTGTTTGATCGGCTGCACGGCGGGCTTCCTCAACACGCCCAAGATCAAGGGCAGCCACACGGCCATGAAGACCGGCATGCTGGCCGCCGAGGCCGTGGTCGCGGCCCTGCAATCCGGCGCCAATCCGGCCGACGGCCTGCCCGCCTATACCCAGGCGGTCAAGGACAGCTGGGTGTGGAAGGAGCTGTATAAGGCGCGCAACATGCGGCCCAACTTCCACTGGGGCATGTGGGCCGGCCTGGTGCTGGGCGCCATCGACACCTTCCTGTTCTTCGGCCATGCGCCCTGGACGCTGAAGAACCGGGCCGACCATTCGGCCCTGAAGAAGGCCAAGGATTGCAAGCCCATCGACTATCCCAAGCCCGACGGCAAATTGACCTTCGACAAGCTGTCGTCCGTGCAACTGGCCGGCACCTTCCACGAGGAAGAACAGCCCTGCCATCTGACGCTCAAGGACGACGCCGTGCCCATGGCCGTCAACTGGGCCGAGTATGCGGGACCGGAAGCCCGGTTCTGCCCGGCGGGGGTCTATGAGTACGTCGAGGTCGACGGCAAGACGCAGTTCCAGATCAACGGTCAAAACTGCATCCACTGCAAGACCTGCGACATCAAGGACCCGACCCAGAACATCAACTGGGTCACGCCCCAGGGCGGCGAAGGGCCGAACTACCCGAATATGTGACCCGCGCCGACCGGGCGTTTTCCATCGCGCCATTTGCCACCGGCCCGCAAACAGGGAATGATCGCGGATTGGCGGAGAAACGCGCGCGCCGCCACACTGCGGGCGATGGAACTCCAAGGCAGCAGAAAATGGCCCCACCGGGATCACAACAACCGATGACAGCGGCGACCGACCGGCCGAAGGGCACCATTCTGCTGGTGGTGTCGGCCATCTTTTTGGTGGGCGGCGCGGTTCTGCAGCTGACGCATCGCGAAATCGACGCCTTCGAAGACCGCCACGTTTCGATCATCGAGATCGAGACGAAGGAAGCCTCAATTGCGATCGAGGCTCTTCTCGCCGGCCATCGCCGCCATGTTCGGACCTTCGCCCTCGAAAAAAGCGATCTGCTGGCCGCCTATGCCGAAAATATCGACAACCGGAAATTACGGGCGGAAATCGAGGAAAGCCTCGCGCGCTGGTTTCCCAATTACTTCACCTTCACCATCGCCAACGTGAAGGGCGAAGACCTGGTCAACGACCTTGAAGGCCTGGTCGGTCCGGCCTGCCAACAGAACATCCAGGAATACGTCGTCTCGATCCACCGGGTGACCGCCGAACACGCAGTGTTCCAGTCCGTCATTCACCCCCAGCCGCACAATTACCATTTCGACGTGATGGCGCCATGGCAGGGCCCCGACGGCTTGCGGGGCGTCTTCTTCGTCAGCTTTTATCCGGAGACCGTGCAAAAAATCCTGAGTTCCCACCAAAGTCCCGGCCATTTTCTGGCGCTCGTCCATAAACAACGGGACAACCTGATCGAGATAAACGCGGACGGCGCGCGGGACCACATTTCAACGCATCGGGATATTTATCTGTCCAGCCTCGAGATTGAGAATACCCATAGTCAACGGGACGTGGACGGCTCTTTGTGGCGGGTTGTCGGCTACTTGCAGCCGGGACTGATCGATGACTTCAAGCAGACACATTGGCTGGCCGCCGCCGTTCTTCTGTGCCTGCTGCTTACCGCCGCCGCGGTAAGCGCGCGGTTCATTGTTCAAACCGACAAACGCCGACGGTGGGCCATTGATGAATTGGAATCGACCATCGTTGATCTGCAGTCGTCGAAAGAGACCCTGGAAAATCAGGCCCAGATGATGACAACAATGGCCGAGGAACAATCGCAACTGCGCCAAATTGCCGAAACCGCCGAACAGCACAAGTCCCAATTCCTGGCCTCCATGAGCCATGAAATACGAACCCCCATGAACGCCATTATCGGCCTGACCATGCTGGCCTTGAAAACCGATCTGTCGGGCCGGCAGCGGGACTATCTGACGAAGGTTCAATCGGCGGGCAAATCCCTGCTGGGTCTCATCAACGACATTCTGGATTTCTCCAAGATCGAGGCCGGCAAGCTGGAGATTGAATCCATCCCCTTCCGGCTCGACACGGTCCTGGACGAGCTCGCACCGATCATGGCGGTAAGAGCCAGCGGCAAACCGCTGGAGCTTCTCTACAAGACCGCCCCCGATGTTCCCCTGGACCTTGTCGGTGATCCCCTGCGGCTGGGCCAGATTCTCGTCAATCTGACGACCAATGCGATCAAGTTCACGGAGAAAGGTGAGGTCGTCCTCGCCATTGACCTCGTGGCCATGCAGGACGACCGACCGCGGATCAGGTTCTCCGTATCGGATACCGGCATCGGTATGACGAAGCAGCAGGTCGCGGAAATTTTCAAACCGTTCTCGCAAGCCGATGCCTCAACGACGCGCCAATACGGCGGCACCGGGCTTGGCTTGGCGATATGCCGAAACCTTGTCGACCTGATGGACGGGGAAATCGGCGTTGAAAGCGAAGAAGGCGTCGGCAGCACCTTTTGGTTCACCGTCTCCCTGGAACAGGGGAAGGCTGTGGCGGCAACCTCGCAACAGCCTCGGGTCGACTTACGCGACCTGCGTGTGCTGATCGTCGACGACAATGAAACGGCCCGGACCGTGTTTCTTGAAGCCATTGAAACCCTGACCATGAAAGGCACGGCCGTCGCGTCAGGACATCAGGCACTTGAGGCCTTGCGGCAAGCACAGAATGTCGGAATGCCTTTTGACGTGGTTCTAATGGATTCCCTTATGCCGGAAATGAGCGGGCTGGAAACGGTCCGGCACATCCAATCGGAGGATTGGCGGTCGCACGCCCCGCAAATCATCCTGGTCGCCGCCCCTGATCAGGATGACCTCCACCAACAGGCGGATGACATCGGAATTGATACATTTCTGACCAAACCCTTGAACCAGTCTCAGCTTTTCAACGCCATCATGAATTTGCGTTCCGCCGCATCACCCGCAGAACTGTCTGACCGCACGCACAAGGTCGTGGCACCGAACTTAGAAACGCTTACCGGTGCCCGCGTCCTGCTGGTGGAAGACAACGACATCAACCAGCAAGTCGCCCGGGAACTTCTTGAGGGAGCGGGCATGCGGGTGTCGATCGCCCAGAACGGCAGGGAAGCCGTCGCCATGGTCGCGGAACAGCCCTTCGATGCCGTGCTGATGGACATTCAGATGCCCGAAATGGATGGTTATGAGGCCACAGTAGCCATTCGTGAAGACCGCCGGTTTCAGGATATCCCGATCATCGCGATGACAGCGCATGCCTTGGCGTCCGAACGCGACAAATGCCTGGCCAGCGGCATGAACGACTACGTCACCAAACCGATTGATCCGGATTTGCTGTTCGGCGCGCTGGCACGCTGGATCAGCCCGTCCGGCACGCGGCGCGAACACGATGCCAAGACGACGGCCCCCGGCAAGGCAGCGGACAAGCCGCGCGACACCCTTCCCGATGTCATCGACGGGATCGACATGGAGGCCGCGCGCGCCATGCTGCGCGGCAATGACGCAATTCTGCGAAAACTACTTGGTGATTTCAGGAACAACTACCTCGACAAGGATGCGGAGATCAGGGACGCCCTGACCGCCGGGGATGTGGAGGCCGCCGCCCGACTGGCCCATACTCTCAAAGGAGTCAGCGGGAACATCCGCGCGACCCGTGCATACGATGCCGTCGCCGCCTTGGACCATCAGCTGCGCGACGATGCGGAAAACCCGCAAGTGCGCCAGTTGCTCGATACGCTGTCCGACAGGCTGCA
Source organism: uncultured Rhodospirillaceae bacterium (assembly GCA_963972065.1). Lineage (GTDB taxonomy): Bacteria > Pseudomonadota > Alphaproteobacteria > Rhodospirillales > Casp-alpha2 > UBA1479. The sequence goes on from CAXAVJ010000018.1 coordinate 23,576, forward strand.
GGAACTGAAGAAAGCCTTGGCCGACGCCGTGTAATCCGGCCTGGACCATCGGGCGGCGGCAAGACCGACGGGCGCTATGTGACACGTGTCACTGCCCGCCACGCCGCTGCGGCGTACATAGGCCCCGGACAGTAAAACCCTTCTCAGACCCCGGCCGCCCGCGGCGCGCATGCGTGATCCGGGAACGGTCCGCTGAGCACAAGTGACGGACGAGATCGGCACATGCCAACTTTTGAATTCGAGATCCATAACAACGACGTTCTGGACGCCCTGAAAGCCGGCGGCAGCCACAAGGTATTCAAGGACGAATGGGCGGACACCCATTTCATCGAGTTCTCGGGCCAAGACGAGAACGAAGCGCGCAGCCGGGCGGAACGCCGCTATCCGGCCAGCCAGGGGTTCGTCATTTCCAGCGTCAAGGAAGTCTGACCCGTCGGCTCAGCCGATGCGATTGATCCCGTCGAAGGCCGCCGTTTTGTAGCATTCGGCGAAGGTCGGGTAGTTGAACACCGTGTCGATCAGGTAATCCATGGTGCCGCCGAGCGACATCACCGCCTGGCCGATGTGGATCATCTCACACGCCCCGTCGCCGATGATGTGCACGCCCAGAAGTTTCCGCGACTGCGGATCGAACAACAGCTTCAGCAACCCCGCCTGATCGCCGACGATCTGGCCGCGGGCGATTTCCTTGTAGGCGGCGCGGCCGACCTCGTAGGGGATTTCGGCCTCGGTCAATTCCTGTTCGTTCTTCCCGACCACGGAAATCTCCGGGATCGTGTAAATGCCGTAGGGCAACAGGTCGGGGAAACTGCGCGCCTCGACGCCGAAGGCATGGCAGGCGGCGAGCCGGCCCTGCTCCATGGAGGTCGAAGCCAGGCTCGGGAAGCCGATGACGTCGCCGACCGCATAGATGTGATCGACCTCCGTCTGGTAGCTGGCGTTGACCGTGATGCGCCCGCGCGGATCGGCGGTGACGCCCGCCGCGTCCAGGTTGAGGCTGTCCGTCGCCCCGGTGCGGCCGATGGAATAGAGCACGGTTTCGCAGTTGATGTGCTTGCCGCTTTTCAGGGCGATATGAACCTTCTGGCCCTGCTCGCCGTCGATCAGGTCGATGCCCGAAACCTCCTCGCCCATGCGCAGGGTCACCCGTTCCTGGCGCATCAGGTGGACCAGGGTGTCGATGATTTCCTCGTCGACGAAGGGCAGAATCCGCAGGCGCTTGTCGATCACCGTGACCCGCACGCCCAGCGTCGCGAAGATGGTCGCGTATTCGATGCCGATCACCCCGGCGCCGATCACGGTCAGGCTTTTCGGCAGGGTCTGCAGGTCGAGGATATCGTCCGAGGTGAAGATGTGTTTGCCGTCGAAGGCGATGTTGTCGTCCCGCGTCGTCGTCGTACCAACGGCGATCGCGACCTTTTCAGCCGTGACCTGGGACGGCGGGCCGCCGGCGCAGGGGTGCAGTTCGATGCGGTGCGGGTCGATGAACGCGGCCTCGGCCTCGATGATCTTGATGCCGTTGCGTTGCATCTGGTGGCGGGTCACGTCGATGCCGATCTGGCGCACATGGTCGGCGCGGCCCAGAAGGTCGGCCATGGTGACTTCCTGCTTCACCTTGTAGGACGAGCCGTAGACGCTGCGTTCGTTATAGCCGGAGAAATGCATGGTCGCGGCACGCAGCGTCTTCGACGGAATCGTGCCGGTGTTAAGACACACCCCGCCGACCACGGTCTGGCGTTCGGCCAGCGCCACCCGCTTGCCCAGCTTGGCCGCCTGCACCGCCGCGCGCTGGCCCGCCGGGCCGGAGCCGATGACGAACAGATCGTAGTCGTAGCCGCTCATTAAATCCCCCGAGGCAGACATCCACGGGGGTCAGGTTAAGTGCCCGGAACCCCTTGAGTCCATTGGATTTCGCATGAGCACAATCCGGTACCGTGGCGGGCGTTCATTTAACCGCCGTCCACAACAGGGCCATCCCGGAACAGAACAGCATCACGTCCATCACGTTTTCGAAGACCTTGAGGCTGATGCGGGCCATCACCTGCTTGCCGAAATAGGCGCCGACCATCATCGATCCGCCGACGATCAGGCCCTGCAGGATCATCGGACCCGGCAGCGCCCCCGCCTGCTGGAACGTCGCGACCTTGGCGATCATCAGGGCGAGGGACGCCGCCGCCTCCGTCGAAATCAGCGCCCCCTTGGTCAGGCCGATCGCCAGGAACGCCGGAATGCTGAGCGGCCCCGTGGACAGCACGATGACGCTGAGATAGCCGATCAGCCCGCCGATAACCGCCATCTGCCAATAGCGGATGCGGATATCGCGGGCCTGCATCCAGCGCCGCCCCGGGATCATCAACAGGAAGAACCCGCCCAGCACCGTCTCGACCACGCTGGGCGGCAGCACCAGCAGCGTGCGCGCGCCCAAGGCCGCCCCCGGCACGCCGAGCACGGCATAGGCCCAGAAGGCCCGCCAATCGACCTCGCGCCACCAGGCCACGGCCTTGCCGATGTTGCCCAGAACGGCGGCGACGGCCATGATCGGCACCGCCTGCTGCGGGCCGAACTGATAGACCAGGATCGGCATCAACACGATGGACCCGCCGGTGCCGACGACGCCGCTGAGCGTTCCCGCGGCGACGCCCGCCAGCAGCAAGAAGATATAGCCGGTCAATCGATGGTCCCCCGCCGCCCCCTGAAGTCGGGCCGGATGGTAGCCGACGAACGGCTGTCACAAAAATGTAAAGAACGGGCGACGCGCGATTTCCGCAAAGACCGTCACGGAAAGCCCCCAAAAAAGGAAAGGGTCATCCCCCTTGCGGAGGATGACCCTGGAACCGTACTTCAACCCAGTTGAAGCTTGGATCTAGACTGGATCCTTTCGGATCAAGCTTCCTGCAGGTTCACGGCCTTGGGGCCGCGGGCTTCGTTCTGGACTTCGAAGCTCACCTTCTGGCCTTCGGCCAGACCGGACATGCCGGACTGTTCGACAGCGGTGATGTGGACGAAAACGTCCTTCGAGCCATCTTCCGGCGTGATGAAGCCGTAGCCCTTCTGCTGGTTGAAGAATTTAACCGTTCCAGTGGTCATGTACTTACAGTCCTGTACTAGTTGCCGGGCGGATGGCGCCACGACATGGTGAGATACCGGAACAGCAACCGCGCTTTCCGGGTGATCGACGCTTCCTGGGGTTGGTGGGGTTTTTGGATCCGAAGGGTCCGGTCACCGCCTGCCAAAACCGGCTGGGGCATAATCACGTCAAGATTCGTACTTTCGAACGCTCTTAAACACAAGCGAATTTTAACCGTTAACCGCGGCAGACAGCCATTTAACGGCCAATTCGGCGGCACTTCGGGCGGCGCTTTCGTCGGCAAAAATCCGTGCCCCGAAACCGGCGGCGCCGGACCAACCGCGGGGGTCTTCCGGGTCGCGGCGGTATTCCTCGAAGCCATGGGTGCCGTCGGCGCGGCGGAACAGGTCGACGCAGCGCGTGCCGTCGCCGTTTTCCAAAGACGCGAGAACCAGGGGCCGGGCGGATCGGGGAGTGGTCATGGCCGCATTATGCGCGACTGCCCTTTTTTCGCCAAAGGATACAGCGACAAGGTATAAGGCCGCGAGATATGGCGGCCCGGACCGGCGTCGGTTAGACTGATTTCCGGTTACCGCCCGTCCCCATTGATCCCGAGGTTCGAGACCGCCCGTGACCCCATCCCGCCGCCTTCGCCGTTCCCTCGCCGCCGGAGTGATCTGCGCCGCCGCCCTGGCCGTCTCAACCGGTGCCGCGAACGCCAAGCCGGACGCCAAAGAGGCCTTAAGCGCCAATACCTTCATCGGCAACTATCTCGCCGGCCGCCAGGCCCAGCGCGAGGGCGACCTGGGCGCCGCCGCCGAATTCTACGGCGCCGCCCTGATCCAGCGCCCGGCCACCCCCGGCCTGCTGCGCCAGACCTTCATCGTCAACCTGGTCGAAGGCCGCGTGGCGACCGCCGTCGCCCTGGCCCGCGACTACCTGAAGGAAGACCCGGACCAGACCATCGCCCAGTTGACCGTCGCCATCGACCATATGAAGCACAAACGCTTTAAGGATGCGGAAGCGTTGCTGAGCAAACTGCCGGACGAAGGGCTTTCCGTATTCACCAAGCCGCTTCTCGTTGCCTGGTCCCTGTATGGACAGGGCAAGGCTGAGGAGGCGCTGAGCGCCCTGAAGCCGCTTGAGGACAAGAAGGGGATCGAAAACCTGGTGGAAATCCACGAGGCACTGATCCTGCAACTGACCGGCAAGACCGAGGAGGCCGGCAAACTGTTGACCGGCGTCATCGAACGGCAGTCGCCGCCGTCGTCCCGGGTCACCCATCTTCTGGGCGCGCTTCTGGAACGCGCCGGCGACACCGAGCGCGCCAAGGCGATCTATAATCTCTACCTCAGCGAACATCCCGTATCGCGGCTTATGGATACGGCCATGAAGCGCATGGCGGCCGGCAAGAAACCGCCGCTCGCCATCAAGAACGCCCGCGATGGCGCTGCCGAGGCGCTGTACGACATCGGCTCGTCCCTGCGCCGCCAGAACGCGCATGAAACCGCCATCGCGCTGATCCAGCTGTCGCTGTACCTGAAATCCGATTTCCCCGTGGCACGCTTCATCCTGGCCGACGTCCTGCAATCGGACGAGCGCCTGGAACAGGCCGTCAAGGAATACGACAGCGTCGACGCGGCCTCGGCCTACGGTTGGAGCGCCCAGCTTCAGGCCGCCGCCCTGATGGGCGACCTGAAGCGCACGGATGTGGCGGTCAAGCGCCTGGAAAAGCTGGCCAAGCTGCGCCCCGACCTGCCGGACCCGCACCTGCATTTGGGCGACGTCTACCGGCGCATGGAAAAGTATCCGCAGGCGGCCAAGGCCTATTCGGCGGCGATCGAGCGCGTGAAGGACCCACAGGCTCATCATTGGAGCCTGTATTACGCGCGTGGCATCGCGTTCGAGCGCGCCAAGCGGTGGAAGGATTCGGAAAAGGACCTGCTGAAGGCGCTCGACCTGCGACCGGACCAGCCCTATGTGCTGAACTATCTGGGCTATACCTGGATCGACCAGGGCGAACAGTTGGATCGCGCCACGGACATGATCAAGAAGGCGGTGTCTCTGGCCCCCAACGACGGCTTCATCGCCGACAGCCTGGGCTGGGCCTATTACCGCCAGAACCAATACGACAAGGCCGTGGCTGAACTGGAGCGCGCCGTCGAACTGCGGCCTCAGGATCCGGTGATCAACGACCACCTCGGCGACGCCTACTGGAAAGTGGGGCGCAAGCTGGAAGCGCAATTCCAATGGAAGCGCTCGCTCTCCCTGGACCCGGATAAAGACCTGATCCCCAAGATCAAGGCCAAGCTGGACAAAGGTCTGTAGGTGGCCGACGCCATCGTTAGCGTCGCGGCGCCGGCCAAGCTGAACCTGTACCTGCATGTCACGGGGCGGCGGGATGATGGCTATCATCTGCTCGACAGCCTGATCGCCTTCGCCGACGTGGGCGACGAGATCAAGGCGCGGGCCGCCGCCGACGGTTCGTTGACGCTGACCGTGCGCGGCCCCTTCGCCAAGGATCTGGCCGACGAGACCGATAACCTGGTGCTGCGCGCGGCCCGGCGCCTGCGCGAACTTGCCGGCATCACCGCCGGCGCCCATTTGGTCCTGGAAAAGCGCCTACCCGTGGCATCGGGCATCGGCGGCGGATCGGCCGATGCGGCGGCGGCGCTGAAGGCGCTGTGCCGGCTCTGGGGTGTGGAAATAGCGGAGGCCCGGATGCGCGCCCTGGCCCTGGAACTGGGGGCCGACGTGCCCGTGTGCTGGGTCGGACGGCCCGCCTTCATCGGCGGCGAGATCGAGGCCGCCCCGCCCCTGCCCGCGGCCCCCTTGGTCCTGGTCAACGCCAAGGTGCCGGTCTCGACCCCGGCCGTGTTCAAGGCGCGGACCGGAGGCTTTCAGGGCCCGGACCGGTTCCGGGAAACACCCATCGACGCGGCCCATCTGGCCTATCTTCTGAAAACCCGTGGCAACGGCCTGACCGAGGCCGCCTGTGCCTTCTGCCCGCCCGTGGCCAGGGTCCTGGATGCCCTCGACGCGACGGAGGCGCCGCTTCTGACCCGCATGTCCGGATCGGGCGGAACCTGCTTCGCGCTGTACGAAACAACGGAGGCGGCGCTTGCCGCCGCCGCAAGGCTTTATGACGCGGAACCGGACTGGTGGGTCGCCGTCGGCCGCCTGGCGCCGCCCGCCGACGGGCTGAACTGAGCCGCCCGCACCGTCGTTTCAACACTCCGCATCCCTTGCCCAGAACCAACAGATGGTCTAAGAAGTCGGCCCGTCCCTGTAGGGGACGGACACCCGGCGATTGGGGCGTGGTGAAGTGGCTTAACACACCGGTTTTTGGTACCGGCATTCCCAGGTTCGAATCCTGGCGCCCCAGCCATCCTTCTTTTAAGTAATTCAATAGCTTATGTCGGAAACAGTTAACTTTGGCCAATCACAGCTAAAGTTGGCCAAATCACAGCTTAGAATGGCCGCATCGATATGAAATACCGGGCAAGAATACGCGACTAACCGGCCCCATTCGTAACGGCCCAGTTTCCAGCCCTAGCAGACCTTAATCGTATTCCTTGAGAAGTCCGCTTCTGACCCTTTGCGGACAGGTGACGCGTGATCAATCGCGGTACCATTCTGGCGCGCCATCCACTTCGTTGTGGCGGATGCCGGTTTTTGCCCGGTCCGCCGTGGCGCGCGTGATCGCCGACAGGCTGCCCTGATTCACGGCGCAGACAAGCTTCGAGCGCTCCGTCGCCTCAGCGGCAAAGGTGTAGCCGGCGCTTTTCCCGGGGGCCAGTTCCTGGTGCCGGCAGACGTTCCGGATGTTGCCGTCGCTGCGGACACAACGGTCGGCGGCACCCGTGCATCCGATCGCGGCCCAATAGACGTTGACCGTGAAATCCGTTTGGTTGTCGGCACGCCATCCGTCTTCGGCCGGGGCGGCGGCGGCAAGAAGGATCAGCACGAATGCCGTGAGGCCCCCGATGGCGATCCCGCGCAGCGCGCCGGTATTCCGCAACATGGCCATGCCTCCCGCCTGGTGCGATGGCTCACCGGGCCTTTCGAGATGGAAAGACCCGATGGAACGGCGCAGGTTAACTTTGATACGGGCTGCGTAGTATTAGCCATCTGGCTATTTGTTGGCCTCTCCCGGTCCAGTATTGTGCAAGGCGCGCGGCGGCCCTGTGCCGTCCAGGTTCTGGGGAGACTTGCCAATTTCCGGCATCAGAATTCTTTTTATTCTGTCGGTGCTGCTCTGCGGCCTGACCGGTGCGGCTTGGGCGACGGAACCGGTGCGCGCGGTGGACGGCGTGCTCGACCTGCGCCATTGGACACCGCCGGCATCGGGGTATGCGAAGGTTCGCGGCACCTGGCTTTTCTATCCGGGGGTGCTGCTGCCGCCGCAAAAGCCCGCCCCGGGGCCGGCGGTGGGGCGCCCGCTGCCGCTCGAGGGTGCCTGGGCTCATGCCGATGGGGAAGAGCCGCCATTCGACGGGATCGGGTTCGGCACCTATGTCCTGACCATCCTGCCGCCGGAAGACGTCGATGCGCCTCATGCCCAGCGGCTCGCCATCTATCTGCCGCGCCACCGGCGGGATTATGTTTTGTGGATCAACGGGCGCCACGCGACGCGATCTGGAACCGTGTCCGAGACTAGGCCGGATCAGTTCGCCCGTCATCGGGAGATGGTTGTCCCTTTACCGGCGGGGGCGGAAACCTACCAACTGGTGCTGCATACCTCCAACTATCTGGACCCTATCGGCAAGACGCCGCAGCCGGCGCTGATCGGCACCCAAGATGCCTTGGCGAAAAACCGCGCGGCAACCCTACTCATCATCCAGATCGGCATCGGGGCGGGCCTGCTGTTCGCGGCCAAATATTTATTTCTGTTCGTCTTTCGCCGTCGATACGGAAGTTACCTGTGGCTCGGCCTGATCGGCCTGACCATCGCTGTGCATCAGGCGGCCCTGAGCCTCACCTACAATCCGGAGCTTTTCCTTTTCATCGGTGGCCAGCAAGCGATCGTCAAGGCGCTGTTTCTGACGCTGATCTGGATCATGCCGCTGTATGTGTTGTTCGCGCGAAGTTTGTATCCCCAGGCCCATGGGCGCTGGCTGCTGTATTTTCTCCTCATACCCGCCGCTGCCGCCGGTGTATTGATCCTTTCGGCCCCCCCCGATGTTTTCAAACGCCCGCTACCCTATTGGCTGCCTTACGTGGCGGTCGTGCATGCGGTCCTGATTTTCTCGGCCGCCAAGGCGACGCGGCAAGGCGGCGGCACGTCCTGGCTGTTGCTGGCGGCCATATTGCTGATGACCGGCGTGGTCATCCACGACGTTCTGTGGGAAGCCGGCGTGGTCGCCACAGTTCAGCCGATCATGTTCAACCTTGCGGTGGTGCTGTTGATCCTGGCGGTCCTGTTGGATCAGTACGACATCGATGCCTTCCGGCAGGCAAAGGATCTGTCCGAGAACCTGCAAATCCAGGTCGCGGAACGAACCCGGGAGTTGACCGCCGCCTACCAACAGGCGGAGCAGGCCAACCATTCCAAGACGCGCTTTCTGGCCGTGGCGAGCCATGACCTGCGACAGCCGCTGCATGCCATGGGACTGCGCCTGGATCAGCTTCGCACGGCGGTCGAGGCGCCCAAAGCACAGGAATTGCTGCTGCAGGTCGAGCGTGCCCATTCGACCTTAAGTGAAATGCTCGCCGCGTTGCTCGACATCTCGCGTATGGACGGCGGGCAGATCGAGAACCATCCCTTCCACTTTCCTTTGCAGGACCTGTTCGACCGGCTGCAGGACCAGTTCAGCCGCTCGGCCGGGAAGCGCGGTCTGCGCCTTAAGGTCCGGTCAACCGAGGCCTGGGTGGTATGCGATTCCGTGTTGCTTTACCGGGTGCTGACGAACCTGGTGGACAACGCGGTCAAGTACGGCAACCCGCCGGGCGTGCTGGTCGGCGCGCGCCGCCGCGGCGCGGTCTGGTCGGTCCAGGTATGGGATACCGGGCCGGGCATCCCGGCCGAGAAGCAGGAAGAGGCGTTCCGCGAGTTCGTGCAACTCGACAATCCGTCCCATGACCGCTCCCAGGGGTTGGGACTGGGGCTCTCCATCGTCGACCGGCTCTGTGCCCAGTTGGGCCTGAGCCTGGATTTCGCCTCCCGCCCGGCCAGAGGGACACGCGTACAGGTTTCGGTGCCTGTGGGCGACCCGCGCCTGGCGCCGGTGCCGGCGCAGGTGCCACGAGACGACATCCCCCAAGACACGGCGCAGCGTGCCTTTCGCGGCACCGCCGTGCTGCTGGTGGAGGACGATGCCGAGGTTCTGGCCGCGACCAGGGATGTTCTGGAATCCTGGGGCTGCGCCGTTCTGGTCGCCACCGGTCCGGAAGCGGCTTGCGCCGAGGCGCGGGACGAAGACATCGACGTTATTGTCGCCGACTACGACCTGGGGGGTGGCCGTACGGCACTGCAGGTGATCGACGAAGTCGACCGCATCACGAACCGGAAGAACAAGGCGGTCATCGTGACCGGCAAGGTCAACCCGGAAGAGGTCGCCGCCGCCCGGTCGCGGACCTATCCCGTGCTCAGCAAGCCCGTTTCCCCGACCGATCTTCAAGCCGCTCTGTTCCGGGTGCTGGGCCGCCAGCCTGCCGACCCATGAGACTACTGATCGATAAGCCCCAACCGCACAGCTTCCATCACGGTGTCGGTTCGATTTGCGGTCCCCAACGCTTCGAACAGCCGGGCGTTATGGGCTTTCACCGTATGGACAGAGACATGAACTGTCGCCGCGATCTGCTTATTGGTCATGCCCGCCGCGACGCATTTCAAAACGCGGTGATGTTTTTCACTCAGGCCCAGTTCCTTGCAACGCACAAGCTGTTGCACCTCGGCGCCCGGGGCGGGCGGGCCGGTCAGAGCCTCTTCGGGAAGGAAGGTTTCGCCGGCCAGAACCCGTTTTACCGCCGCCTGCATCCGATCCATGCGCCAGGACTTGGGAATGAACCCCTTGGCGCCCTCGGCGATGCAGGCCTGCATGGTCGCGGGGTCCTCGACGGCCGAAACCACCACGACGGACGTGGCGATGCGGCGCTGTTGCAATATCCGCAAAAAGGCAAAGCCGTCCAGGCCCGGCATGGTCAGATCCAGGGTGACAAGACGGTAGGGCGTTTCACGATCGATAAGGGCAAGCGCCTCGGCGACCGACGCTGCGGTCTTGATGCGGATGCGCATGTCCAGGTCCTTGAGGACGGATGCCAGGGCGTCCTGGAAAACCGGGTGATCGTCGATGATCAGCGCGTGCATGGGCGGCTGACCGGATTCACGGTTTGGTCCAATGGCATGTTCCGCCGCCCCCTAACGAGGTGCCCCGCAGACTGCCCGGGACGGCAACAGAATACCCACCATCGCCGCGGATGGGAACGGTTTGTAATCTTGGGCCGGCGCAAGGATGGCCAGCCTGTTTCTGTGAAAAGCTTGCGAAACCAAGTGGATAATTTCTACTTGTCACGTATTGTCGTCCAGATAGCCTTGAACATTGGGGTGTTTCACGGGGGAAGGCTTCCATGCCGGTAGCGCGGTTCGTCAGGGCGTCGGTTCTGGCCGTCTGGATAGCCGGCGGTGTGGCCGGTTGTGCGGAATTGGTTGCCACTGACAGCCTGGGCGCCAAGGTCAAGGGCAGCGATCCGCTTGAATCCGCGATCAGCGCCTTGGGGGCCGGCGAGGATGCCCGGGCGAATGAAATCCTGCGCGAGGCGCTTCGCTACAACCCGCGCGACGCTCGTTTCAATATGGTCAATGCCTTCGCCTACCATTCCCAGGCCCTGGGCACGGGCTACCACTGGAATCTGGCGAAGGTCGGATATCTTTTGGCCCAGTCCTTCGACCCCTATCTCTGGCAGGCGGCCTACATGCTGGGCATCATGCGGCTGTCGGACCGGCAGTTTGACGGTGCCGCCCTGTCTTTCGCCCATGCCGCCGTGGCCGCCCCCTTCAGCCCGGAACCGTTCTACGGCCTGGCCGCGGCCAGCTATGCCGGGGGCAATTTTCAAATCGCCTACCGCGCCGCCGCCACGGCGCTCGGTATTGGCGATCCGCCGCCTGAGGGACGGCGCATCGCGGCGCTGTGTTTCGCCGCCGTCGGCGATTTCTCCCGCGCCGAGGAACAGATCAATTCTCTCCGCCAGACCGCGCCAAACATTGCCGACCGGGTACGGGCGCGAGTCGAGATCTGGCGCAAGTTCCGCGCCCGCCTGAGCAAGGTGACCGAGGAGTTGAAGAACACGCCGGAAGGCAAGGAGCTGATGGAAAAACTGGCGGAGAAGGCGCCCGCTCAGAAGAAAGCAGAAGAAAAATCCGAGAAGCCGAAAAAACCGGCGGCCGAGAAACCGGCGAAAAGAGACGACAAGAAAAAGGACACCAAGCAGAAGTCGGAGATCGCCGAGATATCGAAACAGACCGGCAAGCCTGAAGGCTACGAGGAAAAGGCGGCGAAGGACGACAAGAAGAGAGACGAGAGCGCCGCACAAGGGACGGCGAAAACCGGCGGGCAGGATGTGGAAATGCCCAAGATGGCGCTGTTGGAGGTCATCATCATCCGCAACGAGTCGAGCGACAGCTCGTCGCGCGGCGTCAATCTCCTGGAGAGCCTGTCCCTTCAGTTCGAAGGCACCCTGATCAACGCCGACTATCAGACCGCCAACAACACCGCCAGCACCGCCACGCGGTCGCACAGTTTCAACCTGTCCGTGCCCGAGGTGGAATACAACCTGAACATCGTCAATGACGCCGATACCTTGTCCCGCATCCTGGCCCGGCCCTCGGTCGTTGCGGCGGACGGCGAAACCTCGCGGTTTTTCGTCGGCGCCAATATCATTTTTCTTACCGGTGGTGACTATGACAGTGTCGTCGAACGGGATGTGGGGCTGCTGATCAAGGCCACTCCCTCGTTCCTTACCGACGATACGGCCAAGGTCAAGGTAACGACCGAATTCTCCGAACTGGGTTCAGGCGTGCCTATCGGCGACTTGGTCGGGATCAATACGGACAAGGCCAACGGTGAATTGTCCACGGTCATGCGCTTCGGCGAGACCCTGGCCGTTTCCACGGCCCTGTCCTTCCGCAACCAGCGGGACAAAAGCGGCGTTCCCATGATCAACAAGATCCCGGTGCTGAAGGAGTTCTTCTCCACGCGGTCGGATTCGACGACACGGGATTCCTTACTCATTCTGCTCAGTCTGCGCCGTCCGCCGTCGGCGAATATTCCAGCCCCCTTGGACAGCCGCCAGATTTTCGGGAAAGACCTGTCCGAACGCCTGCAGCGCGCCATGTCCACTCTGGGGCAGGGGAAATTCCCGAATGAACTGATGAACAGCCTGAAGACCTTGAAGCCCTTCGACCACATGGGGCTCGCCCGCCCCGACGACGTCATGCCCTACAATCCGATACACGCCGACGACGCCGGGTCGAAGGTGGCCGACAGGCGCCAGCAGTTCCTGAAGGGTCTGGTGGTTCCGCAGTACTAGGTGCTCTCCAGCCCAAGTAAAAAATAGCCATCTGGCTAATGTTTCCATGCCCATGTTCTCTGTAGCCTGCTTTCCACATTAGCGGACAGCCGCGTTCGGTCCCCGTTCCGATCGGACAAAGGAGCATTTGCGATGCTCCGGCAAGCTGGCTTTTCGGCCCTTGTTCAATCTGGAGGAGATCACGACGATGCAACGGAAATACCAAATTCTGACAAAGACATTCGCTCTTGCCATCGCCTTCGGCATATTCGCCGCTCCGACCGTGACCCAGGCGGATTCCAAGAAATGGCGGGCCAACAACCATACGGACGAGAACGTCAAGGTGCTGTTCCGCGCCACCGGCTGCGCCGGCGTCAAGGAAGGCTGTGACGGCAACGACAAGACCCTTGTCTGCGCCTCGAAGAACCTGAGCCCCGGCGAGGAAACCAGCTACGAGTTCGAAGACTCGACCTCGAGCCGGTCCAAGGAGGCCTGCCTGCGCGACCGCGACAAGAGCAATTGGGCGGTCACCGATGACCGCAAGGCCAACGAGCTCTACCTCAATGACTCGAAGCTGCTCAAGTGGGTGAACGAATAGGCTGATGCAACGCCGGCGGCGAGGATGACCGGCCCTGCCGACGGCGTTCATCGGACCGAACGACGAACCAAACCGGATGCGAGGAGGAAGAAATCATGAATCGTAGTTTTCTGAGCATCGCGGCGACCGCGTCCCTGGCCCTCGCCGTTGTCCTGCTTACTCCGCTTGGGCCGGCCCAGGCGGATTCCAAGAAATGGCGGGCCAATAACCACACGTCCTACAACGTCAAGGTCTTCTGGACGGCCCAGGGCTGCGCCGGCGTCGAGTACCCCTGCGCCATTAAAGACAACAACCTTTATGAAGTCTGCGAGACGAAGACGCTGAACCCGGGTGACGAGAAGGACTACACCTTCCCTGACGGGACCTCGAGCCGGAAGAAGCGGGCCTGCAACAAGGATGTCACCCCGGGCAGCGACGGCGCCAACCTTACATCGACCGACGACCGCAAGGCGAACGAGATCTACGCCAAATCCGATGGCTCGGTCTATTGGGTCAACGAGTGACCGGACGCCCCCGGACGGCCCCGCCCCTTTGTTCTGGAGGAACAAGAATGCGACATACGAACAGGATTTTTACAACGGCCTTGGCATTCGTCCTGGGGATCGTCTTCTTGGCCGGCGCCGCCCAGGCGGACTCCAAGAAATGGCGTGCCAACAACCACACCGACTACTCCGTCAACGTCTACTGGATTGCCACCGGTTGCGCCGGCATGGAGTATCCCTGCGACGACGGCGATCTGATGCAACTCGTCTGCAAGAAGAAGAAACTCTCGAAGGGTGAAGAGACCAGCTACGAGTTCGAAGACAGCACCAGCGACCGAAAGAAGAAGGCCTGCAATACGGATCTTAACGGCTCCCTGACGGGGACCGACGACCGCAAGGCCAACGAAATTTATCAGGGCAGCGATTTCAACGCGGTCAAGTGGGTGAACGAGTAACCGGTCGCCTGCCTTTCATGTTCCGGAGGAACAGCAATGCGAAAGACCAACAAGTTTTTGACGGCGTCCCTCGTGCTCGCGCTGGCCGCCGTCTCCTTGGCCGGCACCGCCCAGGCGGACTCCAAGAAATGGCGCGCCAACAACAATACGGACCAGACGGTAAAAGTCTTCTTCGCCGCCGAGGGATGCGCCGGCGTCAAGTCGGACTGCAAAGGCAATGACGTCGGGCTGATCTGCAAATCGACGACCCTGCAGCCCGGCGAGGAAACCGACTACGAATTCAACGACGGCACCAGCACCCGAACGAAGCTGGTCTGTTCCAAGGACGCCAACACCAACTACATGGCCTCGACCAGCGAGCGGAAATGGAACGGCATCCGCCTCGACGCGAACGGCCATGTCGAATGGTACGACGAATGACCCGCCACCCCCGCATGGACAAGGATGGATTTCTCATGGCAACGACAAGACGCTTTCTAATCGGTTCGGCGGCCTTCGCCCTGGCGTTCGGCCTGTTTGTTTCCACCGGCACGGCCCAGGCCAAGGACAAATGGCGCGCCAACAACCACACGGACCAGACGGTCAAGGTGCTGTTCACCGCGGTCGGTTGCGTCAACATAAAGTCGGACTGCGAAGGCCATGACGTCGCCACCGTCTGTAAGTCCCATCATCTGAAGGCGGGGGAAGAGACCGATTACTCCTTCCCGGACGGCACCAGCGACCGGCAGAAAATCGTCTGCTCCATGGATGCCAACAAGGACTACAAGGCCTGGTCCTTTGACCGCAAGGAGAACGGCATTCGGCTGAACGCCGACGGCAATGTGGAATGGTACGATGAGTAACGGCTGCTGACAGCGCCGGGCTCGAGGCTTCGGGGGCCGCCATGAGCGGCCCCTTTTTATTGCCCGGAGCCGGCGGGCGAGGCGGGCATCGGCGTCTTGCGTCCGGCGCGCCATTCCTCCAGCCGCTGGCACAGCACGAAGAACGTCGGCACGAACACCACGGCCAGCAGGGTCGACGCCATGGAAACTTGGAACAGGCCACCAACACCGGATATCGGAGTGTCGTTATCTGGGTTGGATCAACAGCCGACGGCTTGGCACAACGCTGCACTTGACCCGAAGTGGCTCAGGAAGCGGCCGCATTCGCCGGAATGCAGAAATCCCCAAGGCGGTGACACCACCTCCATCGGGGCCAGTATTCTTTCCTAAAGATGGAAGTCCGGCGGCAGTTCCAGCCATGCCATGGCCTCGGTCACGGTTTCAAATATCTTGCGCTTCATGGCGGTCTTTCCCTCGCGGGCATAGATCTCATCACATACCCGCGCGGTGATCGCGAAGCGGTCGGCGGCGACAGTGTTGCTTCGCCTGTAAACGAAGGCCACGGTCGCCGGATGGTCGAACATCTTGGCGATCTGGTAGCCCAGTACGTCGACGAAAACACCTTGGGTGGAATCAAGTCCGGGGGCGGCCTTCAGGTCGTCGTCACAGACATAAAGCCGGCGCATGCCGGGACTGAAGTCCGGGGCGGCAGCCAAATCGCGCAGCGCATCCACCGTCTCCAGAAGGCTCGACTGTCCGAAGATGGAAAAGCTGACAAGGTTTTCGGCCTTATGAATGTTCCACGAAATGCCCATGACGGCCTATGTTCATAAGGGTCAGTAATGTCCTTGCACCTAGCCCCTCGAAACGAGTCCTCGTTCGCGGGCGGTTACGGCCGCCTGCGAACGATTCTGCACACCGATTTTCTTGAAGATGCTGCGTGCGTGCAGTTTCACCGTGACTTCGTGGATTTCCAAGTCGCGGGCGATCTGCTTATTCGGCTTTCCGTCGGCGATGCCCTCAAGCACCTCCATTTCGCGGGGCGTCAGGCCTTCCGCATTGACCTTGCGGTCCGCGGCCTCGGCGGCCAGCGCCTGCATGGTTTCCACGGGCACGTAGGTGCCGCCCTCGGCGATCACGCGAAGCGCCCCCGCGTAGGCCGACCCGGTCAAGGTTTTCGGGAGATAGCCATGGGCACCGAGATCCAGAACGGTCTTCACATCCCGTGTCTTGGCGACGCCGGAGGTCACGGCAATGGCCAGGTCTGGATAGGCGGCGCGAAGCCGCTTGACCCCTTCCGTGCCGTCCATCCCGGGCATCGAGAAGTCCAGGACAACAAGGTCGTACCTCCCCTTGTCTGAAAGCCTGGCCGTCACTTCGTCGAGATTCGATGCCGCCTGAATTTCAACATCGGGGAAGGCGCGGTTGAGGTGCTCACGCACCGCGTCGAGAAACATCGGATGGTCATCGGCGAACAGCAATCGCATTCTGACTGTCTCTTTTGTCTTGCGGCCGCGTTGCTCCACAGCCGGATGAACCCCACCCCATACTTAAGTATGCATGAAACACATACTTAGGTCGATACCGAACAAACAATCGGAATCAGGCCCCTGAAACGCTGGATTCCGGCCCCGGAATGGCCGGCGGGCGAAAAAAATCCCGACCGGCGCCGCGGCGCCAGTCGGGTATCCGGGTAGGGGGATGATTTGCCTTAGCGTTTCCTAGGCGGCGCGCACATCATGCAGGAAGGTCTGCACGATCTGCTGCAAAGAGGACGATTTCTGCGCCAGTTCGTCGGACGCGTGCAGAACCTCGGAAGCCGAGCCGTCGGTGTCATTAGCGGCGACCTGCACGCTCGAGATCGAGCTTGAGACCTCCTGCGTCGCGGCCGCTGCCTGTTCGCAGTTGCGGCTAATCTCCTGGGTCGCCGCCGCCTGTTCCTCGACCGCGGCGGCAACCGCCGACGTCATCTCGTTGACCTCGCCGATGGTCGCCTTGATCAGGTTGATGGCATGCGCCGCCTCGCCCGTCGTCGACTGGATCTTGGCGACATGGGCCGCCACTTCCTCCGTCGACCGCTTGGTTTGCGCCGCCAGGTTCTTGACCTCCGACGCAACCACCGCAAAGCCCTTGCCGGCTTCGCCGGCCCGCGCAGCCTCGATCGTCGCGTTGAGCGACAACAGATTGGTCTTCTCGGCGATCTCGTTGATCAGCTCCACCACCTGGCCGATCGCCTGGGCCGCCTCGACCAGACCGTCGACCTTGCCCTGGACCTGATCGGCCTCGGTCACCGCCTGGCCGGCCTTTTCCGAAGACCGCGCCATCTGCTGGGTGATCTCGCGGACCGACGCGGTCAATTCCTCCGTCGCCGTCGCCACCGTCTGCACGTTGGCCGCCGTCTGCTCGCAGGCCGCCGCAACGGATGACGATTGACGGGTCGTCGTTTCCGCCGTGCCGCGCATGCTGGTCGCCGTCGCCTGAAGTTCCGTCGAGGCCGACGACACCACGCCGAGCACCTCACTCACCGTCGTATCGAAGGCCGTCGTCAGCGCCGCAAGCTTCTGCGCGCGTTCAAGTTGCGCCTGCTGGTCCTTCAACTGTTGGGCCTGAAGATCGCGATTCTCGATCAGGCGTTGGCGGAAGAATTCCACCGAGCGCGCCATGTTGCCGATCTCATCCTTGCGCGTCTGGCCTTCGGTTTCCGTGTCGTAGTCTCCTTCGGCCATGTCTTCCATGAATCGCGCCATGGCGTCGATCGGCCGCGCGATGCCGCGCGACAACGTCAGCCAGGCCAGAACGGCGAACACCAGGGCGATGACCGCGCCGAGCAACAGGCT
The DNA here is from genome assembly GCA_963972065.1 of uncultured Rhodospirillaceae bacterium. Taxonomy (GTDB): domain Bacteria; phylum Pseudomonadota; class Alphaproteobacteria; order Rhodospirillales; family Casp-alpha2; genus UBA1479. The sequence continues at coordinate 41,343 of CAXAVJ010000018.1, forward strand.
GATCAGCGTTATCTTGAATTCGCCGGCCACGGCATCACGGTTCTTGTTCGTCAGGCCGACCGCAAGTTGCTTCAGGGCATCGAAGCTCTCGAACGCCTTGGCGATCCCCTGCTCGCCGTAACCGTTGGCTTCGAGAACCCGCGCTTCATCCACGGTGAAGCGCTGACGCATCAACGTGATCTGCCGGTCGACGATCGTGTCCTGCCATTTACGGACATGGGTGTCGGCGGCCAGCAAGTATTGCTTTGCCGCGGGCACGGTCAGGTTCGATGCCAGTTTCGCGACCTTTTCCAGGTAGGCCGTTTTGGCCGTCGTGTAGGACTTGATGTAATCCCGGTTGCCGCTGATCAGCAGGCCGCGGATGGAGGCCTGCTGGGCCGCGACAAGGGCCCGGGCCTCTTCGAGTTCCAGGACGATGGCGTTGATGCGCGCCGTATCGTCGACCTGTTTCTGGGCCGTATTGGTATTGACCGCAGTCACCCCGGCCAGCGCGCCGATGATGATGACCAGGGTCAGAAAGGCGGCAATCAGCTTCTTGGAGATTGTAATATTGTTGATCGCGTTCATGGTTTCGTCCTCAAGCGCTAGATCTTGCCGGCGGTCTGACGACGCCGGAGTTCGGTCAGATTGACCTCGACCGTCACCGTTCCGACCGCGTCGACACCGTCGGTGATCGACATGTTGACCTGCACGTTTTCAGTGCCGGTCGCGTCGCTGACCTCGGGTTTGTCGATGAAGACGGCCGCCGGGCCTACGGGAAAGGTTTTCTGGAACTTGGCTTCATCACCCTGCCAATAGTCGCTGGTGATGGCGCTCTGGCCAGCGTTCAGGCCTTTATTGTCCATGACGAAGATTTCCGTGTAGAGACCAAGAGACGATGCCTGGATCGCCGTCAGGTAGCTTGACAGCGGGCTGGCCAGAACGGCGGTGATCAACGGCTGGTCGTCGGTCTTGCGTTCGGCGCGCCACTGCTTGTCGAGCGTCAGGATGCTTTCTTCCGTGAGCCCGGTGTGCCGCTTGTTACTGGCCTCAAGAGTCAGCAAGACCACGGGCGAGGCCGCCCACGCACGAATCTGATCGAGCAGCTTGGCCGGAACGGCCTGCTCGTCGGCGGCGGCGTCGGTCGCGACGCCGCAAAGCAGCGCAAACGCAAGCCCACGCACAGCATAAAGATATGAACGCATTTCCAATCCCTCCTCTTCGAGAACTAGAAAAAACATACCTTATTATTCATTCATTAGAATACTATACAAAAGTAATATAACACGTGAATTAGTATTCTAAAATTCGAGCTTTCATATTATTATTTTCCTATATTTAGGCATGATATCAATGGATGAAATATTCAAAATACATCCAATAAAAAGGGCGGCGCCGCAGCGCCGCCCGAGTCTTGAGGAGAGAGGGAAGAGTTTGCCTTAGCGTTTCCTAGGCGGCGCGCACATCATGCAGGAAGGTCTGCACGATCTGCTGCAAAGAGGACGATTTCTGCGCCAGTTCGTCGGACGCGTGCAGAACCTCGGAAGCCGAGCCGTCGGTGTCATTAGCGGCGACCTGCACGCTCGAGATCGAGCTTGAGACCTCCTGCGTCGCGGCCGCTGCCTGTTCGCAGTTGCGGCTAATCTCCTGGGTCGCCGCCGCCTGTTCCTCGACCGCGGCGGCAACCGCCGACGTCATCTCGTTGACCTCGCCGATGGTCGCCTTGATCAGGTTGATGGCATGCGCCGCCTCGCCCGTCGTCGACTGGATCTTGGCGACATGGGCCGCCACTTCCTCCGTCGACCGCTTGGTTTGCGCCGCCAGGTTCTTGACCTCCGACGCAACCACCGCAAAGCCCTTGCCGGCTTCGCCGGCCCGCGCAGCCTCGATCGTCGCGTTGAGCGACAACAGATTGGTCTTCTCGGCGATCTCGTTGATCAGCTCCACCACCTGGCCGATCGCCTGGGCCGCCTCGACCAGACCGTCGACCTTGCCCTGGACCTGATCGGCCTCGGTCACCGCCTGGCCGGCCTTTTCCGAAGACCGCGCCATCTGCTGGGTGATCTCGCGGACCGACGCGGTCAATTCCTCCGTCGCCGTCGCCACCGTCTGCACGTTGGCCGCCGTCTGCTCGCAGGCCGCCGCAACGGATGACGATTGACGGGTCGTCGTTTCCGCCGTCCCCCGCATGCTGGTCGCCGTCGCCTGCAGTTCCGTCGAGGCCGAGGACACCACGCCGAGAACTTCGCTCACCGTCGCATCGAAAGTCGTCGTTATCGTTGCAAGTTTCTGTGCGCGTTCGACCTGACGCACCTGCTCCTGACGCTGCGCCTCTTCCAGATCCTTGGTCTTGATCAAGTTTTCCTTGAAGACCTGAAGCGCCCGCGCCACGGCGCCGATCTCGTCCTTGTTTTCAAGGGCCGGGATTTGGATGTTCCAATCCCCTTCGGCCAGGGTTTCGGTGGCCTTGGTGACGGCCTTGACGGGGCGGGTGATGCTCATCGCGACAGCCGCCCCGATGGCGACGAACACGACGAAGATCACCACGGATCCGATCAGCATCAGCCAGCCCATGGACGTCTGCGTTTCGTCCACGGTGACAAGGGCCCGCTTGGCCCCCTGCTCACCGAACACGACCAGTTCCTCGACGGCCGGAGTCACGATCTTGTAGATGGCGCTGAGTTCGCTGATGGCGGCCTCGTTCTCGACGGACAGCTTGGCGAAAGCGTTAAACGCGGTCACATAGACGTCGAGCAGGTTGGTAACCTCGGCCTTCGCCCGATCAGACAGCGGCATCGCTGGCAGCATGGTCAGGAATTCGGCCCGTCTCTTGGCCACGCTGTCGATGTACTTTTCGGCACCGCGCAGCATGAAATCCTTCTCGTGCCGACGCATCATCAGCATCTTGACAGTCAGGCCGTCCAGGTTCGCTTCATTCAGCGTCGTTTCCACGGCATGGACGGCACCGCGCAGCTTGCCTTGAAGGCCGGCCTTTTCATCCAGACCCAGTTCCTGAATCTGCGCGACGACCATGGCGAACTGTTTCGCATGTGCTTTGACGGCCCCCTCCAACCGGGTCAGCGTTTCCGCCTTGGCGTCTGCCACATGCTCCTTGCGAACCGCATCCAGAACGGCTGTCAATTTCGAGACATTGTTTTTGTAGGCTTCCGCGTACTTCATGTCGCGGCGCAGTAGGAAATCTTTTTCCGCGCGACGCATTTGCAGGGACTGGGATTGAATTTCCTGACTTCCCAGCGCCAAGGTGTTGTAGTCGGTATTGGACTTGACGGCCTTGGCAGTCATCGACTGACCATAGATCTGAATGCCTCCGAATACGGCCATCGCCGCGACACCCAGAATAACGATGGCGCTCACGCGCTGTGCGATCTTGAAGTTGCCGAACAGGGTTTTGGCCGCGACCGCGCCATTCCCGCCCATATCATTCTGCGAATTTATCTGTGTCATTCCCTCTAAACCTCCTGTTGAGGTCCGCCTTTCGGCGCCCTGCGTTGAGCGCTCGCGTGAGACAAGGCCGGACGATGACGGACAATACCGATGTAACGGCGCCGTGACTGCTGACCGGAGGGATCGTTAGGCCGGAAAATTAGTATGTAACGATATACTTGTGATATCGATCACACCATACTTTCGTATGCGGCGGGCCACAGGCGCTCAATCACCCAACAGATCGGCGAGGACGCGTCCCAGGCGCGAGGCGGAAACCGGTTTCTGGAAAAAGGCATCCGCCCCACCAGCCAACGCCGTTTCTTCGATCAGCGTATCGCTGTATCCGGTGCACAGGATGCAGGGGACATCGGGCCGGATTTCCTTGATCCGCCGGATCAGCTCCATCCCGCGCATGTCGGGCATGATCTGGTCCGAAATCACGGCCCGCCACAGGTCGGGCGTGTCGGCGAACACCTCGATCGCCTCGCCGCCCCCAGCACAGACCCCGGCTTCATAGCCCAGCCGTTCCAACCCGATCGAGACCATGTCCGCGACCTCGCTTTCGTCATCGACAATCAGGATCATGCCCCGGCCCGTCACCTTTACGGTGGCTTCGTCCGCCGCCGCACGGTCGGAACCCGGGGCCGTGCAGGGCAGAAATACCTCGAACCGCGTGCCGTTGCCCAGGCGGGTGTGAACACGTAGCGCGCCGTGGTGAGCGGTGACGATGCCATGCACCACGGGAAGGCCGAGCCCCGTGCCCTTGCCTGCCTCTTTGGTGGTGAAGAACGGCTCGAAAAGACGCCGGAGAACGGGCTCGGCGATGCCCGGCCCCGTGTCATCGACATAGATCATCACATGGTCGGCACCGGAATCGATAACGCCCGCGACGACTTGCCAGGCCCCGTTTTCCAGTGCCCGGATTTCCATGAAATCCTCGGGCGTGGTCTTGACCGGACCTTCGTGGGCGGACAGCAGTTTCGAGCCCGCGGGAATGCGTTCCACACCGATATTGATAACACCGTCCACACCCGAAAAGGCGTCGTTGGCGTTGACGCCCAGGTTCATCAGCACCTGGGACATTTGGCCGGCATTCGTCATCGCGGTGACTTCCGCGTCGGAGGGATTAAACACCACGCGGGTCGTTACCGGCAGGGTGCCGGACAACAGCGTCGCCGCCTCCTCGCCGATCGCGTTCAGATCGACAACGTTCTGTTCGCCGTGCGACGCCCGCGAAAACGCCAGGATCTGGCTGACCAATTGCTTGGCCCGGTCACCGGCGCGGGCGACGCGCTGGGCAAAATTATGCTGCGGCGTGCCTTCCGGAAGGTCTTCGATCAAGAATTCGTTGAAGCCCATCATGGCGCCCAGGAGGTTGTTGAAATCATGGGCGATGCCGCCGGCCAGACGGCCGATGGCCTCCATTTTCTGGGCCTGTTGCAGCTGCGCTTCGATCTCACGGATCTCGGATACATCGACATAGAAGGAGCACACACCCGTGACCAACCCATCCGGCGTCAGCATGGGAGCCTTGATGTTGGTCGTGATAAGATTGCGGCCGTCGGCACACTTGATGACGATCTCTTTCATCAAGGGCTGGCGCCCGGCGACGACCTTGGCGTCTTCCTCGTCTGTGCTCAGGCCGATCTCGGGGCCGAACAAGTCGGCCGAGCGACGGCCCACGACATCGACCAGGTCCCACCCCTTCCAATCCAGAAAGGTCTTGTTCATGGCCAGGTATCGCCCGGTCGTCGTCTTGATGGTGATCCCCGCCGGCGCATTTTCGAACAGGCCGCGGAATCGGGCCTCGCTCTCCTTCAGGGCAAGGTCCGCACGCTTGCGGTCGGTGACGTCCATGATCGCCGTACCGATGCCGAACACCTCGCCCTTGTCGTCGCGCACGGGGAATTTGATGTACTGCATCACCCGCTCGCCGTCGCCCTCCGTCGACTTCGCCATGGCCTCAAATTCGGCAGGCTCTCCCGTCGCCAAAACCTTGGCTTCCTGTTCGATGATGGCGTCCATGGTTCTGTTCGAAAAAACCTCCGTGACCGTCTTGCCGATGATCTCATCAACGGGCTTGCGCACCCACTGGGCATAGACGTCGTTGACGAACTGATATCGCCCTTCCTTGTCCTTGAGATTGAGCAGCATGGGCGCGTTCTGGGTGATCGCCTGAAGCTTGGCTTCGTTTTCGCGGATGGCGTTCTCCGCTTTCTTCTGGTCGGTCAGATCAACGCTGACGGACACCACACCGGCGACTTCGCCGGTTTCATCGCGGAACGGATACTTGGTGATCAACAGGTTGTGGATCGTGTTGTCGGCAAACGGCCGCTCCGTCTCCCGCGACAGAGTTTCCCCGGTGACCCGCGCCCGCGCTTCCTGGCTCCTGATCGTTTCACCATCGGAATTCAGGCGTTCGGAAAGGCTTAGAACGTCTTTACCGATCACGTCGTCCAGATCCAGTCCGTACCAGTCGCAGAAGGTCTCGTTGACGAGATTGTACCGCTCGCTGCTGTCGGTCATCGTGATGCCGACGGGCAGGTTGTCGATCAGCGAACGCAGCAGCCGTTCATGGCGTTCGAGCGCCCGGCGGGCCTCAACTTCCTCGGTCACGTCGATGCTAACGGAACCGACCCGGATTGCCTTGCCTTGGCCATCAAAAATCGGAAACTTGGTGACTTTCAGAGAATGATCCCGCCCGTCCGCGAAGCGGTGTGTGGCCTCGCGTGTGCGAATTTCACCTGTTTCCAGAACCTCCCGCTCTTGCTCCTTGCGATAACGGACATCCTCTTCACCCGCCTGTACGCCGCCGATAAGAATTTCACTCTCCCCGATCTTGGATGCGAAATCGATGCCGTACCACCGGCGATAAACCGGATTCGTCCTTTCCAGACGTAATTCGAAATCCTTGATCAAAACCGCCACGGGCAGATGCACGAATATCGATTCAAGCAGCTGCTCACTTTCCTGCAGTTCGCGGGTCCGTGCCGCGACCGTCTGTTCCAGCGTTTCCGCCTGACGGGCCAGGGTTTCCTCGGCCTCTTTACGGGCGGTGATGTCGTAGTGCCAAACGAGGGCCGCGCTCTCGCCCTCGAATTCGACAATACGCGAATGCATCAACAGCCAGATTTTCCGCCCGTCCAGACGCTGGCGGCGCACCTCGACCGCATCGATGGCGCCCTTTTCGTTAAATTGCGCACTCAGCCGTTCCAGGTCTTCCGGGTCCGCATAGGTTTCCGACATGGGCACCGCATTGAGGGCTTCTTCGGTCTCGGCGCCGAACATGTCGAGAAGGCTGCGGTTGACGAACAGCCGGCGGCGGGGTTGGCGCCGTACGGAGTCATCGTGACGAGGACGTTTTTGGGCACCTGGCCAAATCCGGCGTCGTCCCAAAACTCACGCTCGTTACCGGAAAATATATCCCCGTCTAGGCTGTACCCCCCCCAGGACATGCTAATGAAGGACAGGCACTCAAAGAGTGCTTCCCATTTGGGGCCGAAGTCGTCCCAGCGTTTTCCGCCAAGGTGGCGAACGACAGCGCCTGCTGTGCAGGTTGCGCAATCGAACCAGTCGTATTCAATTCCGGCCCGCTCCTGCGCCTCAACATCAGCCACCGCCATGCGGATAGCTTCGCTCATGCGGGCTGGGGGATTGTCCTTGTCATAGACCTTTGCAGGCTCTGTGCGGAAATAGTCTGTGCTGTCGAATGCCATTGGTGTCGTCCTCTTGTTCGATAAGAGGACTGTAACACCTGACGTTATGACGTCAACTACTTTTTGTAACGCTGGGCGTTATTCGTTTGCGGCCCGTATCAGCTTGAGCGACCGCTCGCGTTGATCCCGCTTCAGAGAGCGCATGTAGCCGACCAGATCGACAACATCGCCATCCACTTCAGGATTGACCGAGATGAGCGCCCACTTAGGGACGGCAAGGGCAATGGCCAGCGCCTCAAGGATTGGCTCGCTGTAAGGCTGGAGTCCCCTTTCAATGCGGGACAGGCTCATTGCGCTGATGAGTTCGACACCTGGCTCTGTCTCCATACGGGCAGCAAGCTTGGCGAGGGATAGCCCTGCATTCTGCCGCCATTGCTTGATGTAATGGCCGGGAGGGGTGTCGTCTTTGCTCATAATCTACTTGTAACCCAACGTGTTACAATGGGTAATAGCACCGGGCGTTACGAAAAGTTCTTGACCCCGTAACGCCGGGTGTTATGATGCGTTTCATGACACACCCCATCGAAAGCTGGCTTGACGCCAAGGAGACCACTCGGGAGGCTTTTGCCGCCACGGTGGGCATATCACGGATGCAGCTATGGCGCATCATGAATGGGTCCATGCCTTCGCGTGATACGGCGCTGGCAATACAGGAAGCGACGAATGGGGCTGTGAAAGCGGCCATCCTCCTCAAGCTGGAGGATGCAGCTTAGTGTCCGCCCGGTCGCAAACCAACGACATTATCGGGCCGTTCGCGCCACTGGTAGTAGTCCTGCTGGGCTGCGATCATTTCGGTGATGATGGCGCGATAAACCTCCGGCCTGATCGAGTAGCTGGTGGTGTACTCCCGAACCCCGTCCGCGCCTGTGGCATACAGATGTGCCTCGAACATCTCTGTCTTCGGGTTCCATCGATAATCCGGGCAATCTTCAAGAAATTGAGCGTGTCCCGACATGGCGTATCCTCCCATTTTTTCCGCGCCTCCCCCGACGCATTTAACCATCCAAGCGCAACGTCAACCGTCACACAACTGAAACATACCCCCGGTACGCGAATTAATCGCGTCCTGACACGCACTCTCAATTCCGCCCGTCAATACGGGTTTTCCCTTATGGGGAGAGCGCCATGCTGATCGGCCTCGCCCGCCTCGCGCTCCCCTCTGAGCAGCTACGCCGCCAGCTACGGTATCAGGGCCTCCTGATCTTCTCTGTGGCTGTGTCCGTCATGATTACTGCGGGCCTGATCATCTGGCCGTTGCTCCGGTTCTGGGGGCGTGCGTGATGTCACCAGAAATTCTTGACCGTAGTGAAGCCATCAGGGCGATCCGCGTGGAACTGAAGCGCACGGGCTTGGACTACAAGTCTGCCCAAAAATATGCGGCTTTCGGCATCCAGTATCCCACACGCGAACTCTGGTCCGCTGTTCAGACGCTTAAGCAGCTGCCGCCAAGGGCGGGACGCTGACATGGCTGGGGGGACAGATACACCCAAAAAGGAGAATCGAATGGCTGACGTCATAGACATGTCGTTGGACGACATCTGCGTTGCACTCAAGAGCCTCAGCAGCCTCGATATAGAACGATTGTTTGATCGGATGGATGAGGCTGAGGCCGAGAGACTATTCGCGGCCGCCTTCTGTGACGAGATATGCCGCGCAGATAATTTGGAGGACGAACTCTATTGCGCGCTCAACTCTGCCGACGCCGCAGCGCGAGAGGCGGACGACCTTCGGGAGGAGGTTGCCGATCTGAAGGAGGACCTCAGAGCGGTAGAGATTGACCGGGACTTACTCCAAGGCCGCATCCACAATTTGACCGGGGAGACGTTCGATGTCTGACCCGAAGTGGAAGCGCATACATAACCAACTTGTCGAAAGTGGCGACACGATAGCCGTCGAACTCAATGACGGGTCAATAAACTACTTTCTTCCCAAGAGCGGCAGGGCTGTGGATGGTCGCAGCGTCAAGGCTATGCTCTCCCGCGATCTGCTGAGGCCGTGCGGGCCATCCATCGATCCTGACTTCCCGCAGGCTTACGAGGCCGCCGAGTAGTGAGCCAGTCGCCGGATCATCCATGGACCTGCCCAGAGTGCCGCCAAGAGGTGGACTACTACGAGTGCGGCAAGCGTCGCGACCCGCGTTCTACCAGGTTCCGCTCTGTGTGTGGGGATTGCTTTGATCGGATCACGAAAGGCGCTGGCCGTTCTGGTGGCCCTTATCGCGGTGAAGTCGGCTCAAAGGGTGGTGGCGCGAGCTGGGGCGCTGCGGAGCAGATGAAGACCAAGGCGGGCCGTTTGCGTGTCCAGTGCCTCGACATGATCGCCCAGCATGGCCCTCAAGGCGCTGACCGTCTCGCGTTCCTGATGGACGAAGACGAAGACTTAATCAGCCCCCGTTTGTCCGAGTTGGTCACAATGGGTGTGCTTGAAAAGGGCCCGCGCACGGCCACCACGAAGAGAGGGAATAGGGCGCACGTTTATCAACTTTCCGGCAAGGAGGTGAAAGCGGCATGATTGCTGTATCGAAGCTGCGCGAGCGATTAGCTTATGATCCATGCTCTGGCGTCCTGACGTGGCGGCATGTTGATCCGGAGCACCACTATAGGGGCACGACGGTCGCGCGCCGTCACAATTCGAGGTTTGCGGGTACTGAGGTAGGAACCCTGAGCTCCTCTGATGGCTACCTTTATTGCCGTTTTGATAAGAGGGATG
>CAXAVJ010000019.1:0-50366 GCA_963972065.1 uncultured Rhodospirillaceae bacterium
CCTGCCGATCCATGAACTTCGTTACGAAGACCTGATCGCAGACCAGGAAGGGCAAAGCCGCGCCCTGATCGATTTCCTGGGGCTGGATTGGGATCCCGCCTGCCTGGATTTCCATACCTCCGGCAACGCGGTGCTGACGGCGTCGAACTGGCAGGTCCGCCGGCCGCTCTATAACAACGCCGTCGGACGGGCCGAGGCCTATGCGGCGTTTCTGGCCGGCCCGTCGTAAGGCCCCAAACCTTTCAAGCTTCGTGAATTCCACATCGGACGGCACCGCTGCCGTCCGTGTCCAGGCCTGTTCAAACCGCGCTTAGCAGCTGTATTGACAGGGCCGAAGGGGAGTCATATTGTCTTTTTGGATTCGGAATTCACAAATCTAAAAATTGAATAAATGCAACAGCTTAAGATAAAAACAGATTTGACGAAAGAGGCATTTGACGCCATTCGGGAGGCGATCCTGTCCGGCAAGCTTCCGCCCGGCACGCCTGTCGGCCAGGAAGAAATGGCCGACCGCCTTGGTGTCAGCCGCCAGCCGGTCAGCCGCGCCCTGGTGCTGCTCAAGCGCGAGGGGTTGATCGTCGACCGTGGGCGTAAAGGCCAGATGGTCGCCCCCATCGACGCGGACAGGCTGGTTGCCCTTTTCCAGGTGCGTGGTTCGCTGGATCGTTTGGCGGCGCGACTGGTGGCGGCGAACAGGGATGCCGCGACCATCGCCGCGGACCGGTTGGGTGCGCTGATCGTGACCGGCAGGGACGCCGCGGCACGTCAGGATTTCGCCGCCCTGGTCGATGCCGATGTCATCTTTCATCGCACGCTTTATGAACTGGCCGGCAATCCGGAGATCGCCGCGGCGGCGGACGTCGCCTGGCCGCATATGGTGCGCTCCATGCACGCGGTTTTGTCGGATGTCGCGCGCCACGCCATGACCTGGAACGAACACGAAGCCATCGCCAAGGCCGTCATTTCCGGCGATATCGAGCGCGCCGGCGAACTGGCGACGCATCATACGGAAACGGCGGGCGAGGCGACGTATCGCCGCCTTAAGAATTTCGCCGGAGCAGCAGACTCCGGAGACGCCAAGCAAGACATCAATCGGAGGATGATCCAATGCGCTTGACCGAAGAAGAACTGAAACGCTTCGACGAGGACGGTTACCTGTTCTTTCCCGGAAAGTTCACGCCGGAGGAAGCGGCCTGCCTCAAGGCCGAGGCCGAGGCCGTCTATGCCCTGGACCGGGAAGAGGTCTGGCGCGAGTCCAACGGCGTCGCCCGCACGGCCTTCGCCGCGCACAAGTACAACGAGGCATTCCGCCGCTTAGGAGCCCATCCGCGCATGATCGAGCCGGTGACGCAGACTTTGGGCGGGCCCGTCTACATGCATCAGTACAAGGTCAACGCCAAGGCCGCCTTCGACGGCGCCGTCTGGCAGTGGCATCAGGACTACGGCACCTGGAAGCGCGACGACGAAATGCCCGAACCTCGGGCCATGAACATCGCCGTGTTCCTGGACGACGTGACGGCGGCCAACGGCCCGCTGCTGTTCATTCCCGGCAGCCACAAGCAGGGGGTGGTCGATGCCGGCCACGACCTGGAGACGACCAGCTATCCGCTGTGGACCCTGGACCGGGACAAGGTGTCCGAACTGGCTGAACGCGGCGGCTGCGTCGCGCCGACCGGCCCGGCCGGCAGCATGCTGATGTTTTCGTCCCTGCTGGTCCATGCCAGCCCGCCCAACATCTCGCCGTTCGGGCGGACGATCGTTTATCTGTCGCTATGCCATGTCGACAACCACATCCGCGCCTTCAACCGGGCGGAGTGGATCGCGCATCGCGACTTCACCCCCATCGAAGCCCTGAGCGACGATTGTCTCGACGAACTGGTCGCCAAGCGCCAACAAGCAGCGGAGTAATCCATTTTGTATATCTATCAAGAACTCGCGGCCCGCGCCGCGGCGGGCAAGCCCGTTCGTGTCGGCCTGATCGGGGCCGGAAAATTCGGCTCCATGTTCCTATCGCAGGTGCCGACGACGCCGGGCCTGGAGGTCGCCGTGATCGCCGATCTGAGCCCCGACGGCGCCAAAAAGGCTTGCCGCAACGTCGGCTGGCCGGACGAGCTGATCGCCCGGACCAAATTCGTCGACGACGCCATGGCCATGATGCAGGCGGGCGGCGTGGACGTGGTCGTCGAGGCCACGGGCAATCCGGTCGTCGGCCTGGTCCACGCGCGGGAAGCCATCCGCAACGGCATCCATATCGTCATGGTAAACGTCGAGGCCGACGTTCTGGCCGGCGGTCTGCTGGCCGAAGAAGCCCGCAAGGCGGGCGTCGTCTATTCCATGGCCTACGGCGATCAGCCGGCCCTGACCTGCGAGTTGGTCGAATGGGCGCGGGCCACGGGCTTCGAGGTGATTGCGGCGGGCAAGGGCACCAAGTACCTGCCGTCCTATCATGCCTCGACCCCGGACACGGTCTGGGATCACTACGGCCTGACCCCGGAACAGGCCGCCGCCGCCGGCATGAACAGCCAGATGTTCAACAGCTTCCTCGACGGCACCAAATCCGCCCTGGAAATGGCGGCCATCGCCAACGGCACGGGCCTGACCCCGCCGTCCGATGGCTTGAATTTCCCGGCCGCCGGCATGGACGACCTTGCTCATGTCCTGCGTCCCAAATCCGACGGCGGGATGTTGGAACACAAGGGCCAGGTCGAGGTCGTGTCCTCGCTGGAACGCGACGGCCGCCCCGTGTTCAAGGATCTGCGCTGGGGCGTCTATGTGGTGATCGAAGCCCCCAACGATTATGCCGCCGCCTGCTTCCGCCAGTACGGCATGAACACGGATGCCTCCGGGCGCTATTCCGCCATGTTCAAGCCGTTCCACCTGATCGGATTGGAATTGAACATCTCGATCCTGTCGGCGGCGTTGCTGAACAAGCCGACGGGCTCGACCCTGGGGTTCCGGGGCGACGTGGTGGCGACGGCCAAGCGCGACCTGAAGGCGGGCGAAATGCTCGACGGCGAGGGCGGGTTCACCGTCTGGGGCAAGCTGTACCCCGCGGAAAAATCGCTAAAGCTTGGCGGGCTGCCCATCGGTCTGGCCCATAAGGTCAAGCTGAAGGCCGACATTCCCGCCAACCAGCCGGTGCGCTGGCAGGACGTGGAAGCCGACGAAACCCTGGACGCCGTCAAAATCCGCCGGGAAATGGAAACGCAGTTCCGTCTGCCGGTCGCGGCCGAGTAGGCCCACCGTTTCGGCGAACGCGGATCAAAACAGGATCGGGTCGCTCGGCCGCGAGGTTTTCCGTTCCTTCAGCCGTTCGACGACGACGATCAGTTTATCGACGTCGCCGGACGGCCCCAGGAGCGGCAAGATCAGGCGTTCATGGGTTCCCGAGGCGTCATAGGTTTCAAAGTTCCGCTGCAACAGGACCGGATGGCCGGCGCTGACGCAGCGGTCGTAAGACTCTTTGACTTCCTGGAAATCGTACTGGTGGCTGACCTCGTAAAAGGTCAGGCCTGTATGGTCGGGGGTGTCGAGCTTCCAACGGTTCTGGACGATGGTGGTGCCGACGAAACGGTAGCGGAAATCGGTTACGTCGGGACTCAATAGGACGTCGAGAACCAGCATGATGGGCGCGTCCTGGTAGACGTCGATCAGCTTGAAATTATCCCAGGACGGCGTCGGTGCGGAACCGGCCTGCCCACGCCAATAATCCCAGACGCGGCGGATGCGGAGGCCGGTCAGGTGGTTGTCGATATCGTGGATTGTCCCGTAGGTCGCCATGATCGCGGAGTCATACGGGGAGATGCAGTTCGGCGATACCTGGACGGAAGTGTTAGACCAATTTTTAGATGCGGCGGCGCCCCCGCCACGGCACTGATCCGTTGCCGGGGCGGGGGACCCGTGCCATAAGCGGGCGATGTCCGAAACCCAACAAAGCGCTGATTCGCCTCGTGTCTGGGTGCTGGCCGATGACCGGCCCGGCAACCGCAGCCAATGCCTCGGCGTGGCGCGGGTCCTGGGCCCGCCGTTCGCGCAGAAGGACATTGAATACGGTCCCTTGGTGCGTCTGCATAACGCGCTGCTGGGGGCGTCCTTCGCGGCCATCACGCCGGCCTCGCGGGCGTTGTTGACACCGCCCTGGCCGGACCTGGTGATCGGCGCCGGGCGGCGCTCGGCCTCCGCCGCGCGCAGGATCAAGAAACTGTCCGGTGGCCGCACGAAACTGGTTCATGTCATGCACCCAGGTGCGGGGGCGGGGGATTTCGATCTGATCGCCCAGCCCGCCCATGACGCCCGACCCACGGCCGTCAACACTTTGACCATTCCCGCCGCCGCCCATGGCGTGACAGCGGATGTTCTGGCCACGGCCAGGGAAGAATGGGGGCCTGTTTTCGCCCATCTGCCGCGCCCGCTGATTGCCCTCATGGTTGGCGGCAGCACCCGGCGGCGCGAATTCGGGCCGGAGATGGCGGGCGAGGTCGCCGGGCTGGCGGCCAAGCTGGCCCGCGACAAGGGCGGCGCCTTGCTGGTCTCGACCAGCCGCCGGGTCGAGGAATCGGAAGACCCCGCGACCATGCCGGCGCTGCTGGCCGCCATCGCGGATGTGCCGCACCATCTGTACCGCTGGGGCGATCCCGCGGGGAATCCGTACATGGGCTATCTCGCCCATGCCGACGCGGTGGTGGTGACCGGGGATTCCGTGTCCATGTCGACCGAGGCCTGTGCCCGGCCCGGCCCGGTCTATCTTTACGCGCCGCCGCCCCTGATCACGCCCAAGCACAAACGCTTCCACGACTACCTGTTCGGCGAAGGCTATGCCCGGCCGCTGACGGCGGAGACGGTTTGGGACGATTGGACGCACGCGCCCCTCAATCCGGCGGAAGATATCGCCCGCGCCATTCGCGAGCGCCTGAACATCGGCGCCTGATCTCCGGTCGTTGCGTCGGCGGGCCGTTGCGCTACGATGCGGCGGGGGCGTTACCAGGGGACGGAAACAGATATATGGCCAACGAGCTACTTTTCGGGATTCAGACCAACGGCATCAAGCATACCCATGCGGACCCCATGCCCGACGTGGACACGCGCTTCCGCATGGTCAAGGAAGCGGGCGTGTTCGACTACATCGACAAGACCCCGGACCCGGATCAGATCGACGATTTCGAACGCGCGCGGGACAAGTACGGCCTGCCGGTGCGGGCGGGCGGCTGGTTCTACGTTCTGGGCCAGGACGAGGCGCTGCTGGAAAAGAACCTGGAGACGGGCCGCCGGCTGGGCTCTCTGGTCCACAACACGCAGATCAAGCTCCACCATGCCGAGGGCCATGTGGTCACGGATGAGGAAGTCTTGAACGCTTATCTATGGGCGGCGGAACTGGGCGAGAAGTATGGCGTCACGCCCTGCTTCGAGGTCCACGTCAACATGTGGTCGGAAGACTTCGCCCGCGTCGCCCGGGTCGGCCGCATGGTCGAGGCGCGGGGCGTGGAATTCAACATCACCCTCGACCATAGCCATGTCATCTTCAAGATCGACAACCCCAAGGAACAGAAGATCTTCGACACAGCGGGCCAGATCGCGGCGGGGGAGGTGATCCTTGATCCCTATACCCCGGGCAACGTGGTCGAACAGTGGATCGAGGCCGGCTGGGTCCGCCACTGCCATGCCCGTGCCGCCATTCCCAACAATCCGGTCAACGAAACGGGCCGCCACCCCGACGGCAGTGTCGGGCGCGGCATCCAGTATCCCTTCGTGCAGCCGGGGCCGGGCGAATACCATGCCGATTGGGACGGGGCGCTGCTGGAGCCCTGGAAGGAATGCCTGCGCATGCTGATGCGCCATCATGCGGCCGACCCCGCGGGCAAGCTGGGCCAGATTTCGACCGAATTCATTCCCGGCACGGATTATGGCGAGGGCTGCAAATATTCCCTGTTCAACCAGGCCGTCGCCTGTGTCGAATGGATGCGCGAAACCTGGAAAGACATCCGCCGCGAGGCGGCGGCCTAGGCAAGCAAGACGGGATCAGCGCGGGCGGTGCTGCGTGTCGGCGCCGGCGGTGATGAACAGCGCCGTCGCTTCGCTCTCGGCGTCCGCCGTATGCCAAACCCCCGGAGGATTGATCGCATACTGGCCCGCCGACAGGATGACCGTCTCGACGCCGCCGTCCGGTTGTTCCTGATGCAGGGTGAGGGTGCCCGCGATGCAGAGGACGACCTCTGCGCCCATCGGGTGCATCTCCCACATATCCCAGGGACGATCAAAGGAAAACAGGCTGACGAGACGCCCCTCGGCCCCGTCGCCGGCATGGCGGGCCGCATAGTCGGCGTACCAATCCAGGGCGCCGGTGAATTCCGGTTCAATGACCGCCGTCGCCTCCAGGCCAAGATGAATGGGGTGGGATTTCAGGTCGGTTCCGGTCATGTCGGACTCCGGTAATGGGAAAAGGTTACTCCGGCCAGGCTTTGACCTCGGTCTTCTGCTCGCCCAGGCCTTCGATGCCGACGCGCATGACGTCACCGGGTTTCAAGAAGCGCGGCGGCTTCATGCCAAGGCCCACGCCCGGCGGTGTGCCGGTGGCGATGATGTCGCCCGGCATCAGGGTCATGTACTGGCTGACCACGGAAACCAGATTGAAGACGTTGAACACCATGGTCTTGGTATTGCCGTCCTGCATCATCTGGCCCGAGACCTCACACCAGATGCGTAGGTTCTGCGGGTCCGGCACTTCGTCGGGGGTGACCAGCCAGGGGCCGAAGGGGGCGAAGGTGTCGAAGCTTTTTCCCTTCACCCATTGGCCCGTGGTTTCCAACTGGAATGCGCGTTCCGATACGTCGTTCAGGACCGCGTAGCCGGCGATGTGGCTGAGTGCGTCCGCTTCCTCGACGTATTGGGCGCGCTTGCCGATAACGACGGCGAGTTCCGCTTCCCAATCGCCTTTTTCAGAGCCCTTGGGCAGCACCACGGGATCGGTCGGGCCGCTGAGCGAGGTGATCGCCTTGGTGAAGATGATCGGCTCTTCCGGCAGGGCCATGCCGGCCTCCGCCGCATGGTCGGCATAGTTCAGGCCGATGGCGACGATCTTGCCGACGCCGGCGACGGGGGCAGCCAGCCGCGGCGATCCGCCGACGGCGGGAAACTCTTCCGGGTCCATGGCGCTTAGGCGGGCCAGACGGTCACTGACCAGCGTTTCCGGCGTGATGTCGGGCAGACGATCGGACAGGTCGCGGATGCGGCCGGCGGCATCCAGCAGGCCGGGGCGTTCCTCGCCCTTGGGGCCATAGCGCAGCAATTTCATGGATGGGACTCCCGGATGGATTTTAGACGTCTTTGACCGGTTTTCGCACCGGTGGCCGCATTAGGCTTCGCAGGGCGAGGAAGGTCAAGACCGTTACCTGGAATTTTATGAAAGTTTTATAGAATATTGAAAACACTTAATATTTTTGTCGAAATTTGAGGCGGGGCTTAAGCTGCGGCAGAAAAGGAATTTCCGCCATGGTGCTCCGCCGACCCGGTTTTTTGTCCTTCGGGCGCCCGGCGCTGGTTGAAAACCAGCGGGGCTCGTCCCTGGTCGAATTCGCCTTCGCAGCCCCCTTGGTTGTGCTGATGCTCATCGCCATCATTGAGTTCGGCATGATCATGTTTGTCTCCACGTTGATGGAAAGTGCGCTGCGCGATGCCGCACGGTTCGGCATCACCGGTCAGGAGCCGGAGGGGGGCACGCGCCTGGAGCAAATCATCGCCATCGTCGAGGACCGCACCATCGGTTTGGTCGACATGGCCGACGCCAAGGTCGAGGTCCGGGTTTACCCCACCTTCGGCGATGTCGGCCGCGGCGAGGCCTTCGTCGATGGCAACGGTAACGGCGCTTACGATCCGGGCGAGACCTTCACCGACGAGAACGGCAACGGTGCCCACGATGCGGACGTCGGCGAGGCCGGGGCCGGCGAGGCCGGATCGATCGTCGCCTATCGCATGGAATACGCTTGGCCGCTACGCACGCCACTGGCTGGCCCCCTGATCGGGGAAGACGGCAAGTTCGTCCTGAAATCGGCCATCGCCGTGCGCAACGAACCTTATGACCAGGCCATCGGCGCACCGGCGCCGGGCGGGTGAGGGGCGTCATGGGCGTTATCCGCAAGTTCCTGAACCGGTTCCGGCGCGACGGGCGGGGGACCATCTCCGTCGAACTGGCGATCGCCGTGCCGGTGTTGACGGGCCTTTTGATGTCGGGGGTCGAGGTCACGCGCTATGTCCTGATCAACCAAAAGCTGGAGCGCACGGCGGCGACCATGGGCGATTTGATCTCGCGCATGCCCGAACTGACCGAGGGTGACATCACGTCGTTCTTCGCCGCCTCGGACCAGGTCATGACCCCATACGACGTTCAGGCCGGCGGCCGGGTCATCATATCGTCGATCGCCCGGGACGGTGGCGGCCCGGAAATCATCTGGCAGCGGACGTACGGTCTGGCGCCGGCGGCCAGCCGGTTCGGCGCCATGGGCGACCCGGCGGTATTGCCCGCCGGGTTCGAGGTCCGCGACAGTGAAAACGTCATCACAGCCGAGGTGTTTTACGATTTCGAGCCGATCATGATGACCGTCGTGCTGGAGGCCGGGCAGCTTTATTCCAGCGCCGTATTCCGGCCGCGCTTCGGAAGCCTGATCACCGTTAAACCCTGACCCCGGCCGTCCGCCAACCAATTCGTGATTTGAGCGGATTGGGGTCGGTGGGGAATAGTGGACCCATGAAACGTCTGTTCATTTCGTGCCTGGGACTGTTCCTGGCAACCGGTGCCGTATCGCTGGCCGTTGCGGGGGGCGACGCGTTGCCGGCGGATCTGGTCGCGCGGTCGTGGGAGCAGATGACCTTCGACGGCAAACGCGCCAACCGCTACAGCGCCTGCGGCGGCGACTGCATCGCGGTTGATACGGATTCCAGCGTGTCCCTGATCGGGCGGCCCGTGGCGGTGGACTTGGCGCAAATGCCGGTGCTGACCTGGGAATGGAAGGTGGACCGGCCCGTGGCCGCGACGGACCTGACCGTGAAGGGGCGGGATGATCGGGCCCTGGCGCTTTATGTGACCTTCCCTTACGACCCTGACACGGCGACGTTTTCTGAATCTCTGCTGCGTCCCCTGGTCGAACTGGCGCGCGGCGTGGACGCACCGGCGCGGACCCTGTCCTATGTCTGGAGCGGCGACACGACCACGCCCGGTACGGTCGTCGCCAGCCCGTATTTCGGCGACGTCAACGTGATGATCGTGGCGCGCACTGGCAGTGCTCCCCTGGGCATATGGCTGCGGGAAACGGTCGATGTGGCGGCGGATCATGAACGGGTGTTCGGCCGCCGTCCGCTACGTGCGTCGCATGTGCTGATCGGTGCCGACAGCGACGATACGGGCAGCCGCAATCGGGGGTTCGTGCGGGGCGTTTCCTTCCGCGCACGCTAGCCGATGGATAGAGTTTCGGGGTGTTTCATCCATTTGTCACTTGTATAAATTCATTATTTCGGGAATAACCGAAATATGAATGAAGCAACCCATGTCGCCCTGTTCGCGGCCCTGGCTCAGGAACATCGCCTCGCGGTGTTTCGTCTGCTGATGCGTGAGGGGCCGAACGGCCTGCCGGCCGGTGACATCGCCCGCCGCCTCGACGTCGCGCCGTCGACCCTGTCGGCCCATCTGGCGCAGCTTTGTCAGGCCGGTCTGCTGCAGGCGACCCGCCGTCGTCAGAGCATTTTCTACGCCATCGACGTCGAGGGCACGCGGCGCCTGATCGCCTATCTAACCGATGACTGCTGCGAAGGACGGCCGGAAATTTGTGGCTATGGTGCTTCCCTTGATTGCGCACCCGCGAAGGAGACGAGTGATGCCTGACCCAACGACGCCGATCTTCAACGTGCTGTTTCTGTGCACGAAAAATTCAGCCCGCAGCATCCTTGCCGAAGCGGTCTTGGGCCGTCTGGGCGCGGGTCGTTTCAAGGCCTTCAGCGCCGGCAGCCAGCCGCAGGGCCAAGTCCATTCCTATGCTCTGGATCTGCTGCACAATCAGAATTTTCCGACGGCGGATATGCGCTCGAAAAGCTGGGACGAATTCGCCCAGCCCAGTGCGCCGCAAATGGACTTCGTGTTCACGGTTTGCGACAACGCGGCCAATGAGGTCTGCCCCATCTGGCCGGGACAGCCCATGTCGGCCCATTGGGGCGTGCCCGACCCGGCGGCGGTCGAAGGCACCGAGGCCGTGAAGCGCGCGGCCTTCGCCGAAACCATGCGCTTCATGAACAACCGGATTGGCATCTTCGTCAATCTGCCGCTCCGCAGCCTCGACCGTATGACCCTCAAGAAACGTCTGGACGAAATCGGCGCGCGCCGGGAAGAGTCGGTCTAGGCTGTCTGCATTCTCATCTCCCTTACTTGAAGGAATAACCTGACCAATGACCTTGTTCGAACGTTATCTCTCGCTCTGGGTTGCGCTCTGCATCGCCCTGGGCGTGTTGCTTGGCAACATGGCGCCGGGGCTTTTTCAGATGGTTGCGTCTTGGGAATACGCTTCGGTCAATCTAGCGGTCGCCGTGCTGATCTGGGCCATGGTCTATCCCATGATGGTGGCGGTGGATTTCGCAAGTCTGCGGCGCATCCATCAGCGGCCCAAGGGTCTGGTCATCACCGTGGTCGTGAATTGGTTGGTCAAGCCGTTCACCATGGCCGCACTTGGCGTGCTGTTCTTCAAGTGGCTGTTTGTGGACCTGATCGATCCCGCCAATGCGGACCAGTACATCGCGGGGCTGATTTTGCTGGGTGCTGCCCCTTGCACGGCCATGGTGTTCGTATGGTCGTACCTGACCAAGGGCGATGCCAATTACACCCTGGTTCAGGTCTCCCTGAATGACGTTATCATGGTGTTCGCCTTCGCCCCCATCGTGGCCCTTCTTTTGGGTGTTACGGACATCGAAGTGCCGTGGCAGACCCTGCTGCTGTCGGTCGCCTTGTATGTGGTGATCCCGCTGGCGGCGGGCATGGCCACGCGCCATGCGCTTGGGCGCGGCAAATCGGCGGACCAGGAAGCCGCCGCGGTCGATCGCTTTACCGGCACGGTCAAGCCGTTCTCGATCCTGGGCCTGCTGGCCACGGTCGTGCTGCTGTTCGGTTTCCAAGGCCATGTGATCGTCGAACAACCCCTGTTGATCGCCCTGATCGCGGTGCCGCTGATCATCCAGTCCTACGGCATCTTCGTCGTCGCCTACGGCGCCGCCTGGGCCTGGCGGGTGCCGCACAACGTGGCGGCGCCTTGCGCCCTGATCGGTACCTCCAACTTCTTTGAACTCGCCGTGGCGGTCGCCATCGGCCTGTTCGGGCTCAATTCGGGTGCCGCCCTGGTGACGGTCGTGGGGGTGTTGGTCGAGGTGCCGGTGATGCTCTCCCTCGTTGCCTTCGCCAACGGCACGCGCCGCCATTTCCCCGCGGCGGAGTAGGGGACGCGATTATTCTGCCGGGGCGCGGCCCGGTTCGGCGCCGCCGGATGCCCCCCGGATCGCCTTGGTCGGGAACAGGCGATCCAGGTAGATGTAGACCACCGGCGTCAGGTACAGCGTGATGACTTGCGACATCAGCAGGCCGCCGACCACGGTCAGGCCCAATGGGGCCCGTGCCTCGCCGCCTTGGCCGAAGCCGATGGCGATGGGCAGGCTGCCCATGAGGGCGGCCATGGTCGTCATCATGATCGGGCGGAAGCGGATCAGGCAGGCTTGATAGATCGCCTCGTCGGGGCTGAGGTTGTCTTCGCGCTGCGCTGACAGGGCGAAGTCGATCATCATGATCGCGTTCTTCTTGACGATGCCGACCAGCATGATGATGCCGACGAAACCATAGAGTGTCAGCGGCATGTCGAAGGCCATGAGGGCGAGCAGCGCCCCCACGCCCGCCGCCGGCAGGCCCGACAGGATGGTCAGCGGGTGGATGAAGCTTTCATAGAGAATGCCCAGCACGATGTAGACGACGATAATGGCGAGCGCCAACAACATGCCCATGCCGGCGAGGGATTCCTGGAACACCTTGGCGGTGCCCTGGAAGCTGGTGGTCAGGGTCGCCGGCACCTGCATCTCGCGTTCCAGCGCATGGACCCGGTCGATGGCCGTGCCCAGAGAAACCTCGGGCGCCAGGTTGAACGAGATCGTCACGGCGGGGATCTGGCCCTGGTGGCTGATGGTCAGGGGCGACACGCCGCGGGTCAGGGTGGCGACGGCGGCGAGCGGCACCAGCCGGTCGCCGGGGGCCCGGATGTAAAGCTTCTTGAGGGCTTCCGGGTCTTTCTGGAATTCGGGCGCGACTTCCAGGATCACCGCGTACTGGTTGGCGGCCGTATAGATGGTCGAGACCTTGCGTCCGCCGAAGGCGTTGGCGAGCACGGCTTCGATCTCGTCGGCCTTGATGCCCAGGGTGCCGGCGCGGTCGCGGTCGATGTCGACGACCAGCGAGGGACTTCTGATCTTCAGGTCCGTGGTCACGTCCTGGAAACCGGGCAGTTTGCCCAGTTCGGCGGCCATGACATCGGCCCATTTGTAGAGGGATTCCAGGTCCAGGTCCTGCAGGGTGTACTGGTATTGCGCGTTGGACAGCCGGCCGCCGACCCGGATCGCCGGCGGATTGCGCACGAAGGATTTGATGCCGGCGACCTTGTTCAGCTTGCGCCGCAGCTTCTGCACCACGTCGTTGATGTTGGCGTCAGGCCGGGCGTGGCGCGGCTTCAGGCGTAGGAACAAAAGGCCCGCGTTGTTGGTGATGCGGCTGCCGGCGGCCCCCACGCGCGACATGGTCGCGGCGACGTTGGGGTCGCTGTTGACGATATCGGCAACCTCTTTCTGGTAGCGCTTCATGGCGTCGAACGACACGTCCTGGCCGCCTTCGGTGTAGATGATCAGGCGGCCCGTGTCCTCGGCCGGCAGGAAGTCTTTCTGGATCACGGCATAGAGGCCCCAGGTTCCGACCAGGGTGCCCAGGAACACGGCCAGCACGAACGGCTTGCGCTTGAGACACCAGAGCAGCGACACGTCATAGCCGTGCAGCATGGCGTCGAATCCGCGCTCGATCGCCGCCATGAAACCGCGCTGGGGCTTGTCCGCGCCATGGGCCGCGTCGGAAATCCAGCGGCTACACATCATCGGCGTCAACATCAACGACACGATGCCGGACACAATGATGGTCACGCTGATGGTCATGGCGAATTCATGCAACAGACGCCCGACCATGCCGCCCATGAACATCACGGGGATGAACACGGCGACCAGGGACAGGGTCATGGACAGGATGGTGAAGCCGATTTCCCGCGACCCCTTCAACGCCGCCTGCATGGAGGACAGGCCCTTTTCCTTATGGCGGATGATGTTTTCCAGCATCACGATGGCGTCGTCGACGACGAAACCGACGGACAGCGTCAGGGCCAGCAGGCTCAGGTTGTTGAGCGAGAAGCCCATCACGTACATGACCGAGAACGTGCCGATCACCGAGATCGGCAGGGCGACGCTGGCGATCACCGTGGCGGCCAGGTTACGCAGGAACAGGAAGATCACCAGCACGACCAGGGCCGAGGCCAGCATCAGCGTGAATTCCACATCCAGGATCGATTCCTCGATCGACTGGGCGCGGTCGTACATGACCTCAAGGTTCACGGACTCGGGCAGCTGCTGGCGGAACACGGGCAGAATGTCGTTGATCTGTTTGACGATCTGCACGGTGTTGGAGCCGGGCTGCCGGTAGACCGCCAACATGATGCCCTGGCGGTCACCGAAATAGGTCGCGACGCGGGTCGCCTCGACCCCGTCGATGGCCTTGCCGATTTCCGACAAACGCACGGGCGCTCCGTTGCGGTAGGCGACGATCAGCTTGTTATAGGCCGCGGCGTTGCTCATCTGGCCGGTGGTTTTCACGGCAATGGCGCGGTCGGGGCCGTTCAGGGTGCCCGTCGGCTGATAGCTGTTGCCGCCGCGGATGGCCTGTTCGACCTCGCCGATGGCGATACCGCGGGTGGCCAGGGCATCCGGGTCGACCTGGGCGCGCACGGCGAATTTCTGCTGCCCCCAGATCTGTACCTGAGCGACGCCGTTAATGGTCGACAACTGCTGCGCCAACATGGTTTCCGCGAATTCGTTGACCATGGAGATCGGCAGCGTGTCCGACGACAGCCCGATGTAGAAGATGGCGAAGTCGGCGGGGTTGATCTTGCGGAACGACGGCGGGTCGGTCATGTCGTCGGGCAGGGCGCGCAGTGCCGTCGAAATCGCCGATTGCACATCCAGCGCCGCCGCGTCGATGTTGCGGTCCAGGTCGAACTCAAGGGTGATGCGGGACGTGCCGGAGGCGCTGATCGAGGTCATGTTGCGGACCCCGGCGATGCGCGAAAACTGGCCTTCGAGGGTCGTCGCCACGGCGGCGGCCATGGTTTCCGGATTGGCGCCGGGAAGCGATGCCGTGACCTCGATGGTCGGATAGTCGACGTTGGGCAGTTCCGACACCGGCAGGCCGCGATAGGCGAACACCCCAAACAAGACAAGCCCCAGCATGACGAGGGTCGTCATGACCGGCCTGCGGATGCACAGTTCCGACAAATTCATCGTTCGTTCCGCGGCCTGTTCAGCCCGCTCCTTCCCAGGGCGCTGCGGGGGATGTGGCCCCGGTCAGCCGCCTGACTTGTTTGCGCCGCCCGTCACCGGCGCGGCGTCGCCCGTTTTCTTTTCGCCCTTGGCTCCCTTGGCGCCATCCGACTTGAACGTCACCTTGGCGCCCTTGAACAGGCGCAACTGGCCGTCGGTGACAATGGTATCGCCCGGCTTCAAGGTATCGCCGATGGCGACGAAATCGTCGATCGACGGCCCCAGAACCACCGGCCGGGGCTGCACCGTCATGTCAGCCGGATCGACGACGAAGACGTAGTTGCCCTTTTGGCCGCTCTGTACGGCGCGTTCGGGCACCACGGCGGCGTTCACGATCGAATCCATTTCGATGACCACCCGTACGAATTGCCCTGGGGTCAGAAACCCGTCGGCGTTGTTGAATTCGGCCTTCAGCAGGATCGTGCCGGTTTGCGTGTCGACGGCATTGTTGATGAACACGACGCGGCCGCGGGTCGGCGGGCGGTTGCTGTCGGGCACGGCGGCCTCGACGGCGAGGGAGCCTTCGGCGAGGCGTCGCTTGATTTCGGCCAGATGCCCCTCGGGTACGGACAAGGCCGCCAGGATGGGATCGACCTGATTGATGACGACCAGGGGTTGCTGGTCGTCGGCCTTGACCAGGTTGCCGGCCTGGACCAGGACACTGCCGGTGCGCCCGCCCAGGGGGGCCCGGACGGTCGTGAATTCCAGGTTCAGTTTAGCGATGTCGACGGCGGCCTGGCCGGCGCGGATGGTCGCCGACAGGCTGTTCACGGCGGCCCGTGCTTCCTCGAACTTCTGTTGCGACGAGAAGCCCTTGCCGCTGAGCGACTGGTAACGTTGAAAATC
Organism: uncultured Rhodospirillaceae bacterium; assembly: GCA_963972065.1. Lineage (GTDB taxonomy): Bacteria > Pseudomonadota > Alphaproteobacteria > Rhodospirillales > Casp-alpha2 > UBA1479. The sequence continues at coordinate 15,484 of CAXAVJ010000019.1, forward strand.
GCCTTGCGCTTTTTCCAGGTTGGCGCGGTCGCGGGCCAAATTGGCCTCGGCCTCGCGCAGGCGGGCCTGGAAGGGGCGGGCGTCGATGTGGAACAGGGGATCGCCCTTGGCCACGGTCTGGCCTTCGGTAAAAGCGGTTTCCATGATCTGGCCATCGACGCGGGAGCGAACGGACACCGTGGCCAGCGCCTGGATGGTGCCGATGGCGCGGATGGTGACCGGCATGGTGCGGGTCGTCACCTGGGTGACGACAACCGGCGTCGCTGGCTTGCCGCCCGCCTTGCCCGCAGGTTTATCGGCGGCAGGCCCGCCGGCCAGCATGAAATAGGCACCTGTGCCGACCGCAATCAGCAGGACGCCAAGCGCCACGCGCCGAGACGAATACGTCTTCATTGAATTTCGGTGGTTCCGTTCCCCTGAGGAAAGTACTCAGTAGATGCAAATATGACGGAAAATATTAGGACAAGCCGAAACTCTTGGCGAGCGGGCAATTGTAACGAATTGTATTCAACAGGGAGGTGGAACTGGGGGCGTTCGGGCGCAGCGGAAACGCCATCCAGGTTTACTTCGACAGCCGCAGTTCGGTCAGGTGATTGGCGACTTCGCGGAACACGGTCTGCAATTCCGCAGCCCCCGGCGCCAGGTGGTAATAGGGGGCGTCGGGGCCGCTTGCGACCTGTTTGAGGATGTTCTTCAGGTCTTCGTCGTTGTTGGCGAACTGGATGACGTAGACGATGACGCCGTCTGCCTTGACGTTGTTTGCCAGGGCCAGCAGGCGGTTGTTCATTTCGTCGTGGGCGGTGCCGCCGGTGCCCCAGGTTCCTTTGTAACCGTCGCCCGATCCGCCGACGTTCTCGCCGTCGGTCAACAGCACGATGGCCTGCTGGCGGCGGTAGGGGGGATCGGGGACCGCCTCGGTGAAGGGGGCTGACGGTTTCAGTACCCGCCAGGCCCAGCCCAGGCCCTGAGGAATGTTGGTCTGCCCCTGGGGCGAGGTCAGGGCGTCGATCTTGCCTTCGATGACGGCCTTGGAATGCTGCAGCGGCGTGATGCCGTGGCTCAGGCAGGGACCGCATTCGTTGCCGCCCACGGCCATGGTGCAATTGCTCCAGCCAGGCTGCGGATCGCCGTCCGGGCCGATGGGCTCCCAGGCGATCCAGTCCTTGGCTCCGATCTGGCCGACGCCGAGCAGGACATCGCCGTCGTTGCCGTCGTCGCCGTCATCGGCATAGCGCTGAAACACGCAGCCGGTCCAATCGGGACCGGGATCATTCAGCAGCGGCACCGGCGAGGCATTGACCGTGAACACGCTGCTTTGCGCCGCACCCGTCACCGGGTGGGCATAGGCGGCGACGGCGGTCTCGACCGTCATGGCGGGATCGTAGGCCGTCCCGTCGATGGTCACGTTGACTTTGGAATTCCAGGGCACCAGGCCAATGCCCAGAAGGTCCTTATCCGGTGCCGTGCCGAACAGGATGCCGGTCAGGGTCTGGGCGGCGGTGCGCGCCGCGGCGATGCGCGACCCGCCGCCGATGGCGCCCGACGTCATGGACCCGGACATGTCGATGGCCAGCACCACGTCCAGGGCGATCAACTCGCGCTTGACCTGGGAGGAGGCGGACACGCTGACGTCCTCAAATCCCAGAACACGCATGAAGCTGGTCGGAACCACGGCCGAGGCGGTCAGTTCCAAGGTCTCGTTATCGACGTCGGGAAACTTGAGCGGCCCTGTCACGTTGGCGCCGAGATACCCCGCCGGGAAGTTGGCATTGAAAAACATGTCGATGTCGGCGTCGCGGGTCGGCAGAAAGAACGATCGTCCGCCGGCCAATGCCGCCGCGTCGAGGGCCGACGACAGCCGCGACTTGACCAGATAGGCGCGGGCCACATCGGTGCCGATGCCGACGAAACCGATGACTGGAATAATGGCCAGCGCAAGGAAAACGGCGACGCCGCCGCGCCGGCAGGCGCCGAGGTGAATTATAAATTTTCCAATATTATCAATGAATTGCGTCATGTCAGGGGTTTCCTGTACCGACGCACTAATAATTATAGAAAAACAAGCTGGTCAATTGAAACGTTTGCGTAAAACAACTAATAAAAATTATATAAAATTTTATGTAAATGTATTTCTAAAGTATAGATTATTTAAAAATAAATAAAAATTTTGACTTATAACTTTAGTCATAGAAAATTGGGCATCGAGGTTCACGGCGAACCACGAAGATTGTTTCAGGAGAGAAGCCATGAAGACCACCATCATCAAATTGCTGAAGGACGAGTCCGGTGCCACGGCCATCGAGTACGGCCTGATCGCCGCCCTGGTCTCGGTTGCCGCCATCGGTGCCCTGACCACCATGGGCGAGTCCTTGGAGACCATGTTCACCACCGTTTCGGGCAAGCTTGACGAAGCCGTCAGCGAGTAATCCTGACGGATAAGACTGCCCTACGATCTCCATGTCCCTCCCCAGAACCTGCAATGGGTTCGAACTTCGGGTCCTCAGTTCCCCACGAAACCGGTCCCCCGGTTTCGCAGGGCCCGAAGGGGGAGGGGACGGAGCCCCGGCCCGGAACGGCCGATATGACCAGCTCATTAGTTAGTCAATTTTCCTGACGAATAGATGAAGAAAGAGCAGCGCGTAACGTGAACCCGGGCGGGTGGCCGCACCCCAGCCACCCGCCAAGTCGGAAAAGGCCCCAACCCATGTCCATCTCGGCCGCCATCCATGTATTTCCCCTGGCACTGTTCACCGGCCTGCTCGGCCTGGCCGCGCTGACCGATCTTCAGGAATACCGCATCCCCAACTCGGTGACCCTGGTCATCACGGCCCTATTTCCCGTCTACGCCCTGTTGCCAGATGCCAGTGTTGATGTCGCCGGCGCGCTGGCCGTTGGCGCGGCCGTGCTGGCCGGCGGCACGGTGTTGTTCGCGTTGGGGGCGTTCGGCGGCGGCGACGTAAAACTGATGGCTGCCGTCAGCCTTTGGGTCGGCCCGTCGGCATGCCTTGATTTCATCCTCGTCACGGCATTGTTCGGTGGCGCTCTCGCCCTGGTCCAAATCTCGCACTGGCGCCTGGCCGTTGCCCAGGTTCTCGCCGAACGGGGGGAAACGGAGGTCGCCCATACCTTGCTCGGCCGTGACGTGCCTTATGCCGTGGCCATTGTCGCCGCCACGTTTGTCACCATGCCCGTACCGCCCCTGCTGGGCGCTGCCCCGGCGCTGGCCGGTTAGGAGGCTGATATGTCCCCGATCTCCCTACGCGGAATTCTGCTGATCGTCGTGGCCTTAACAGTGGCGACCGGCACGGCCCTGTTCGCCCGCAACTGGATCGCCCAACAGCAGGCAGCGTTCAAGGCCCGGCCGGCGCAAACCGCCCCGGCCACGGAAACCCGCCGGGTCTTGGTCGCCAAACAAACCATGGAGGCCGGCCGCTTCGTGCGCGCCGAGGATCTGCGCTGGGCCGCCTGGCCCAAGGACGGCGTCGCCGACGGCTATGTCGTCGAAGGCGTGGTGCCGAAAGGGCTCAAGCCCGCGCCGGGTGCCACCGATGGTGGAAAACCCAACAACCGTGGCATGGCGGTATTCGACGGTGCCGTTGTCCGCGCCCGCATCACGACGGGCGAGCCGGTGACGGCACTGAAGCTGGTGCAGCCGGGCGAACGGGGTTTTCTGGCGGCGGTACTGCAGCCCGGCAAGCGCGCCGTCTCGGTGCCCGTCAACGCGACCACGGGGATCGCCGGGTTCATCTTCCCGGGTGATTGGGTTGACGTCATCTTCATCGGTCAGATGCGTCTGGAAACCCGAGGTGGTGACGCCGAGGGCAGCAAGGTGAAGAAGATCGAGTTTTCCGAAACGCTGCTGTCCGGCGCCCGCGTCATTGCCATGGATCAGAAGGTCGAGGCCGGTGATGGCCAGGCCAAGGTGGCCAAGACCGCGACCCTGGAGGTCACGCCCAAGCAGGCGGAAAAGGTCGCCCTGGCCCTGAAGATGGGCGGAGTCAGCCTGAGCCTGCATTCCCTGGCCCGCCACGATGCCGTGGAAACGGTCGATGACCGGTTCGCCGAAGTCGCCCGCGCCGTCGGCGCCCTGGACGCGGACGCACCGTCGCAGGACCAGAGCGGCAGCTACACCCTTGAATTCGACATCATGAGCATGCTCGGCGACAAGCGTTTCGGTCCGGGCGCGCGGGCGCGCGGGGTCAACGTGATCCGCGCCGACAAGGCCGAACAGGCCAATTTCTGAAAGGGCGGACGGTCATGCGACCCCAGGCGATGGACATCTTCGACGACAAGCCCCGGCCCCGCGATATCAATCGCTGGAACCGCCTGATCCTGGCCGCCGGCATCTTGCTGGCCCTGATATTGGCGATGCTGTTCGCGCCGCCTCTGGCCGCCTTCGCCGAGGCTCAGGGCCTGGGGCGGGTCGAGGTCATCAGCCCAGCCGGTGACAACATCAAGATGGAGGTCAACAAAGGGCGTCTGGTGCGCCTGACACGCCCGGCCTCCACCGTGTTTATCGCCGATCCGCGCATCGCCGACGTGCAAGTCAAGTCGCCGTCCCTGGTCTACCTGTTCGCCAAGGCGCCGGGCGAGACGACCTTGTACGCCGTTGATCAGGCCGAACGGGTGCTGGCTAACGTGGACATCACCGTCGGCCACAACCTGTCGCGTCTGCGCGATGCCTTGGCCAAACTGGCGCCGGACCACGACGTCACGGTCGATAGCATCGACGGCGCGCTGATCGTTGACGGCATCGTGCCCTCCGCAAGCAAGGCCGAGGATATCCGACGCCTTGCCGTGTCCTTCGCGGGGGCGCCGGAAAACGTCATCAACCGCCTGGGGGTCGATGCCCCCAACCAGGTCAATCTGCGGGTCCGTGTCGCCGAAGTGTCGCGCGACGTCGATAAACAGTTGGGATTCAACTGGAGCGCCGTCGGCTCGATCGGCGCCTTCGCCTTCGGCGTCGCCACTGCCAACCCCTTTGCGGCCAACGTCATCAGCCAAACCCTGACCGCCAACCCTGGCACGTTCTCGGCCGGCAACGGCAAGTTTACCTTCGACGTGAACGGCGTGATCGACGCGCTGGAGGAAGAAGGCCTGGTCACCGTTCTGGCCGAACCCAACCTGACCGCCATGTCCGGCGAGACGGCCAGCTTCCTCGCGGGCGGGGAGTTCCCGATTTTGGTTCCCGAGGGCAACGACCGGGTGGTCATCGAGTTCAAGGAATTCGGCGTGTCGCTGGCCTTCACGCCGACGATCTCCGGCGACAGCCGCATCAACCTGCACGTCCGGCCCGAGGTCAGCCAGCTGTCCAACGCCAACGCCGTGACCCTCAACAATTTTCAGATCCCGTCGCTGACCACGCGCCGGGCGGAAACCACGGTGGAACTGGGTAGCGGCCAAAGCTTCGCCATCGCCGGGTTGTTGCAGAACAACGTGACCCACAGCATTTCCGAGTTTCCCGGTCTCGGCGACGTGCCGGTGCTGGGCAGCCTGTTCAAGTCCGACCGCTTCCAGCGCGAGGAATCCGAGTTGGTCATCATCGTCACCCCCTACATCGTCAAGCCGGCGCCGTCGCGCAAGCTTGCCGCCCCCACGGACGGCTATCAAGCACCCCACGACATCGAACGCATCATCGGCGGATCGACGGGCCGCCACGCCGAAACCCCGGCCAAGCCCCGGACCGTAACCAAGGACGGTCGGGCGCTGATCGGCCCCGTCGGCTTCACCTTCGAGGATTGAGAACCCGTTACCCCACCCCCCAATGTCTTCACACCCCAGGAGCATTGCCATGAACACCCCAAACCGGATTTACACCAAGCCCCGCAAGGCCAAGACGAAGCCGGCCGCGTTTGTTTCCGCCGCGAAGCGCAAGCCCACCATCTGGGACCGCGGCGTCGGTGGCGGAAGCAGCGGCAAGGGTCAGTCCTTCGGCTGGCGGGCGGGCGCTCATGCCGGCAGTTCCTGGGCCGGGCTTCTGTGCCTGATTCTGCTCGGTGCCTGTGACCACATTCCCGATTTCAAGGCCCATGCGCCCTATGATCCGCCCGCCACGCGACAACCCCGCGTGCAGCCTGTCGCCATCGCCCATAAGGTCGCCTTCTCCCAGGGAACGGTGACTCTGGACGCCACGGCGGGCCGCGACATCGACGCCTTCCTGGCGCGCCAGAAGGTCGACCGGGCGGATGCCCTGGAAATCGCCATCCCCGCCGGCGGCGGCGAGATCGCCCGCGGCCGGGCGGCGCGGGTCGCGGCCTATCTCAAGCTCAAGCGCCTGGCTGCCGGTCTGGTCATTGACGACGATCCCAAGATGGCATTCGACACGGTGCGTCTGGTCGTCCACCGCTATCAGGTCGCGCTGCCGGGATGCCCCGATTGGACGGACCGCAGCGGTATCACCCATGACAACCAGCCCTCGGGCAATTGGGGCTGCGCGACCGCCGTGAACCTCGGCCTGATGGTCGCCAACCCGGGCGATCTGGTGTGGGGGCGCGACGGCGGGCCCGCCGATGGCGAGGCCCAGGTGTTGGGCATCCAGCGTTACCGCAAGGGTGAGACCAAACCGCTTCTGGGTGGTGCAGCATCGCAGGCACCGGCGGCCGGAACAGGTGCGCCCGCCGGCGGCGAGGGAGGCGGCAAATGATCCCGGCCCCGGAACACAAGCCCGCCCCGGCGGCGGCCGGCACGCTCAAGCCCTTCATGGCCTTCGTCATGGACGAGGTCACCCGCAGCCAGCTTGAGCGCGCGGCCGAGGATGCGGGCTTTGCCGGCGACGTTTATGTGGGCGACACGGATGCGGCTCTCGCCACTCTGGCCGAGGTCGTTCCTGCCCGTCATTTGGTTCTTGATCTTGCCGACCGCACGGACCTGGTCGCGGCCGTGAACGCCTTCGCCGAGGTCTGCCAACCGGACACCCGGGTCCTGGTCCTGGGCGCCGTGAACGACGTCGCGGTCTACCGTGCCTTGGTCGATCTCGGCGTGTCCGACTATCTGGTCAAACCGGTGGCCGGGCCGCAATTGACGGCGGCCCTGGTGCGCCTGGGGGCAGAGGCGCAACCGGATACGGGCGACAAGGCGGTCTCCGCCGCCGGGCGCGGCACGGTCACGGGTGTGCTATCGGCGCGCGGCGGGGCAGGGGCCAGCACGGTCGCGGTAAACCTGGCCTGGGCGCTGTCGGTCGAAGCGCCCGGCAAATGCGCCCTGGTTGATCTCGACCTGCGGTTCGGCACCGCCGCCATGATGCTGGATCTGGAGCCGGGCCGCGGTTTCAAGGAAGCCTTGGATAATCCGGGGCGCATCGACAGCCTGTTCATGGAACGCGCCATGGTGCGGGCCACGGACAATCTGTCCCTGCTGGCCGGGGAAGAAGACGTGTCGGCGGAACCGGCGGTCGCCGAGGGTGCCCTCGATGTCTTGTTCGATCGGTTGGCGGGCGCCTTCGACCATGTGGTGGCGGACCTGCCGCGTTGGCGCCTGGGCGATCACGTGAAGCATCTGGACCGCCTGTTCCTGGTGACCGAGCCGACTCTGGCCGGCCTGCGCGATGCGCTGCGCCTGAAGGATGCCGCCCAGGTCCTGGCCGGCGCTGACCTGCCGGTGCTGATCGTCCTCAACAAAGGTGGGGCGGCCAAGAAGGGTGAGTTGGCGGAGGCTGATGTGGTCAAGGGCGGGCTGCCCAAGCCGGCCTATGTATTGCCTGATGAGATCAAGGTGCAAGCCCAGGCCCAGGCCACGGGAAAGCCCATGGTGCAGATCGCCCCCCGGGCCAAGGCGTCCAGGGTGATCGTCGAGATGGCCCGAGACCTGGCGGTCGATGACGGCGACGCGGTTCCGACGAAGTCCCTGTTCGGCTTGATTCTCGGCGGTCGGAAATAGGAGGGGCGCCATGAGCTTCGGACGCAGACACACCTCGAAAGTCGTTGCCCTGGCGGCGCACCGTCTGCCCGCGCAAGGGGATGCGGACCTGGTTCCGGGCGAAATGCCTGCGGTTGAGGAATCGGTGCCGGAACCGCCGATGCGCGATGTCGAAGGTGTTGAAGAGTACCGCCCCGAAATCGTTGCCCGTGCGGTCGACAAGATTTGGCCAAGCGTCCGGATCGGCGCGACGGATCTATTGAGCCCGGATTACAGCCGGGGTGACCGTGCCGCCTGCATCGGCGTGATTCTCGATGCCGAAAGCAGGATGTCCGGCGACCCGCTGTTCGAATCCGAACGCCGCGACGTCATCACGGAATTACTCAACCGCTTGGCGGACCTGCCGGGCGTCGGTGCAGCGGGCGGCCGCACGACGGTGCTCGATCCGACGGGGCTGGCCAAGGAACGGGTGCAGCCCCTGTTGATGGAGCGCATGGACGTGTCCAAGGCAGCCGAATTGCCGCGTGCCGAGATGGCCCGCCAGGTCACGGACCTTGTCGCCGAGATCCTGGCCGACGAGAAATTGCATCTCAACCTGATCGAGCAGCGCGACCTGGTGACCATGCTGCTCAACGACATGCTCGGCCTGGGGCCGTTGGAACCGCTGCTGGCCGACGAGCGTGTCACCGACATCATGGTCAATGGGCCGGACCAGGTTTACGTGGAGCGCGGCGGGCGCCTGGAATTGGCCGAGGTTCGGTTCCGCGACAACGCCCATGTTCTGAACGTGGCGCAGCGCATCGTGTCCGCCATCGGGCGGCGGGTCGACGAAACCTCACCCTTGTGCGACGCGCGTCTGGCCGACGGCTCGCGGGTCAACGTCATCATTCCGCCGCTTGCCATCGACGGGCCGTCGATCTCGATCCGCAAGTTCGCCAAGCAGAAGATCACCATGGAAAAGATGGAGCAGCAGAATAACCTGTCGCCGGCCATGGCGACGGTGCTGCGCATCGCCGGGCGTTCGCGCCTGAACATCATCATTTCCGGCGGCACGGGGTCGGGAAAGACGACCTTGCTGAACGCCCTGTCGCGCATGATCGACCCGGGCGAGCGCATCGTGACCATTGAGGACGCGGCCGAATTGCAGTTGCAACAGCCTCATGTGGTACGCCTGGAAACCCGGCCCGCCAACCTGGAAGGCGAGGGCGAGATCACCCAGCGCGAACTGGTGAAGAACTGTCTGCGCATGCGCCCGGACCGCATCATCCTGGGTGAAATCCGGGCCGGCGAGGCGCTGGATATGCTGCAGGCCATGAACACGGGCCATGACGGATCGCTGTGTACCATTCACGCCAACCGTCCGCGCGAAGCCCTGACCCGGTTGGAGAACATGGTCGCCATGGCCGGGGTCAAACTGCCCAACGAAGCCGTGCGTGCGCAGATCGCCGGGGCCGTCAACATGATCGTGCAGATCGCCCGCATGCGCGACGGCGTGCGCCGCATCACCCATATCACCGAGGTCGTGGGCATGGAGGGTGAGGTCGTCACCACCCAGGACCTGTTCACCTTTGAATTCGAGGGCGAGGACGCTGACGGCAAGCTGTACGGCGCCTTCAAATCGTCGGGCCTGCGCCCGGCCTTCGCCGCCAATGCCAAGTACTTCGGCCTGGAAAAGGCGCTGTTGGAGGCCATGTCCCAGCCCGATCACGCGACGCAGCGGGCGGGGTAGCGGGCGGTCATGGAAATCCTGCTGATATCGCTCGGTGTGTTTGTCACCTTTCTGAGCGGCTGGTTCGGGCTCGGGGCGGGGCGGTCCAATCGTGCCCGTATCCTGGCCCGTCGTCTGGCCGCCGTCGGGCCGGCCAAGGCGATGCCGGGCAGCGGGGCCGCTGTGACTCTGCGCCGCGACGACGGGACGGGCAGGGGTTTAGAAAAATCCCTGGGCCGTCTGCTGCCGCGCGCCGCCAGCCTGCGTAAGCGTCTGGCACGGACAGGCAAACGGATATCGGTCACGGGTTATCTATGCGTGTCGGCGGGATTGGCGGCGGCCGTGTTCGTGGTTCTGTTCCTGGTTCTGAATCTGAACCCCGTGCTGTCCACGTTGTCGGCCTTCGCCACCGGATTGCTGCTGCCTCATATCGTCGTTTCCATGATGGCGACGCGGCGGCAGAACCGGTTCAACAGCCTGTTCCCCGACGCCATCGATCTCATGGTCCGGGGGCTCAGGTCCGGCCTGCCGGTCACGGAATGCATCAAGGCCGTGGGTCGCGAACTGGCGGAGCCGGTCGGCGCCGAGTTCCGCCGCATCACAGACGAGGTCAAGTTCGGGGCCAAGATCAACGAGGCCCTCTGGGCGGCGGCCCACCGCCTGGACATTCCCGAGTTCAAGTTCTTCGTGGTCAGCCTGTCCGTGCAACAGGAAACGGGCGGCAATCTGGCCGAAACCCTGGCCAACCTGTCGGACATTCTGCGCCGCCGCCGGCAGATGAAGTTGAAGATCAAGGCCATGTCGTCGGAGGCCAAGGCCAGCGCCATGATCCTGGGCTCCCTGCCGTTCATCATGTTCTGCATCATCTACATGATGAACCCGGATTATGAATCCCTGCTGTTCACGGACCCGCGCGGGCGGCTCATTCTCGGCGGCGGGCTGGTCGCCATGGCGATGGGCGTGTTCGTCATGAGCCGCATGGTGAGGTTCGAGATATGAGCGTCCTCGACCTGATCCCCGGTCTGGACGCGGCCGACCTGATCACCGCCATGGCGGCCCTGGCGGCGGGTTTTTCCGTCTATGCGGTATGGACGGCGCTGCTGGTCCGCGACCCCATGGCGCAGCGTATCAAAAGCGTCGGTCTGCACCGGGACGAATTGCGCCAGGCCATGTTGGCGGCCCAGGGCAACCGTGCGCGGCGGCGCGAGACCTCGGTCGATTTCATGCGCCGGGTTGCGCAACGCCTGAAACTTCTGAAGACGCAACAGGCCGACGCCATCACCCTGCGTTTGGCCCAGGCCGGGTTCAGGTCCAAGGATGCGCTGGTTATCTATCTGTTCGCCAAGCTGGCGCTGCCTTTTGTGTTGGGCGCCGTCGCCGTGGTCCTGGTCTATATCGCGGACTTGTGGGCGATGTCGGGGATGATGAAGCTGTTCACCGCCATCGCCGCCGTGGTCGCCGGCGCCTATGCGCCCGAAGTCTTCGTCGCCAACATCCGGCAAAAGCGCCAGCAGATATTGCAGAAGGGCCTGCCGGATGCCCTCGATCTGTTGGTTATCTGCACTGAGGCGGGCCTTGCCCTCGACGCCGCCCTGACGCGGGTGGCGCGGGAGACCGGGCCGGCCTGTCCGGAACTGGCGGAGGAATTGAGCATCTGCGCGGTCGAGCTCGGTTTTTTGCCGGACCGCCGCCAGGCCCTGGACAACCTGTCCGCGCGCACGGCCTTGGCGTCGATCCGGGGTGTCGTCAATTCCCTGCAGCAGACGGAGAAATACGGCACGCCGCTGTCGCTGTCGCTGCGCGTGCTGTCCACGGAATTCCGCAACGACCGCATGATGCGGGCCGAGGAAAAGGCCGCGCGCCTGCCGGCGACGCTGACCGTGCCGCTGATCCTGTTCATCCTGCCGGCGCTGTTCGTGGTGCTGCTGGGGCCGGCCGTGATCAGCGCCATCGACGGTCTGGGTGGTCTGAAATGAGTTTGAGGACAAGTTGGGTGAGCCGCCTTCACTTTAGGGGTCAGGCGGACCACCTGGCCGGAGGACGGAGGGGTGCCGTCCTCCGGCCGCTTTACCCGCGGCCGGGACGGCGGCGACTGCTTAGCCGTCGGGGCCCTGGCCCGTGTGCACGGCCCGCGCACGGGCCGTGTCCGACAGCTTGCGCAGCGCCTCGTAACGTTTGAGGTTGTTGCGCACCTGGGCTTCGGTGAGATCCAGGCGGCCGATCTTGGCGGCGCGGTCCATGTCGCCGGACAGGCCGTAGACCAGGGCCAGGTTCTGCCGGGCGCGCGGCCCCGCACCGGGCGACTTGGCGGCGTCGCCCAGCATCTGGATCGCTTCCGCGTAGGCGCCGGACAGGGCCAGGGACAGGCCCAGGTTGTTGTTCAGGGACGGGCTGTCCGGGGCCAGGGCGAGGCCTCGACGGTAGAATGCCTGCGCCGCGGCATGGTCGCCCGTAAGGTCATGCGCGATGCCCAGGCCGTTGAGAGGGCGGTGGTCCTGGGGTGCTGCCGCCTGGGCGCGGGTGAAGGCGTCGGCGGCCTCTGCCGGACGGTCGAGGGCGACAAGAGCCTGGCCCAGACCCAAAAGGGCGGCGATGTCGTCCGATGCCAAGGCGGTCAGGCGGGTATAGGCCGCGGCGGCTTCTTCCGCCATGCCGAGCGCCAGGGCTGTCTCGCCGCTGCGCCGGTAGGGCTCGTCCCAGTCGGGGCGCATGGCCTGGGCGCGTTGGTAGAAGGCAAGGGCGGAGGCGCTGTCGCCGCCGGCGCGGGATGCATCGCCGACCCGCACGAGCTGACGGGCGCGGTTGTCCGCGTTGTCCTGCTTGATCTCGTCCGGCGTCGGCACCTTGTCCGTGGCGCAGGCGGCGACGGACAGCAGGGCGGCGGCGAGGAAGATTCGCTGGAATATGCGGAACGGCTTGGTCATGGCCCGAGCCTACAACGCGGCGGCGCAGCGGGCCATAGGGCCGTCACCGCAGCCTGCGGTGGGGCTGAAACAGGCCGCCGACTTGGTTGTTGCGAAATGGGACAGAAAATATAACAGTCTTGGGACAGAGGAGACGTTACGTGAGCCGAACTTATTCCGAATTGACGCGCCTGATCGAGCGCCTGCATCGGCGCTTTCTCGACGTCATCCGGGCCGAACTGAACCGTTTGGGGGTGCGCGACCTGAACGGCGTGCAGGCCTTGCTGCTGGCTAATATCGGGGATGAGGCCATGGCCATCCGCGATCTGGTCGAACGCGGCTACTATCAGGGATCGAACGTGTCCTACAACATCAAGAAACTGACGGACATGGGCTACCTGACGCAGGAGCGCTCCCTGCACGACAAGCGGTCCATTACGGTGCAGTTGACCGACAAGGCGCGGGCCGTGGTCAAGCAGGTCAAGGCGCTGGAGGATCATAACGCCAACGCCTTCAGTGAATACATCGACGAACCGAAGGTCGAGGAGGTCTGTCAGGCCCTGCAGCGGCTTGAGCGGACCTGGGCCGACTACATCCATTACGGCGGCGAGTAGCGCTTTCCGCCCGGACGTTCAGTCCTGTGCCCATAGCGGGCTCAGGACCTCCGTCAACTTGTCCGCATCGTCACAGGCGCGGACCCGGAACCCGGCGTCGGCCAGCGCCGCCGCCTTGCGGCGCGCGGCCTCGGAATCCTTATGGGATGATTGCATATGCACCGCGCCGGCGAGGCCGGCGGTCTTCGCGGCCTGAACGTCGATCTCACGGTCGCCGACCATCCAGGACGCGGCCGCGTCGATGGGCAGGATGTCCAGCGCGCGCAACAGCATGCCGGGGTTGGGCTTGCGGTCCGGATGGCTGGACACCCGCAGCAGGCCGCGGCCTTCGGGATGGTGGGGGCAGGCGAGGATCGCGTTGACGAAGGCATCGGCTTCGGCCAGTTGCGCCCACATCCAATCCTGCAGGCGAGCGAAATCGGACCAGTCGTATTTTCCGAGCCCGATGCCGCCCTGGTTGGTCACGACGACAACCGGCATGGCCCGTGCATTGGCGGCGCGGATGGCAGCCACGGTGCCGGGGACGAGGCGGGCGTCTTCGATGCGGTGGAGATAGGGAACCTCCTCGACCATGACCCCGTCACGGTCGAGGAACAGCGCCCCCCGCCGGACCGGGCCCGGCGTGCGGTTGACGACCTGGCACCAGACGTCATCGTCGCCGGCGAACAGCTCGGGGGTGTCGGCGGAAGGGGTCATGGGATCGCCTTCCGCCCGGGATTACGCGGTGAACGCCTGAATGCCCGTCTGCGCCCGGCCCAGGATCAGGGCATGGATGTCGTGGGTGCCCTCATATGTGTTAACGGTTTCAAGGTTAAGAAGATGCCGGATGATGTGGAATTCGTCGGCGATGCCGTTGCCGCCGTGCATGTCGCGGGCCATGCGCGCCACGTCGAGCGCCTTGCCCGTCGAGTTACGCTTGACCAGGGAGATGTTTTCCGGCGGGCAGGTGCCTTCGTCGAGCATGCGACCGACCCGTAGGCAGGCTTGCAGGCCGAGGGTGATCTCGGTCAGCATGTCGGCCAGCTTCTTCTGTATAAGCTGATTGGCGGCCAGTGGACGACCGAACTGCTTGCGGTCGAGGGTGTACTGGCGGGCGGCGTGCCAACAGAACTCGGCGGCACCCAGCGCACCCCAGGAAATGCCGAACCGCGCCTTGTTGAGGCAGCCGAAGGGGCCGGCCAGGCCGGACACGTTGGGCAGCAGGTTTTCCTCGGGCACGAACACGTTGTCCATGACGACTTCGCCGGTCAGCGACGTGCGCAGGGAGAATTTGCCCTCGATCTTCGGCGCCGACAGGCCCTTCATGCCCTTTTCCAGGATGAAGCCACGGATTTTACCGTCGAGCTTGCCCCAGATCACGAACACGTCGGCGATGGGGCTGTTGGAAATCCACATCTTGTTGCCGGTCAGTACATAACCGCCATCGGCCTTGACCGCGCGGGTCGTCATGCCGCCGGGGTCGGAGCCGTGGTCCGGTTCGGTCAGGCCGAAAGCGCCGACGATCTCGCCCTTGGCAAGGCGCGGCAGGAACTTCATGCGCTGTTCCTCGGTGCCGTAGGCATAGATCGGATACATCACCAGGGACGACTGCACGCTGAGTGAGGAGCGGTAGCCGGAATCGACCCGCTCCACCTCGCGGGCGATCAGGCCGTAGCACACATGGCCGACGCCGGCGCCGCCGTACTGCTCGGGGATGGTCGGTCCGAGAAAGCCCAATTCGCCCATTTCATTGAAGATTTCGCGGTCGAAGGTCTCGTTGCGGAAGGATTCGAGAACCCGCGGCATCAACTTGTCCTGGGAGTAGGCGCGAGCCGTTTCGGCGACCATGCGTTCGTCCTCGGTCAGCTGATCGACCAGCCCGAAGGGGTCTTCCCAGTTGAATTCAGGCTTTGCCTGCGGGGACTTCGGGGCAACTTGGGGGGCGTCGGTTGCATCCGGCATCGGGTGCTCCTTCCTGTGTGCTTATCGTTGGCGCCAAATGGGGTGTCAAACTCGCACGGTTCAGAGATGCGGGCAAGATTCAGCGCATTTCACAGGTTGAAATTGGGAGGTGTCAGCGGCTGGCGGCGAAGGCGATTTTGTTGGCCGACCAGCGGCGGCCTTCCGTACGCTCGTCGGCGGCATCGACCCGCAGCGTGATTTCCGGACGCCCGTGCAGGCGGTCGTTGATCACGCGCAGTTGGGCGTTGACGCGCACGCCGTTCACGGGCCACCACTGATAGCGGCAATCCTGGCCATTGCCGTAGGATAGGCGGGTGCATTCGGAGGTCGTCGGCTTGCCCCACAAATTGCCCAGATGTTCGGTGATTTCGCGTTCGGTATGAAACCGGAACGTCTGCGTATAGCTCAGCCGAAAGGCGGTCGCGTCCTTTTCGCCGGTCGGGAAGTGAGCGGTGAAAACCCCTTTGTCCGTGCGCAGGACGCCGATTACGCCGGCTTGGGCCGCCTTGAGAGATTCGGGCGTGGGAATAATCTTGAGGAAATTCTCGTAAGTCATGCCGATTTCGATGGGGCCGATGAAGAAATTCGGATCCGCCAGGGGTGCTCGCACGCGGGCCACGTAAAGTTGCAAGGCCGCCGCACCGATGTGCTGGACTTCCTGTTTCTTGATTTCCATGTCGGGCAGGTAGCCGGCGACATCCGCCGTGTCGGCTTCCGGGGGGGCGGGCGAGGCGAAATGAGCGAGCAGGCCGAAGACCACTCCCAACACGCCGAACACCAGGGCAAGCGCCCGGAACGGGCGGAACCTGCCCCGTTTCGGTGCCGTCATCGCCTGTGCTGCGCGTGTCATTTTGTGAGCTCCTGTGTTCGATGTGTGTCCAGCGTCGGCATGCCGGTTCGTTGCATGGCCAAATCTATGACTTTCGATATAGTCTAATCGATGCAAAAACCGCACCCGAATGAATTATTTGCCGATACTTTTAGATAAAATTGTTGGTAATTCCCAACCGGCATGAGGTTTGCCGGAGCGCGAAAAAGAGGCTATAGCGGGACCATGATCAGGCCGCACCAACCCGTCGATCGAACAAGGGGAGCCCATTTCAAGGCCGTCCGTGCTGCAATCTTGGTCGTTACGGCCGGGGTGCTGCTCAGCGGTTGCGGAATGGCCAAGCCCTATGTTTACGATCCCATCGCCTACAACCGCGATGACCCGGATTTTGCCAAAGTCCCCAAAACACGGGATTCGGTGATCGTGTGCTATTCCAAGCGGTCGACCACGCCGGCTGAGGTCGCGCGGCTTGCGGCTGAAACCTGCGCCCCCTACGGCACCGGCATTGCCTTTGTCGGCAACGGTTACGCCCAATGCCCCATGCTGACTCCGGTCGGCGCCGAGTTTGCCTGCACCGGCGCGGTGGGAACGCGGGCGGTGGCGGGGCGGGGCGTTGATCAGCGGCCCGCTGCTGGCGAAACGCCTGGGCAGCCGGGCACGCCCCTGACCGGGTTCGCGGAAGGCGCTCGTCCCATGGGCGTGCTGTTCGGCCGGCAAGGCACGACGGTAGCTCCGACGACGCCGCTTCCTGCCTTGCCACCGGCTGTCCCCGGTCAGCCTGCAACGAAGCCGTGATCCCAGGATGCGGGCCCTTGGGCCGAGCCAGCGGCCATACGGTCGGATGATGCTGGCCGCTTTACAGATTTTGATCCTCGCTGTCGGCGCCTACGCCCTTGTCGTCGGCCTGGTGTTCCTTGGGCAGCGGCGCCTGATGTATCATCCGGGCGGTGTGGCCGGCGCGCCCGCCGATGCCGGCCTGCCCGACGCAAGAGAGGTCCGCGTATCGACGGCGGACGGGGTCGAACTTCGGTCCTGGTATTTGGCGCCCCGGCCCGGCCGTCCGGTCCTTCTCTATCTCCATGGCAATGCGGGCACGATCGCCGACCGTGCGTTCAAGGCGCGTCTCTTCGCGCGCCAGGGGATTGGCGTGATGTTGGCGGAATACCGGGGTTATGGCGGCAATTCGGGCAGCCCAACCGAAGCAGGACTCTACGCCGATGCCCGGGCCAATCTAGTATGGCTGGCGAACCAGGGGCATGGTCCGGGGGACATCATCGTCTACGGCGAATCCCTTGGTACCGGTGTTGCCGTCCAGGCGGCCTTTGAACAAGCCCAGGCAGGAACGCCGGTGCGGGCCTTGGTGCTCGAAGCACCGTTCACCGCCATGGCCGATGCGGCCGGCGTGCACTACCCTTGGCTGCCGACCGGCCTACTGACCCGTGACCGTTACGATTCCAGCGCCAAGATCGGCGCCGTGCAGTGTCCTGTTCTGATCCTCCACGGCAGCGCTGATCGAGTCGTTCCGCAAGAGCAGGGGATGCGCCTGTTCGCCCTTGCGGCGGAGCCCAAGGCGGCGGCTTGGCTACCGGGGGCGGGGCATGGCGATGTCTATGACTTCGGCGCCGGGGAGGTCATTCTGAGCTTTCTTGTCGCGCCGCCCGGCGGAAATGACGGCGTTCCTTCGGCGCGTTAATCATAACATCCTGAAAAGACTGGGGCTTCTTGGGTTGTTCTGCCGTTAAGACTCCTATAATTTATACAGTGTAGTGGTGTATCTGCGCCTTAATGGAGCAGTGTGCCCGGTTCGTGTGCGCCGCACGCGGCCGGAAACCCAAAAACGACACGTTAACGAACGGGAATATGGCGAAGATTTCTCCAACTGCCGCGCCGGCCATTTCCAGCGTCTCGACCGCCCGCATGACGGGCGCCGCGGCGGTGGCCAGCCATGGCCGGATAGAGGAACTGAGCGCCGGTAATGGAATGTCGTTCGAGGCGGCCCAGTTCGGCTTCCAGAACGCGCCGGATGACAAATACGACAACCGCCGGGCCCTGTCCGACGACCGGCGGCGCAATCCGAACCTCGGGCGCGGGCGCTTCACGGCGCCGAACGACACGTTCGCCAAGATCATTCAGAGTGAGCTCACCGCCCCCAAGGTTTATGGCGAGGAAGGCCGGCCCAGGAATTTCGGAGGTCTTGTTTCCAAGGCGATTGCGACTTACGAGCTGAACGCGCAGGTCATCCATGGCACGCTGCCCAGGAAGGGCACGACCCTTAGTATGCGCCTGTAGCCGACCCTGCCGCAGACTGACCGACGCGCCGGCCCGATGGCCGGCTTTTTCATGCGCGGAAGGTCGGGGTAACTGCCGATATTTGTGCCGGATGTTTGGGCTGGACCCGTCATGGCGGGCTTGTGTTAATCTTTCCTTGGTCAATAGCGGACCATACTCGGGCCGCCCGCTCAAGGTTTGCGGCGGGGCGATGATTAAGCCGGGTAGACCGGCGCACCGGAACGACACCGGATACAAGGGGAAGGCATGCGTGCCGATGTAAAAAGCGCCTTCGACGTGGCCTTCTGGTTCGCGGACACGGCGTTGGAACAGAATGAATATCTGCAGCCGCAAAAGCTTCAGCGGCTTCTGTTCCTGGCGCAGGGCTATTACGCTGTGCTGCATAACGGACGCAAATTGATGCCGGCCGTTTTCATCGCTGACGAACTCGGCCCCATGGAGCCGAACATCTATGCCGGATTCTCCCGCGGGCGCCCCAACATCGATGTCGAGCTGTTCATCCCTCACGAAATCGACGGCTATCTGACCAGCCTGTGGCGCCGTTTCGGCCATGCGTCGATGGAGCGCCTGAACCAAATAACCAAGGGAACCAGCGCCTACAAGCAGGCCCGGGCCAAGGGCGCCCGAACGGAAATCACCCTTGATGCCATGCGTCTGTCGTTCGTGCGGGCCGAAAATACGCCAGGGGTTCAGCAGGTGGTGAAGCCCAAGGTTTTTGTTACCCAGACAGGCAAACCGGTTCAGGTCAAAGCCTGGGACCCGGGTGCGAAAAACTCCTAACCTAAAAAAACTCTCATTTATATCAGTGTGTTCGCTCTTGGTCCTGGGGTTACGCTTGCGCCTTGCGATGACTTGGCTAATATCAGGCGCGAACGGCTCTTTCGGGCCGCTCTGTACCAGTCATGGTGCCGGGATGTTCCGGGGGGCCGACATAATGAGGCAGACGTTTCGATAAGCGCCGCAATGGCGTACGGATGAAATGCCTTACACATATGTCTGGGAGGACACGCATGAACAGCAAACGACTCATTTCCGTCGTCGCCGCGAGCCTTGCGGTCGCGGGTTTGGCCTTTGCCGGCCCGGCGCAAGCCAAGGTCGATGGCGACACCATCATCCTCGGCTCGGCGATTTCGTTCACCGGCAAGTATTCGACCAACGGCATCCATGCCAAGAACGGCTATGACATCGGCGTCGCGAAGATTAACGCGATGGGCGGCGTCAAGGTCGGCGGCAAATCCTACAAGCTGAAGATTCAGTATTACGACGATGAATCGACGCCGCTCCGCACCGCGCAGCTGCTTGAGCGTCTGGTCAACCAGGACGGCGTGAAATACTTCCTGGGGCCGTATTCGTCGGCCACCACCAAGGCCGCCGCGCCGATCATCGAAAAATACAAGGTGCCCATGATTGAAGCGGAGGGCGCGTCGCGCTCGTTGTTCAATAAGGGTTACAAGTATCTGTTCGCGGTCCTGTCGACGTCCGAACAGTATCTTGCCAGCTCGATCGGCTTGGCAGCTGAGATCGCGGAGAAGAACGGCAAGAAGGCGTCCGACGTGAAGATCGCCATGGCGTTCGAGAACGATCCGTTCTCCCTCGATGTACGGGCCGGTGTGCTGGAAGACGCGAAGAAATATGGCATGAAGGTCGTCATCGACGACAAGATGCCACGCGATCTGAACGACATTTCCTCGACGCTGACCAAGGTCAAGGCCTTGAAGCCTGACCTGCTTCTGTTGTCCGGCCATTCCAAGGGTGCGGCCACGGGTGCGCGTCAGATCAAGGAAATGAAGATCGACGTGCCGATGATCGCGCTGACCCATTGCGAGGCGGCCAAGATCACCAGCAAGTTTGGCGCCTCGACCAACGACTTCCTGTGCCCGACCCAATGGGCCCCGACCCTGACCTATAAGGACAAGTACTTCGGCACAGCCGCTGACTACGACAAGGAGTTCAAGAAAACCTTCGATGGTTACAAGAACGTGCCTTATCAGTCGGCTCAGGCGACCGCGTCGGTTCTGGTGTGGAAGGATGCCTTCGAGCGGGCCAATTCCCTGGATCCGGAAAAGGTGCGTGACGCCATCGCGGCGACGGATATGGAAACCTTCTATGGCGGGATCAAGTTCGCGCCGGAAGGCAACAACATCGCCAAGCCGATGGTTCTGCGTCAGATCCAGAACGGCGAGTACAACGTGGTGGCCCCGTCCAAATGGGCGTCGCATCCCGTGAACTGGCCGCGGAAAGCCCAATAAGTCAGGCCTTTCAGCCTGACGGGTGACCGCAGGCAAAGCTTGAACCCCGCCCTCGGCCAATGTTGGCCGGGGGCGGCCGGTTCCTGCGCATACCAGCATTCATATTTTCGGATATACCGACCAATTGCTTCTCCACTGAACTAGGGATGGATCAGGGACATGTGGGACAATATTTCAATTCTGACCGCGGCGCCGGTCTTCAATATTCAGCTGATCCTCGACGGTCTGTTCATCGGCTCGACCTTTGCGTTGGCGGCCTATGGCTTGGCCCTCGTATGGGGCGTGATGAATGTGAAGAATCTGGCGCAGGGCGACTTCGTCATCATGGGCGGTTACATCGCCTGGTGGCTGGGCAAGCAGGGCATTCACCCTCTGTGGGGCCTGCCGATCTCGATCGTCGTCATGTTTACGTTCGGCTGGCTGGTCTATGTCACCATCATCCGCCGCGTTATCGACAAGGACATGTTCACCTCGTTGCTTGCGACCTTCGGTCTCGCCATCGTTCTGGCCCAGGCGTTGAACCTGATGTTTGGTCCCGAGGTGCAGACGGCGGAAAGCGATTTCGCCATCCGCAGTTATTTCGACAACAGCGTCACCGTCGCCGATATTAAGCTGGTTGCCTTCGCACTCTGCGGGGTGCTGGCGGTCGTCGTGGTGCTGTTCATGAAGAATTCGCGCATGGGTCAAGCGATCCGCGCCACGGCGCAGGACGCTCGGGCCGCGCGGGTCATGGGCATCGACACGGACAAGGTCTATGCCTTTACCTTTTCCCTGAACGCGGCGATCTGCGGTGCGGCGGGTGCCTTGATCTCGATGATCTGGGTGATTCAGCCGTTCTACGGTATCGGCCATTCGATCCGGTCCTTCGTCATCGTCACGGCGGCCGGTTTCGGCAATCTGGGCGGCGTCATCATGGCGGGTCTGGGGCTTGGCGTCATGGAACAGTACGGCGGCTTCGTGCTCGGCGCCGAATACCAGCAGGCCTGTGTGGTCGGTCTTCTGGTCGCCGTGCTGATCTACCGTCAGCTCGAAATGCGCCGCCATCGCCAGGTCGTGCAATAGCACGTCCCAAGAAGAACGATAACGGGAGCAAAAACCTTGGAATCATTCAATCCGAAACTGCATCTGCCGATCCTGATCTTCGGTATCGGGGCCCCCTTCGTCATTCCCGGCGTGACCATCCAGATCGCCGTCCTTTGGGTCATGGTCCTGTTCGCCCTGACCTGGGACATCATGGGCGGTCAGATGGGCTACAACTCGCTCGGCAACATCCTGTTCTTCGGTTCAGGCATGTATATCTCGGCCCTGGTCCAGATCAGCATGTTCGCCAACGTGTCCGAATACACGGCGTCCTCCGGCGCGGTCGATTTCACCTATACGAATTCCGAGTACTTCTGGGGCTTGGGATGGGGAATCCTGGCCGCGGGCATCGGTTCGGCCTTGTTGGCGGCGTCCCTTGGTTGGACCCTGTTCGGTCTGCGCGGGCCTTATTTCGCCATCGGCACCCTCGGCATCGCGCTGACGGCCGGTGAACTGATGGGGACCTGGGAATGGGTCGGCGCCGGCGGCGGCTTGGCCATGCCCGTCTACCCGGGCAGCGCCGACGGCAAGTCGTTCATGTTCTATTTCATGTGCTTCTTCGCCGCGATCGGGACCTATCTGTTCTGCAGCTGGCTTTATTCGACCCGTTTCGGCCTGGCCATCAACGCCATCCGCGACGACGAGCAGAAAGCCGAAGCCATGGGCATCCATACCCTGCGCTACAAGACCATCGCATGGTCGGTATCGGCGTTCTTCCTTGGGATTTCCGGCGCCCTGTTCGGCAATATGACGGGCTTCGTCGAGCCCCTGGAAGTGGCCTTCCCGGTCGCCACCTTCGGCATCTTCATGGTCGCGATGTCGCTGCTCGGCGGTAAGGGGACCCTGTGGGGACCGATCCTCGGCGCTGCCCTGTTCCACGTCCTCAAGGAATTCACCTGGACCTACTTCCTCGGCTGGCAATGGGTGGCGCTTGGCGTGCTGATCATCGTCAACGTGGTGTTCTTCCAGCAGGGCATCATGGGTTGGCTGATGGAAAAATTCCCGGAACGGTTCGGCATTATCGTCGACAAGAAGGAGACGGCAAAATGACCGATACCGTCATTGAAATCTCGGGCGTATCGAAGTCCTACGGGGGCGTGGTCGCCAATCACAACATCTCGCTGAAGGTGCCGTCCGGCGGCATCACCGGCCTGATCGGGCCGAACGGTTCGGGCAAGACGACCCTGTTCAATTCCATCGTCGGCTACCATCCCGTCGACGAGGGTTCGATCAAGTTCAAGGGCGAGGAAATCTCCACCTACCGGGTGCCGCAGATCGCGCGCCTGGGCCTTCTGCGCACCTTCCAGCAGACCCGCATCTATTCGAACATGAACTGCATCGACAACATGCTGATCTCGATCCCGCACCGCAAGCTGGGCTTCGCGGACATGTTCAAGAACCGCGGCGACAAGGAAACCATGGAAGAGGTCGACCGTCTGCTCGACTTCGTGGGCCTTTATGAAAAACGGCGGCTGATCTCGGGCGACCTTTCGTTCGGGCAGCAAAAGCTGCTCGAATTCGCCATGGCGCTGATGAACCGGCCCGAAGTGCTGTTGCTTGACGAGCCGACGGCGGGCATCAACCCGACGCTCATCAACGGGCTGATCGACCGGCTCCGCCGTGCCAATGAAGAACTGGGCATCACCCTGTTCGTTATCGAACACAACATGCGCGTGATCATGAACATGGCTCAGTCGATCTACTGTCTGGCCCATGGCGAGCTTCTCGCCCATGGCACGCCGGACGAGGTCCAGAACGACCAGCGCGTCATCGACGCCTATCTGGGAGCACATTGAACATGGCCGACGAAAACAAGGCACAAGAAGACGAATCCGCCGGGGCCGCCGCGAACCGCCGCTCCACCGGCTATCACATGGGCACCGTCGACGCGGTCATTTCGGTCGAAGACGTCAATCGCCAGGCCAAGGCCATGGCTGTCGAGGTCCCGCTGGAACAGGTCGCGTCCCTGGCCAACAACAACCCCTTCGTCAATCTGAAGGATCTGCGTTGCGGTTACGGCAAGATGGAGATCATCCACGGTCTCAACCTGCAGGTCGCAAAGGGGCAGTCGCTTTGCCTGATCGGCCCCAACGGGGCCGGTAAGTCGACGGTGCTGCACGCGATCTACGGCCTCAACACGGTGATGGGTGGCAATATCCTGGTGGGCGACGGCGCCCAGGCCCAGGACGTCGCCCATATGACCGCCAACCAGAAGCTGAAGCAGGCCGGCATCGCCTATATCCTGCAGGACAAATCCATCTTCCCCGACATGACCGTGGAAGAAAACCTGTGGATGGGCGGCTTCCTCATGGAAACCACGGCCCAGGCCAAGGAAGCGGCGGAAAAGGTGTTCGCCAAGTACGACCGCCTGGCCCAGCGCCGCAAGCACCTGGCCAAGGTGCTGTCGGGGGGGGAGCGCCGTCTTCTGGAAATCTCCCGCGCCCTGGTCATGGATCCGGACGTTCTGCTGGTGGATGAGCCGTCCATCGGGCTGGAGCCCCGGTTCATCGACATGGTGTTCGATATTCTGGATGACCTTCAGCATACCGAAGGCAAGACCATCATCATGGTCGAACAGAACGCCAAGAAGGGCCTGGAATTCGCCGATATCGGCTATGTCCTGGTCTCGGGCGAACTGGCCATCGCGGGCACCGGCGACGCGCTTCTGGAGAACGAGGACGTGGGGCGGCTGTTCCTGGGGGGATAAGTCCACCGGGACGGCCTGCCTTGCCGTTACGCTTCTGGAATCGCTGTTCCGATCGGACAGAGAACGCCTGTCAGCAAGGGCCGATTTCAGCGTTAAAAATCGCTCCGTGGCCAATGCGTCGCGCGAGAAGTGCGTCTCAACATACTGATAAAGCAGTACTAAAAACCGCGCCGGCAGGGTAACTGCCGGCGCGGTTGCGTTTAACTGCGAATGCAGGTGGCGGGGCGGTCAGGCCCCGTCGACGGCCTTGAGAAACCCGAAATCAGCCCCGTCCTCGGCCTGGGTGACTGTGTCCAGGTAGAGTTTCAGGTAGCCGCGGCCCGATCCTTGATGGGCCGGGGGCGGGGTCCAGGCTTCGCGCCGGGATTTCATTTCGGCCTCGTCTACTAGTAGAGTAAGGCTGCGGTTCGGGGTGTCCAGGCGGATGCGGTCGCCTGTTTGCACCAGGGCGAGGGGGCCGCCGTCGGCGGCCTCGGGCGAGACGTGCAGGATGATCGTTCCGAAGGCGGTGCCGCTCATCCGCCCGTCGGAAATACGCACCATGTCCTTCACGCCCTGGCTGGCCAGTTTCTTCGGGATCGGAATGTATCCGGCCTCGGGCATGCCGGGGGCTCCCTTGGGCCCGATGTTGCGCAGCACCAGCACGTCGTCGGGCGTCACGTCCAGGTCGGCGCTGTCGATGCGTTCGGCCAGGTCTTCCAGGTTTTCGAACACCACGGCGCGGCCTTCATGGACCAAAAGCCCCTGGTCAGCCGCCGACTGTTTCAAAACCGCACCGTTCGGCGCCAAATTGCCGCGCAGCACGGCCATGCTGCCCTTGGAGAACAGGGGATTGCCGCGCGGGCGCACGACGTCCTGGTCCCAGCCCGGGGCCATGGCGGCCAGGTTCTCGCCCAGGGTCTTGCCCGACACGGTCGGGCAGTCCAGGTCCAACAGGTCTTCGATCTCGCGCAGGATGGTGGTCAGGCCGCCGGCCTTCCACAGGTCTTCCATGTAGTAGCTGCCGTTGGGTTTCAGGTCGACCAGCATGGGAACGTCGCGTCCCATCGTATCGAAGGCGTCCAGATCGACGCTGAGGCCGAGCCGCCCGGCCACGGCCGCCATATGGACGATGCCGTTGGTCGACCCGCCGATGGCCAGCAGCGTCTTCATGGCGTTGTTCAGGGCCGCTTGCGTAATGATTTGATCCGGCGTCACTTTTTCCTTGGCCAGGGCGACGGCGCGGGTGCCCGTTTCCTCGGCGTGGCGCAGGCGGTCTGCGGCGAAGGCCGGGATCGCAGCCCCGCCGGGCAGCATCATGCCCATGGCTTCGGTCATCAGCGCCATGGTCGAGGCCGTGCCCATGACGCCGCAGGTACCTGCCGTGGGCACCAGCTTGGAGGAAATGTCCTCAATCTCGGCTTCGTCGATCTCGCCGGCGCGGAACTTGCCCCACATGCGCCGGCAGTCGGTGCAGGCGCCCAGGCGCTCGCCCTTGTGGCTGCCGGTGCCCATGGGGCCGGTGACACAGACGATGGCCGGCACATTGGCCGAAGCGGCGCCCATCAACAGCGCCGGTACCGTCTTGTCGCAGCCGCCGATCAGCACGACCGCGTCCATGGGCTGGGCGCGGATCATTTCCTCCGTATCCATGGACATCAGGTTGCGCAGGAACATGGAGGTCGGGTGGGCGAAGCTTTCGTGGATGGAGATGGTCGGAAACTCCACCGGCAGGCCGCCGGCCAGCATGACGCCGCGTTTCACGGCCTCGATCAGGTCGGGTACCGTCTTGTGGCAGGCGTTATAGCCGGAAAAGGTATCGGCGATGCCGATGATCGGTCGGTTCAGGGCATCGTCCGTGTAGCCCATGGCCTTGATGAAGGCCTTGCGCAGGAACAGGGAAAAGGCGTCGTCACCATAGCGGGTCAGGCCTTTTTTCATGCCTGTCTGATCATCGGACATTCGGAGGTTTCCTTGGAGGGTCTGTTTGGTGTTTGCGTTTGTTCTAATTGTTATAGCACTGGTGCCAGAGCAGGCGCGACGTATCCAGGTTCCGGAATGCGAAATAAGGAGCGTTCTGGGAACCGGGGAAGACCACGGCGGTGATGTCGAGCCACAAGGTCGCCCCGGGCGCGAGGTCGAATTCACGGCCCGGCAGGGGCCAGTCCTGCAATTCCATGCCGGAGGTTA
Source organism: uncultured Rhodospirillaceae bacterium (assembly GCA_963972065.1). Lineage (GTDB taxonomy): Bacteria > Pseudomonadota > Alphaproteobacteria > Rhodospirillales > Casp-alpha2 > UBA1479. The sequence goes on from CAXAVJ010000019.1 coordinate 41,827, forward strand.
CGATGGTTGCCCGAGCCGCCGGCCCGGTCAGCGAGCACTTGACGTCGATCAAGGACGGTGTTGCGGCGGGCAAGGTATGAAAACGGGTTTCCTGGCCGGGCCGGACCTCGTGGGGGTGGGAGTCCTCTTCTAGTATTTCGGTCCGAGGCAGGGCGCGATCCGCGGCCTCTGTGGTTTGGGGGGCAGCGGAAAAGAGCGCAAAGGCCGCAAGCGTAAGGCGAATGATCATGACGATCCTCCTTCGTCGGCCTTACACGGAAAACCCCGCTGGGCCAACTGGTTAAAGATGACGGATCGGCGTCGGCTCTGTTGCGCCGCACCAAGTGATGCTCTACGGTTTAATGGCAACTTGAGTCCCGGGGTGAACTTGTCCGATAGAGAGAAACCCAAAATCTTCGACGAAATGCACGCCGCGAACGGAGACATCCGACCGGCTTATAGAGATTATTCGGCCTGGCTGACCGACCAGTCCTTGGAGCGGCTTCGCCAGAAGCACGCACAGGCGGATTTGCTGTTCCGCCGGCTTGGCATCACTTTCACCGTTTATGGCGAGGACGAGGGCGGCGAGCGCCTGATTCCCTTCGATGTCATCCCGCGAATTATCAGCCACGAGGAATGGAGCGTCCTGGAACGGGGCGCCATTCAGCGGGTCGACGCGCTGAACGCCTTTTTGCATGACATCTATCATGAACAGGAAATCATCCGCGCCGGCATCGTGCCCGCCGAACTGGTGATGACCAACGAAGCCTTCCAGCCGCAGATGCTGGGTCTGGACCTGCCGCGCCGGGTCTATGCCCATGTGTCCGGCGTCGATGTGGTGCGGGTCGACGACAAGACCTTCTACGTCCTGGAAGACAATGTGCGCACGCCGTCGGGCGTGTCCTACATGCTGGAAAACCGCGAAACCATGATGCGCCTGTTCCCGGACCTGTTCGCGCAGTCCGTGGTCGCACCGGTGGATCGCTATGCCGAATACCTGCTGCGCTCGCTCCAGGCCGTGGCGCCGCTGGGCGTGGATGATCCCACGGTCGTGCTGATGACGCCGGGGCAATACAACAGCGCCTATTTCGAACATGCGTTCCTGGCCATGGAAATGGGCATCGAACTGGTCGAAGGGCGTGATTTGTTCGTGGACTCCGGCTCCATCTTTATGCGTACGACCGAAGGTCCCAAGCGGGTCGACGTGATCTATCGCCGGGTCGATGATGGGTTCATCGACCCATTGGCCTTCAATCCGGACTCGGCCCTCGGTGTGCCGGGCATGTTGTCCGTGGTGCGCAGCGGCCGCGTGACCGTGTGCAACGCCATGGGCACTGGCGTCGCCGACGACAAGGCCATGTACTGCTTCGTGCCCGACATGATCCGCTTCTACTTGGGCGAGGAGCCGGTGCTGCAGAACGTGCCGACTTATTCCTGCCGTAAGCCGGACGACCTCAAGTACGTGCTCGACAACATTGCCGATCTGGTGGTCAAGGAAGTCCACGGGTCCGGAGGCTATGGCATGCTGGTCGGGCCCAAGGCGAGTAAGGCCGAGCGCGACGACTTCAAGCGGCGCCTGAAGGCGGAGCCGGACAACTACATCGCCCAGCCGACCCTGGCGCTGTCGACCTGTCCGACCCTGGTCGAGGAAGGTATCGCGCCGCGCCATGTCGATCTCAGGCCTTATGTTCTGTCGGGCGAGAAGACCCGCGTGGTGCCGGGCGGGCTGACCCGCGTGGCGCTGAAGTCGGGCTCGCTGGTCGTCAACTCCTCGCAGGGCGGCGGCACCAAGGACACCTGGGTCCTCGAAGCGCCGGTCGTCATCGAGGAAGAGGAATAGGGAGGGCGACGCAGAGATGTTATCGAGCACCGCCGAAAACCTGTTCTGGATGGCGCGCTATATGGAGCGTTCGGAAAATACCGCGCGCCTGCTGACTGGGCTGTATCACATGTCCCTGCTGCCGGCGCGGCGGGGGGCCCAGGCGGGGCTGTGGGAAGGGCTGTTCCAGTCCGAGGCCGAACGCAACGCCTACCTTGCCAAGTACGATGCCTTCAAGACCGATCCGGTGCTGACCTACATGGTGCTGGACCGCGAGAACCCTTCAAGCATCCGGTCCTGTGTTTGGTCGGCGCGCGAGAATGTGCGCGCCACGCGCCATGTGCTTACCACCGACATGTGGGAGACCATCAATTCCACATGGTTGGACATTGCCAAGACCAACTATGCCGACATGCAGGACATGGGGCATCACGAATTCTTGGAATGGATCAAGGTGCGATCGCACCTGTTCCGCGGGGTTGCCCATGGCACCATGCGGCGCGGTGAAGCCTTTGAATTCTGGCGCATGGGCGTGTTTATCGAGCGGGCGGAAAATACCATTCGTTTGCTGGCCGCCCGCGCCCATACCTTCAAGCCGACGGGCCCCATTTCGCGTGAGGACACGGCGACCCTCGATTATTACCAATGGGGCACGCTGCTGCGATCGGTCAACGCCTACAAGGCCTACCGGGAAATCTACAAAAGCCAGATCGACCCGCGCCGGGTCGTTGAATTGCTGACCCTGAACGAGGAGATCCCGCGTTCCGTCATGGCCTGTGTCGAGGAGATTTGTCAGGTTCTCGAGGGCTTGCGCCCGCGGTCGCGGTGTTTCGAACAGTCGCGCGATCTCCTGAACCGGCTGCAGTCGGCGCGCATCGACCGCGTCTACCGCACGGGCATGGCGCGGTTCCTGGAAGATTACCGCGCCGGCTTGCACGATCTCAGCCTGCAAATCCAAAAAGACTTCCTGATGATCCAATGAGTGCGTCATGCATCTGACCGTCAAACACGTCACCCAATTCAAGTTCGCGGAAGCGGCGACCCATTCAATTCAGTACATTCGGATGACGCCGCGCGCCGACCTGTGCCAGCGGGTCCGCCACTGGGAGATCACGGCGAGCGGGCGTCTGACGCCTTGGACCGACGGGTTCGACAATCACGCCCACGTCGCGACCTTTGACGGAGAGCACGACGAGGTGCGCGTCACCGTCAGCGGCGAAATCATGACGTCGGATACCAACGGCATCCTGCCCATGGACGACGGGCTGCCGCCCTATATCTTTCTCACGCCCACGGACTACACGGATGCCGACGACGCGATCCGAAAGTTCGCCAAGCCGATTGCCAAGACCCTTGAATCGCAGGGGGCGCTTGCCGCGGGCCATGCCCTGATGGCCGCGGTGGCCGAGGCCGTGCAGTACCAATCCGGTCAGACCACGGTGGAAACCAAGGCGTCAGAGGCGCTGGCTGCAGGCAAGGGCGTGTGCCAGGACCAGGCACATCTGTTCATCGCCGCCGCCCGGCACCTGGGCTTGCCCACGCGTTACGTCTCCGGATATCTGGCGGCGGGTCAGGGCAATGACAGCCATCTGGCAAGCCACGCCTGGGCCGAGACCCTGGTCGAAGGCTTGGGCTGGGTCAGCTTCGATCCGGCCAACGATCAATGTGCGACGGATGCCTACATCCGGTTGGCGCTGGGGCTCGACTACGGCACGGCGTGCCCGATCCGGGGGCTGCGCTCGGGCGGCGGGCTCGAGGAAATGGACGTCAACCTGCGCATCGACGAACAGTAGCGGTCAGACGCCCCGGGCAAAGTCCAGGATCAGCACGAAGGCCAGTGCGGCCACAACCCAGAACACCATCGAACTAAGATGCAGGGTCTTGGCCATGAAGCCTTCGGGCCCATGGTGACGGCGGATGACCGTGATCGTATCGACGGCCACCTTGGTCAGTGAGGTTTCGATGGCGGTGCCGATGGCTGCCAATCCCTGCACCAGACGACCGACGACGAACGGTCCAGCGACCCGGTAGAACCAATCGAAGTCGAGCGAGATGGTCAGCGTGCGCTTCATCATCGGCAGCAGCAGGAAGAACGCGAGGCCCGAGAACAGGAGCAGCTGCAGCATCTCGGCGACATGGGCGAAGGTATAGGGCTCGTAGTCGACCGTGTAGGGCAGCAGGGCGTAAAGCGGGTCTGGATAGACGCCGAGCGCGATGCACAGGAAGGCGAAGAAAATCATTGCCGCCTTCATGTTCCATGCCGGGTCTGGCGGGCGCATGCCGGAATCCTTCTGGAAGAACACGAACCAGGGGAACTTGATCCCGGCGTGCAGGAACACGCCGGCCGATGCCGCCATCAGCACGTACCACACGAAGGCCAGATGTTCCGTGGCGGCGGCGGTGTTGATCATGGATTTGGACACGAAACCTGATGTCCAGGGGAAGGACGAAATGGCCAGCGCCCCGATGGTGCCGCAGATGCAGGTCAGCGGCATGCTTTGGAACAGGCCGCCCAGGTCCGTGCATTTACGCTTGCCCGTCTGTTGCAGCACGGCCCCCGCCGACATGATCAGCAGCGCCTTGTAGATGATGTGCGCGAAGGCATGGGCCGACGCGCCGTTCAGCGCCATTTCCGTGCCGATGCCGATGCCGCAGATCATGAAGCCGACCTGGTTGACGATCGAATAGGCGAGGATGCGTCGCATGTCGTTTTCAAGCAGCGCGTAGATGATCCCGTAACACGCCATGTAGACGCCGACATAGATCAGGATTTCGGCCCCTGCGAAGGTGCGGATCAGCACGAACACCGCGGTCTTGGTCGTGAAGGCGGATAGGAACACCATGCCGAAAGGGCTGGATTCCGGATAGGCATCTGGGATCCAGCTGGAAAACGGCGGGGCGCCCGCGTTGATCAGGAAGCCGATCAGCATCAGCCAGGCGCCGATGCCCTCCAGCTTGATCGCGGCGAATTCGATCGATCCCGTGGTGGCCACATGGGCGACGATGCCGGCCATCAACACCACACCGCCGAACAGGTGAACCGCGAGATAGCGCATGGCGGCCCCTTGCGAGGCCTTGGTGCGGGCCGACCAGATGACCAGGGTCGAGCCGATCGCCATGATTTCCCAGAACACGAACATGGTGATCAGGTCGCCCGCGAAAGCGACACCGACGGCACCGCCCGCGTAGACGAAAGCGGCCGACAGCTCCATCACCTTGGAATTGCGGAAGGCGTAGAGCCCGCCGGCGAAAGCCATGATCGAGAAGATGGTCGAGAACAACCGGCCCAGGCGGTCGCCCTGAACCAGTTCAAGTTCGTAGCCGATGAACGGATAATAGAGCAGCACACCATCGGGAATGCTGAGGCCCACGATCAGCGTCGCGAGCGGCAGGCCGAGCACGGCGGCGGGGCGGAAGCTGGCGGGCAGCAGCGGTAACAGAAGACCGCCCAGGATCAGGATCAGGGCCGGCGGGAAGGGATACTGGGCGAGCCACTCAATCGGCATCGTCATAATACGTATCCTCCCGTTTCAGGAACAGGCCGAGCAGTTTGGCGACCACGACCATGGCGGCGCAGGTCAACAGGCCGTACCAGGAATAGAACCCGAAGCTGCCTTCGATGCCGAAGTGCACGTGCTTGTGCACGACGATGTCGAGCATGGTCACGGCGATCAGCAGGATGATGCCGCCGATCCACAGATTGCGGATGGTCCGGGGGCGGACCAGCCAGTGCTTTTCGCCACCCTCGGGGCGCGGGCTGCTGTCGCTCATGGCGCGATCCCCGTCAGCTGCTGGGCCAGGCCGACGACCAGGTCCGGTTTCAGGAACAGAATGAATGTCATGCCTGCGGTCACCGCCATGGCACAGGCCATGGGGAAGGCGGCTTCGCCGTGATCGTACTTGATGGCGTGGTCATGACCATGATCGTCATGGCTATCATTGCCGTCGCCGTGATCTCCGGCCTTGGCGTGTTCCGCGGCATCCTCGGGCCGGTCCTCCGGTTTCATGAAGGCGGCATACACGATGGGAATGAAGTAGCCCATGTTGAGCAAGGTCGACAGGACCACGATCACGACCGCCGTCCATTGTTCGGCCTGGGCGGCGCCCTGCAGGATGAACCATTTCGATACGAAGCCCGCCGTGGGTGGCAGCCCGATCATGCTCAGCGCCCCGATGGCGAAAGCCACCATGGTCAGCGGCATGCGTCGGCCGATACCGTTGAGTTGGCTGACCTCGGTCTTGTTCGAGGTCACCATGATCGCGCCCGCCGCGAAGAACAGGGTGATCTTGCCGAAGGCATGGGCCGCGATATGGATGGCCGCGCCGGCGACGGAAATGGGCGTCAGGATCGCCGCCGCGATGACCACGTAGGACAACTGCGACACCGTCGAATAGGCCAGCCGGCGTTTCAGATTGTCCTGGCGCAGCGCGACGACGGAGGCGGCGATGATGGTGAAGCCCGCGACGTAGAGCAGGAAGTCCGTGCCGGGGGCTGTGTTCAGGATGTCGATCCCGAAGATGTAGACGACGACCTTGACGACCGAGAACACGCCGGCCTTGACCACCGCAACCGCGTGCAGCAGAGCCGAGACCGGGGTCGGGGCGACCATGGCCGCCGGCAGCCAGCGGTGGAACGGCATCAACGCCGCCTTGCCGATGCCGAAGGCATAGAGTGCGAGCAGGACCGCGATCATCGGGCCTTGGGCCTGTTCGGCATTGAACACGCCGCCCCGCACGAAATCGAGGGTTCCGGCGATCTGCCAGGTCCAGACCATGCCGAACAACAGGAAGCCGATTGAGGTCGACAGCAAAATGCCGAGATAGATTCGGCCCGAGCGCTTGGCCTCTTCCGTGCCGTGATGGGCGACCAGCGGGAAGGTCGAGACGGACAGCACTTCGTAGAACACGAACAGCGTCAGCATGTTGCCGGCGAGGGCGACACCGATGGCTGACGCAATGGCGATGGCAAAGAAGAAGAAGAACCGGGTCTGGTTTTCTTCGTGATGACCACGCATGTAGCCGATGGCGTACAGTGTGGTGACGATCCACAGGAAGCTGGCGATCCCGGCGAAGATCATGCCCAGCGGTTCCAGGGTCAGACGGATCGACAGCCCCGGCACCATGTCGAACAGCACGATGTCGGGCCGGCCGCCGGCCGCGACCATGGGGTAGAACTGGGCGACGACGTAGAACAGGCAGGCGGCGGTCAGCAGGCTGGCGCCGTCGCGGGCGTTTTCCCAACGCCCAAGGGCCAACACCAGAAAGGCTCCGATGACCGGAATGACGAGGGCCAGAACCAAGGCGTCGCCCGGCGCCCAGCCGGCAAGAAGACCGGTCATGGTTTGCCTCCCGAGGCGGGACCCATCAGGGCATTGGCGGCCTCACCGGCGATGCGTAGGGTGGTGTCGCCGTCGATGCCGAACCAGATGGTGGCCGCGGCCAGGACGATCATCGGCACCAGCATGGGCAACGGCGCCTCGCTGCGCCGGGCGGCGCCTTCGGGCGGGGCCTTGAGGTAGGCGACCTCGACCACTCGCCAGACGTAGACGATGGCGAGCAGCGACGACAGCAGGATGCCTGCCGCGACATACCACCAACCGAGGGCGAGAGACGCCTGCACCAATTGCCATTTGGAAATGAAGCCGACCGTCACCGGCGTGCCGATCAGCGACAGGCCTGCGACCAGGAACACCGCCGTGGTCACCGGCATGCGTTTACCGATGCCGGCAAGGTCGTTGAGCCGGACCGATCCGACGACATAAAACATGGCGCCCACGGCCATGAAGGCGGCCCCCTTCATGACGGCGTGATTGAACAGATGGACGATGCCCCCGGTCAGACCGGCGGCGGTGGCCATGCCGATGCCGAGCACCATGTAGCCGACTTGTGACACGCTGGAATAGGCCAGCATGCGTTTCACGTCAGTCTGGAAGATGGCGACGAAGGCGCCCGCGAACATGCCGATCAGGGCGACGATGATCAGCATCAGGCTGATGTCCGTGCCGGTGAACAGGTCGGTGCCGCCGAATACGGTGAAGACGAGGCGCAGCAAGGCATAGATCGCGACCTTGGTCGCCGTCGAGGCAAGGAACACGGTGACCGCCGAGGGCGCGAAGGCATAGGCATTGGGCAGCCAGGTGTGTAGCGGGAACATCGCGAGCTTGAGCCCCAGCCCGATGACCACGAAGGCGAAGGCGGCCAATACCGTGCGCGTATGGTCGACGGCCGGCAGCAGGGTCGCGAGGTCCGCCATGTTGAGCGAGCCCGTCATCATGTACATCATGCCGACGCCGATGATGTAGAAGGTCGCGCCCAGGGTGCCCATGATCAGATAGCGGTAGGACGCGGTCAGGGCGCGGCGATTGCCGCCCAGGCTGATCAGCACGTAGCTCGACAGGGACGAGATTTCCAGGAACACGAACAGGTTGAAGGCGTCCGCCGTGGTCGTGATGCCGAGCAGGCCCGTCATGCACAGCATGTACATCAGATAGAACAGATAGATGCGCGGCCGGGCGACCTCTTTCTCCACGCTTACCTTGGCGTAGGGTAGGGTGATCGCGGCGATTGCCGTGACGATGACCAGAACCAGGGCGTTGGCCGCGTCGATGCGGTATTCGATGCCCCAGGGCGCCGGCCAACTGCCGAGCTCGTAAATGATCAGGCCGCTGGCCAACACCTTGCCCAGCAGGACCAGGGCGATGAAGAAGGTGATCCAGGTGACGATCGTCGCCCACAGCCAGCT
>CAXAVJ010000020.1:0-48831 GCA_963972065.1 uncultured Rhodospirillaceae bacterium
GGCCCGCCGCCAGTCCCGCCGCCGCCAGGGTGCCGACCCCGGGGCCCAGAAGGGGTGCGAGCGGCACCAGGGCGGCAAACCCCAGCACCAAAGCCAGCCCCGCCGCCCAAACCGGTGGCCGCCCGGCCGTCTTACCCAATCCGTCGGCCCGCGCCGGAGACAGGACAATCATCGTCGGCACCAGGGCCGCGCGGGACAAAGCCCCCGCGGCGACCAGCACCAAAGCCGCCGCGCCCGGCCCGGCGAGGGACGCCAGCGCCGTCGCCTTCAGCCCCGTCGCAAACACCAGGGCCAAAACGCCGAAGGTACCGATGTGGGAATCGCGCATCACGCTGAGCCGCCGGTCGCGGCCCGCGACGCCGAGCCCGTCGGCGAAATCGGCCAACCCGTCTTCGTGCAGCGCCCCCGTTACCACCGCCATGACGGCGAGCGCCAGCAGGGCCGCCGCCAGCGGGTGCAGGCCCGAGCCCGCCGTCGCCAGGATCACCCCCGCCCCCAGGCCGCCGACCACGGCCCCGGCCAGGGGAAAGGCCCAGGCGGCGCGGCCGAGCGCACCCGGCCCCGCGTCGTGGCGTACGGGCACCGGCAGGCGCGTGAGAAAGGCGACGGCCAACAGCGCGTCGTCCCACGGCCACCGCGGGGCGGCGGGGACCGGATCGGGATCGGGGGCGGGATCGTCCGTCGCCACGGGGCAACTCCTTATCGGGTCAACGGGCCGCGCAAAGGGCCGTTTCGGGAAATTCCCGTCACCGGCGCGGCCGATTGGGTTATATGTGACCGACCCCGGAAAAGGAAACAAGACCTCGTGCCGCAAATCGCCTCCCCGCATGATCCCGCCGCCCTGCTGACCGACCTGCCGGGGCCGGACACCGATGCCCAAGCCACCGTGCGCGCGCGCGAGGCGGTACTGACCAAGCCCGCCGGATCCCTGGGCCGGCTGGAGGACATCACCGAATGGCTGGCCGCTTGGCAGGGCCGCGCCCAACCCCGCGCCGACAGAGTTCAGGCCCTGGTGTTCGCCGGCAACCACGGCGTCGCAGCCCAGGGCGTGTCCGCCTATCCGCCCGAGGTCACGGCCCAGATGGTCGCCAACTTCCAGGCCGGGGGGGCGGCCGTGAACCAGTTATGCAGCACGTTCGGCGTGGACCTTGCCGTCATCCCCCTGAATTTGGACAACCCCACCGCCGATTTCACGCAAGGCCCGGCCATGACGGCCCCCGAATTCGCCGCCGCGTTCCAGGCCGGGACGGAGGCCGTCGATGACCGGGCGGACCTTTTGTGTATCGGAGAAATGGGCATCGCCAATACCACCACCGCCGCCGCGATCTGCTTAGGCCTGTTCGGCGGCACGGGGGCGGATTGGGCCGGGCCGGGCACGGGCCTGCCGTCGGCGGGCGTGTCGGCCAAGGCGGACATCATCACCCGCGCCGTCGCGGTCAACAGGATCGATCCCACCGATGGATTGGGGGTCCTGCGGGCCCTGGGCGGGCGGGAGTTGGCGGCCATGGCCGGTGCCGTGGCCAAGGCCCGCCATCTGGGCCTGCCCGTGCTGCTTGACGGTTTCGTCGCGGGGGCTTCAGCGGCCTGTCTTCAGGCCGGGCGGCCCGGAGCCCTCGATCATTGCCGGGCGGCGCATCTGTCGGCGGAGCCGGGCCATGCGCGGCTTCTCGCGAAACTCGGCATGGCGCCGCTGCTGCAACTGAACATGCGGTTGGGCGAGGCGTCGGGGGCGGTGTTGGCGGTGGCGCTGGTGCGGGCGGCCCTGGCTTGCCACCTGGGCATGGCGACCTTCGACAGTGCCGGCGTCAGCGGCAAGGAATAGATCCGGGGCGGGCCCGTCTATTCGATCATTTCTTCCTCGTCGTCGCCGGCCGTGCCGCGCTGAATGCGATGCTTCAGCTTAAGCAGATCGCGGCGCCGGCCGTCCTCGGCGATCAGGCCTTCGATGAACCGGCCCTGGAACCGGTCAATGCCGACGGAGCGGCCGAATTCGACGGATTCACGGGTGTCGCAGCGGCACATGATCATCCGCCCGCCGCCGCCCGAGGCCGCGATCTGGCGCAGCCGTTCCTTGACGTCGTCGCCGGAATCGGCGAGGGCCGGGGTCCAGATCAGCTTGGCATGGTCACAGCCCAGTTTTTCCCGGTCGACCAGGAACATGGTCTGCATCGTCAGGCCGTCGAGCAGCACCCGATAACCCCGTTCCTGCACGTATTCCCGGGCGATCAGGAAGGCCGGCAGGTCGGAGAAGATGTCTTCCTTCTGCAACTCGATCACCATGGCGCCGCGGCGCGAGGCCGAGACGTTGTCGTCGAACACCTGGAATTCGTCGGACAGCAGGGTTTTCACATTGGCGTTGATGGAAATCTCGCCGGTGATGGTGATGGCGTCGGTCTTCGACAGCATGGACAGCATGCGCTTATCCAGGGTTTCCGTCAGGTGATAGAACAGCCAGCGGTTGGAGGTCAGGTTGACCCCCGGCATCAGGGTTTCGCGCAAATCGTTGATGGAGATGAACAGCTCGGAAAATTCCTGTTCGGGAATCAGCTTGCTGTCGACCTTGCAGACGAACTGGCGGCGCACGTAGTTGGACAGATCGGCGCGGCCGAGCGCGTCCTCGACCCGGGCCAGAATATCGGGGGTCAGGGGCTCGCCTTGTTCCTGCTTGGCGCGCAGCGACGAGCGCGCATCCATGCGCGAACGCACCTTGGTCAGGCGCACTTCCTCTTCCTCGGCCAGTTCGCGGGCCAGACGCAGGATGTCGTCGTAATCGTTGACCGCGTCGTACCAGGTCGCGAAGGGCTTTTCGTGGGTCGAGACCTCGGCGATCAGGGGGTCGTCGGAAAACAGGAAGCGGACTTTCTGGACCACGGTTTCCACCTGGGGCCGGGCTTCGGCTTTGAAGGCAAAGATCAGATCGGCGCTGCGCAGGGCGAACAGCTGGCCCATGGTGGTCGAGATCAGGGGATCGAAGCTGGAGGTCGCGGCGCGGATATGCTGTTCGCGCCGGTTGAACGGGCGCAATTGCGACAGATGGACATGCACGACCTGTCGCCCGCCCCGGTGCTTTTCCAGGCGGCGCACATAGTCCAGCAGCAGGTTTTCCTGGCTGGGGATTGCTTTCTGTGCGTCGGGCGCCGTCGCCATGTTTCCGCCGTTTCCTGTTTCGTTGCCGGATGCCGGTGTTCGCGCCTCAGCGCGCCGCCGCCGCCCGTTCCTTCTTGATGCGCGCGCGCCGTCCCTGCGAGCGCACGGTGTCGATCAACCGGTCCATGAGGAAGCCCTGGAACCGGGTGATGCCCAGGTTCAGGCCCCATTGGATGGCCTGTTCGGAATCGACCCGGGACAGGATGATCGATTCCTTGCCGGCGTCGCGAATAATGCGGCGCAGGTCCGCGACCTTGCTGTCGTCCTCTTCCTCGTTCTCGAATTCCGTGCCCCAGCCGACCTTGATGAAGTCGGCGCCCAGGATCGCCGGGTCGAAAAACTGCATGGACACGGGCGAAATGCCGTCGACCAGCACGCGGTATCCGTTCTGCTGCAACATGTTGCGGGCGATGGTGAAGGCGTCGACGTCGGAGAAGATGTCGATCACCTGCATTTCGATGATGACGTTGTCCTCATGCCCGGCGACGGCGCGGTGGAAGTTCTGAAAATCGCGCGACAGCACGGTGCCGATGTTCAGATTGAGCGAGATCGGCTCGCTCATCTTCTCGAAATTGCGCCCGGCCATGTTGGCCAGGATGACCCGGTCCAGGCCCTCGGTCAGATACTGGAACAGCCAGATCGACGAGAACAGGTTGACCCCGGGGGCCACCCGCTTCTTCAGATCGCCGATGGAAATGAAGTGTTCGCGGAAGATCACACCCTCGGGCCCGTTGGCGCCGATGTGCAGGCAAAGCTGTTCGCGGATCAGGTCGTCGATGGGCACGCGCGGCAAAACCTGGCTGAGCGCCGTCAGGTGCTGCGCCGTCAGCGGCTGGCCCACGGATTTCTGTTGCGCCACCGCCTCGGCGGCCTCGCGCTTGGCGGTTTCCTCGGCCTCCAGCACCAGGGAGCCGACGACCCGCACAAAGGCACGGAAATCCTCGTTCTCCGACAGGTCGTACCAAGTCGATAGGCGATCCTCGCCCAGGCCCGTCTCGTCGATATGGGTCAGCTGGTCTTCGGAAAAGAGCGCGCGGACCTTCTCGACGGGGTTCTCCACCTCATGCACGGGCACGGTGCGGCACAGAAGGATCTGGTCCGCGTTCTTCATCTGGAACAAGGTCGCTTCGTGCTGATTGGTCAGGTTGTCGAAATTACGCGACGCCAGACGGATGAAATGCGGCTTGCGGTTCGAACTTTTCAGCTCCGACAAATGCAGATGCACGGCGTAATAGCCGGGCGCGCCCGCCTCCATTCGATTGAGGCGGTCCAGCAGAAGTTTTTCCTCGAGCATATCCGGTGAAGGAATCTCGGCCATGATGCTCCCGTTCGCCCCGGGCCCCGCAGGACGGAACCCCGATATCGACAGTCGTTCCGGGAACGCTTCCCCCAGCCCCGGAAATTTCACCGCAAGCGGCAAGTTGCGCCAATGCTAAAGTGAAATCGTTAAAAAAGTCATTTCATTTCCGGCGCTTGGTTGCACGGGGTGGTCTCCGGCGGCGGCCTGCGTCAGACACCTTGACCTCGACCCGGCTTGAGGGTCATAAGCGACGGTTTCTTAATACTTGGTGGGCATTATAGATCGCGGATTTGGCGGTTTTTTGCCCGAAATGCGGCGAAATCGGAACAGGTGACCCATTCATGGCCCTACGCAAGACCATCCTCGTCACCGGCGGGGCCGGCTTTATCGGCTCGCATCTCTGCGCGCGCCTGTTGGAGTCGGGGGCCAGCGTGATCTGCGCCGACAATTTCTATACCGGCTCCAAGGACAATATTCTGGGCCTGCTGGACCATCCCCATTTCGAGGTCATGCGCCATGACGTGACCTTTCCGCTCTATGTCGAGGTCGACGAAATCTACAATCTGGCCTGCCCGGCCTCGCCCGTGCACTACCAGTACGACCCCGTGCAGACGACCAAGACTTCCGTGCACGGCGCCATCAACATGCTGGGCCTGGCCAAGCGCACCGGCGCCAAGATTCTGCAGGCCTCCACGTCCGAGGTCTACGGCGACCCGGAAGTCCATCCGCAGACCGAAGATTACCGCGGCCGGGTCAATCCCATCGGGCCGCGCGGCTGCTATGACGAGGGCAAGCGTTGCGCCGAAACCCTGTTTTTCGATTATTACCGCCAACACAGCCTGAACATTCGGGTCGCGCGCATCTTCAACACCTACGGCCCCAACATGCATCCCAATGACGGGCGGGTGGTGTCCAACTTCATCGTCCAAGCGCTGAAAGGCGAGGACCTGACCCTCTACGGCGACGGCGGGCAGACCCGGTCGTTCTGCTATGTCGACGATCTTGCCGACGGGCTGATGCGGCTGATGAACGCGCCCGACGCCGTGACCGGGCCGATCAACCTGGGCAATCCCAACGAATTCACGATCCTGGAACTGGCCGAACTGGTGATCGAGATGACCGGCGCCAAGTCCAAGATCGTCAAGATGCCGCTGCCCCAGGACGACCCCATGCAGCGCTGCCCGGATATCTCGCTCGCCAAGGACAAACTGGGCTGGCAGCCGACCATCCAGCTGAAGGACGGCTTGGCGAAAACCATCGCCTATTTCCAGGGAGTCCTGTAACTGGCGACGGTCGGACAGCGGAGTAAAATAGGCTTTATGTCATGAACTTGGCGGCATTTTTTGACAGTGAAATGGAAGAACACGCGGCCGTTGCCAAGGCGACCCGCGCCGCCCTGTCCGCGCCTTTCCAAGACCTCGTAACAGTCTCCGCCAAGTGCCTGAAGAACGGCGGGAAATTGTTGTTCTTCGGAAATGGGGGCAGCGCCGCCGACTGCCAACATCTGGCGACGGAACTGACCGTCCGCTACAAGACCGACCGCGCCCCGATTGCCGCCATCGCCTTGACCACGGATACCTCCGCCCTGTCGGCGATCGGCAACGACCTGGGGTTCGAACGGGTATTCGCCCGCCAGATCCAAGCCTTGGGAAAGCCCGGCGACGTGGCCATCGGGATTTCCACCTCGGGCCAAAGCCCCAATGTGCTGGAAGCTCTGCGCGCGGCACGCACCGGCGGGCTGATCGCCGCCGGCCTGAGCGGCCGCGACGGCGGCAAGATGGCCGGCCTCGCCGAGCCTTTGCTGATCGTGCCGTCGGACGTCACCGCCCGCATCCAGGAAATGCATATTACACTTGGCCAGATGCTGTGCGGCGCGCTTGAGATCGAATTGGGCCTGGTGACATTGGACGCGGGAAAATGACGGAACGCACGGACCTGATCGCCCTGGTCGAGGCGCTGGCGGATACCAAGGTGGTCTGTCTGGGCGACGTCATGTTGGACACTTTCGTTCATGGCGAGGTCGAGCGGATTTCCCCGGAAGCCCCGATCCCGGTGCTGCGCGTGACCGGCGAGACCCGCATGCTGGGCGGGGCCGGCAATGTGGTGCGTAACCTGGCCGCGCTGGGGGCCAAGACCCGGTTCCTGTCCGTCATCGGCGACGACGACGCCGGGGCCGAAGTTCGCACCCTGCTGGCTCGGGAGGCCGGCGTGACGGGCGATCTCAAGACCGACGCCGGCCGCCAGACCACGATCAAGACCCGCTTTGTCGCCGGCACGCAGCAGATGCTGCGCGCCGACCGGGAAACCAACCAGGCCACGAGCGACGCGCTTCAGGCTCAATTGGCCGCCGATACCGAGGCCGCCGTGCGCGACCACAAGGTCGTCGTGCTGTCCGATTACGGCAAGGGCGTCCTGGCCGACGCCACCCTGGCCCGCGTGATCGCCGCCGCCGGCAAGGCCGGCGCGACCGTGATCGTCGACCCCAAGGGCAACGACTACGGGCGCTACCGGGGGGCCGGGATCCTGACCCCCAACCTGAAGGAACTGGCCGCCGCCACAGGCAAACCCGTGGACACCGATGATGCCGTGATCGCCGCCGCCCGCGGGCTGGTCGACGGCCTGGGGCTGACCGCCGTGCTGGTCACCCGGTCCCGTGACGGCATGACCCTGGTGCCCGCCGAGGGCGCGGTCGTTCATCTGGCGGCGGAAGCCCAGGAAGTGTTCGATGTCTCCGGCGCCGGCGACACGGTGGTCGCGACCCTGGCCGCCTGCCTGGCCGCCGGGGCCGATCTGGGCCGTGCGGCGGCGCTCGCCAATCTTGCCGCCGGGATCGTCGTCGCCAAGGTCGGCACCGCCGTCGCCTATGCGGGCGACCTGATCGCCCAATTGCATCACCAGGATCTGAGCGACGCCGAGGCCAAGGTGCTGACCTTCGAACAGGTGCTCGACCGGGCCGCCGCCTGGCGCCGCCGGGGCCTCACGGTCGGCTTCACCAACGGCTGTTTCGATCTGCTGCATCCCGGCCATGTGTCGCTGCTGCGCCAGGCCAAAAGCCAGTGCGACCGCCTGGTCGTCGGGCTGAATTCCGATGCCTCGGTCCGGCGCCTGAAAGGTGAAGACCGCCCGGTGCAGGGCGAGGCCGCGCGGGCCGCCGTGCTGGCGTCCCTCGCCGGGGTCGACGCCGTGGTTCTGTTCGCCGAGGATACGCCGCTGACCTTGATTGAGGGCTTGTTGCCCGAGGTTCTGGTCAAGGGCGCCGATTACCGCGTCGACCAGGTTGTCGGCCGCGAGGTCGTCGAGACCGCCGGCGGGCGCGTGCATCTCGCCGATCTGGCGCCGGGACACAGCACCACGGCGACCATCGCCCGGCTGGCCGGCCAGGGCTAATCCCCGGCGCGGTTTTCGCCTACGGGCTCAACCGTTTCGGAACCGGAACCGACAAGGTTTTTCAACCGACCCCAGAACGATCCTGATCCGGGCTTGCCATCGTCGCCGATGTCGTCGAAGGCCAGAACCGGCAGGCCTTGATGCGCTGCGCCCATGAACACCGCCCAGGTGCGGGCCGGCAGGCCGCCGCCGGTCACCCGTTTCATGGGCGACCCGTCGTCGTTGCCGAACCACACGCCGGTCACCAACTGCGGCGTGAAGCCGACGAACCAGGCATCGCGGTAATTCTGGCTGGTGCCCGTCTTGCCCGCCGCCGGTCGGCCGATGGCGGCGTGCTTGCCCGTGCCGCCGTCGATCACCTTGGCCATCATGGCGGTCAGGGTGCGGGCCGGGGCGGCGGGCACGGCGCGGCCGGGACCGGAGCCCTGGCGTTGATACAGCGGCGCGCCGTCCGGACCGATGATTTCCGTGATCGCATAGGGCCAGACCCCCATGCCCGCCCGCGCCAGCACGGCATAGGCGGTCGCCAGTTCCAATAACGAAACCTCACCGGTGCCGAGCGCCAGCCCGGCGTCCCTGGGCAGGTCCGTGGTAATGCCGAGGGCCCGCGCGGTGTCGATGATCTTCGCCGGGCCGACTTTCTGCGCCAACTGCACGGCGATGGTGTTCACGGAGTTGGCGAGCGCGTATTCCAGGGTCATCCGCCCTTCGTACTTGCCGGAGAAATTGGACGGCTGCCAGCCGCTCAAGGAAACCGGCTTATCGACCACCGGGGTCGCAGGCGTCATCCCGGTTTCCAACGCCGCCAGATAGACCGCGGGCTTGAACGCGGAGCCCGGCTGACGCTGCGCCTGGACGGCGCGGTTGAACTGGCTTTTGCCGTAATCCCGGCCGCCGACCATGGCGCGCACCGCACCCTGCGGGGTCAGCGCGATAAGCGCCCCTTCGCCCGCCTGCATCCGCGCCCGGTCCGCCGCCATGAAGGCCCGGCCCATGGCTGTTTCCGCCTGGCGCTGCAGGGCGAGGTCGAGCGTCGTCTTGACCACCAGATCACGGCCGCCGGCGGTGACGTAGTCGGAGACCGCTTCGAGCACCCAGTCGACGAAATGCCGCGCGTTGCCCGTGGGCGCCGAGACGACGGCGACCTGGATGCC
The DNA here is from genome assembly GCA_963972065.1 of uncultured Rhodospirillaceae bacterium. Lineage (GTDB taxonomy): Bacteria > Pseudomonadota > Alphaproteobacteria > Rhodospirillales > Casp-alpha2 > UBA1479. Next base: position 8,989 of record CAXAVJ010000020.1, read on the forward strand.
GCGGGCCGCCTCCGCCGCCTTGGTTTCCGTCAGATAACCGGCGGCGACCATGTTGGCGAGCACCGTGCGGGCCCGGGCATGGGCCCGTTCCGGCGAGGCCACGGGGTTGTAGCGCGACGGCGCCTTGAGCAGACCGGCCAGCACCGCCGCCTCGTAGGTATTGACCCGGGCGGCGGGCCTTTGGAAGAAGCGACGCGCCGCCGCATCGACGCCGTAGGTCCCCGCCCCCAGATAAACCCGGTTGAGATACAGGGTAAGGATCTGGTCCTTGGAAAACTCCCACTCCAGCCATAGCGCCACGACCATTTCCTGAAGCTTGCGCGTGATCGTGCGGGCCGGGGTGAGGAACAGATTCTTGGCCAGTTGTTGGGTGATGGTCGACCCGCCCTCGACCACCCGCCCGGCGCGAATATTGCGCACCATAGCCCGGCCGAGGCCGATGGGATCGATTCCGAAATGACTGTAGAAACGCCGGTCCTCGGTCGCCAGGACAGCCTGCATCAGATGCGGCGGCAGGTCCTTGAGCCTCACCGTTTCACCGACCAGGTCCCCGGCGCGGTAGATTTCCGTGCCATCGGCGGCTTGGATCGTCACGGTCGGCCGGCGTTCGGTCTTGAGCGCCTCGTCCATGTCCGGCAGGCCGATGGACACCCAGACCCCGGCGCCAAGGGCCGCGATCACCATCCATACGGCCGCCGCCCCGGCCCATTTCAGGATCGTGGCGAGGCGGCTTCGGCGGGGCCCGGCGGGGGCACGTTCGGTGGGCTTTTTCGCCCGTGGACGGGGGCGGGGACGCGGTGATTTGGCCATGTGCGCCTTATGGACGGGCGGGCGTCAGTATTTGGTTAATGCAAAATAGGCGGAGGCTTCATCGGGTTCACGGCAGTCGAGCAGCTTGTGCAGGGTGATCGGGTCGATCACGGCCCCCTTCAGGTTGGCCCGCCACATGTCGACGCCGTTGAGGGACGCCCCGGTGAAATTGGCGCCCCGCAGGTCGGTATCGGTCATGTCCGTGAAGTCGAGCAGCGCGTTGGTGAAATTGACTCCGACCATGACCGACGAGATCAGGGACGACCCCCTGAGATCGGCCCCCGACAAGTCCGATCCTGTCAGATCGCATTCCCGGATGTTGGCGTTGGCGAGGGATGAGCCCCGCAGGTCCATGTCCCGCATGTTGAGGCGCAGCATGTCGCCGCGCTTGCCGGTATCGCCGCCGCCGCGCAGCCAAGCCTCGTGCGCCTCGATCAAGGCCGTGACCGACGTATTCGTATCCGCCATTGGGGTCCCCCCAGTGAACTCAGTTCAATGCCTGACCGCCCTTCCCCCCCCGGGTTGGCCCGGTGTTGCGGCGATCATAGGCGGAAGGCCGTGCCGGAGTAAACCGCCCCGCCGCCCCCCCCGACCGGGGCGATCAGATATCCAGGTTGGCGACCTTGAGCGCGTTTTCCTGAATGAATTCGCGGCGCGGCTCGACGATATCGCCCATCAGGGTGGAGAACACCTCTTCGGCGTCGTCGATATGGTTGATGCGGACCTGCAACAGGGACCGCGCGTTGGGGTCCAGGGTAGTTTCCCAAAGCTGGTCCGGGTTCATTTCGCCGAGACCCTTATAGCGCTGCACGCCGATGCCCTTCTTGCCGGCGTCCATCACCGCGTCGACCAGGGACACAGGCCCGGTGATGACGTGTTCCTTTTCCTTCAGGATCAGGGTGCCGTGGCGCGCATAGCGCGCCTGCAGGGCCGGGGCCATGCCGTCGAGCCGACGGGCCTCCGAAGAGCGGATCACCTGTCCGTCGATGATGTGGCTTTCCGAAACGCCGCGCAGGGTACGGTCGATGGAGAACCCGCCGCCGGGCAGGGCCGCGCCGGTCCAACCGCGTTCAGCCTCGGACACCAGGGCGTCCATGCGCTTGGCGATATATTCGGCGGTACCTTGCGCCAGTTCCTGATCGGACAGGATGTCCAGGTTGAAGGCCCCCAGGATCGCCGCCTGTTCGACCAGGGCCATGGGCACATGCTGGGATAGGCGGCCGACCATGGTTTTGACGTCGCGGGCTTCGCGCACCACGGCGTGCAGTTCCGGGCCGGCGATCTGGCTGCCGTCATAGGGCCGCATCACGGCACCTTCGTCGATGGCGCTGGCGAACAGGTATTTCTCCATCGCCGCGTCGTCCTTGAGATAGACCTCGGAATTGCCGCGTTTCGCCCGGTACAGCGGCGGCTGCGCGATATAGAGATAGCCGCGCGTCAGCAGTTCCGGCATCTGGCGGAAGAAGAAGGTCAGAAGCAGGGTGCGGATGTGGCTGCCGTCGACGTCGGCGTCCGTCATGATGATGATCTTGTGGTAGCGGCATTTCTCGACATTGAAATCCTCGCGCCCGATGCCGGTACCGAGCGCCGCGATCAGGGTGCCGATTTCCGCCGATGACAGCATCTTGTCGAAGCGCGCGCGCTCCACGTTAAGGATTTTACCGCGCAGCGGCAGGATCGCCTGATTGGCGCGGTGGCGCGCCTGCTTGGCGGAACCGCCGGCCGAATCACCCTCGACGATGAACAATTCGGACAGCGCCGGGTCCCGTTCGGAACAATCGGCGAGCTTGCCGGGCAGGGTCGAGATGTCCAAGGCCCCCTTGCGCCGCGTCAGTTCGCGGGCCTTGCGCGCCGCCTCGCGGGCGGCGGCGGCCTCGACGATCTTGCCGATCACGTTGCGTGCTTCCGTGGGATGTTCCTCGAACCAGCGGTCCAGGCCCTCGCCGACCAGGTTTTCCACCGCCGGGCGGACTTCGGACGACACCAGCTTTTCCTTGGTCTGGGACGAGAATTTGGGATCGGGCACCTTGACCGACAGCACGCAAGTGAGACCCTCGCGGGCGTCGTCGCCGGTGATCGCGACCTTGGCCTTCTTGGCGATACCCGACGCGTTGGCGTAATTGTTGATCATGCGCGTCAACGCCCCCCGGAAACCGGCCAGGTGCGTGCCGCCGTCCTTCTGCGGGATGTTGTTGGTGAAGCACAGCATGGTCTCGTGATAGCTGTCGTTCCACTGCATCGCCATTTCCACGGTGATGCCGTCCTTTTCGCCGGAAACGGCGATCGACTCGCCCAGCACCGGGTTCTTGGACCGGTCGAGGTATTTGACGAATTCCTGCAGCCCGCCTTCGTAGCGCAGTTCCTTGGTCTGCGGTTCGACCCCGCGCGCATCGGTCAGGGTCAGGCCCACGCCGGAATTAAGGAACGCCAGTTCGCGCAGGCGGTGTTCCAGGGTCGCATAATCGTAATCGGTCTGGGTGAAGGTTTCCTTGGATGCCAGGAACGTGACCTCGGTGCCGGAGATCGGCTTGCCGTCCTCGCCCAGGGGGGCGTCGCCGATAATTTTCAGGGGCGCCTCGACCTCGCCGTCGCGGAACCGCACGAAATGCTGCTTGCCGTCGCGGCAGATGCGCAGTTCCAGCCATTCCGAAAGCGCGTTGACCACGGACACGCCGACACCGTGCAGACCGCCCGAAACCTTGTAGGAATTCTGGTCGAACTTACCCCCGGCATGCAGCTGGGTCATGATGACCTCGGCCGCCGATACGCCCTCTTCCGTATGAATGTCGACGGGAATGCCGCGGCCGTTATCGGACACGGTGACCGAGTTGTCGCCGTTGAGCGTCACCCGCACCGTATCGCAATACCCCGCCAACGCTTCGTCGATGGCGTTGTCGACGACTTCGTAGACCATGTGGTGCAGGCCCGAACCGTCGTCCGTATCGCCGATGTACATGCCGGGCCGCTTGCGCACGGCATCAAGGCCGCGCAGGACCTTGATGGAATCCGCGAGATATTCGCCGTTGTTGTCCGCGCGCCGCTGGGCGGCTGAATCGGTTTTCGGTGTTTCGGGTTCGTCGGTCATGGTCGTTCACGCTCTTCAGATTGGGGCGGCAAAAGCACCGCCCGGGTAAATTCAATGTTGTCCGGTCATGGGTCCTGACGGTGGACCTTGGCCTCGGCGACGTGGAAGAAGGCAGCCCGCCCGGCAAGCGGGCCGAACAGGTCCAGGTCCGTGCCGGTCATCCAGGCCTGCAGACCCAGGGCTTCGATGTCGGCGAACAGGGCGGCGCGCCGGTCGGCATCAAGATGGGCCGCGACCTCGTCCAGCAGCAGGATGGGTGCGCGCCCCTGTTCCGCCGCCTGCAGGCGCGCCTGCGCCAGGACCAGGGAGATCAACAATGCCTTCTGTTCGCCCGTGGAACAGTCGGCCGCCGGGCGGCCGCGGCTTTTGTATTCGACATGCAGGTCCGAACGATGCGGCCCGTGGGCCGTGCGGCCGCTGTCGCCGTCGCGCCCGCGGGCGGATTTCAATGCGGCCTTCAGCCGGTCCTCGGCATCAAGGGCGGATCCGCCGTTAAGCCAGGCTTCGACCTCACCCTCGACGGCCAGATCGGCGGCCGGGAACGGGCCGTCGCCGGCGGCCTCCAACTGGCCCGCCAAGCGCCCGGCCATGTCGAGACGGGCCGCCGCGATGGCAACACCGCGTTCCGCCATGGTGGATTCCAGGGCGGAAACCCAGGCATCGTCGGCCGCACCCCGGGCCGTCAACAAGCGCAGTCGTTCGCGCATCGCCTGTTCATACCCGCCGACACGGCCGGCATGGGCGGGATCGCGGCCATAAACCAGGCGGTCGAGAAAACGCCGACGGGCCGAAGCGCCGTCGAGAAACAGGCGGTCCATCTGCGGCGTCAGCCACTGCAGGGTAACGTGTTCGGACAAAACGGCCTGGGTCCGCTGGGCCTCGCCATCAACATGCACCAGGCGTTTTTCCGCGTCGCCCGCCTCTCCGGCGGCAAGGCCCGTGCCGACATCCGTTTCACCGTCCGGGCCGGCCACCGTCGCCGCCACGGCCCAGGGCCGGGGGCGGGGGGCCGCGTCCTCGCCGGGATCGCGGCGGGCGGCTTCCGACAGGCGGGCGCGGCGCAGGCCGCGGCCCGGAATCAGAAACGACAAGGCTTCGAGGATGTTGGTCTTGCCCGCGCCGTTGGGCCCGGCCAGCACGACCGGCCCCTCGGGCACGTCAAGCCGCAGCGCGGCATAGCAGCGGAAGTCGCTCAGCGTCAGCCGGCGGACCGCAAGAGAAACCGCAACGGCGGCGGTTTCCGGATATGCCCCATCGGCGGCAAATGTGGGTTGGACGTACAGGATCGTTCCTTAAAAAACCCGTTCAAACACGCATGGGCATGAGCACGAACAGGGCACTTTCGTCGCCCGTTTCGCGCAGCACCGTCGGCGAAGCCGCATCGGCCATGGCCAGCGACGCCGTGTCGCCTTCGATCTGGCGGGTGATGTCGAGCAGATAGGCCGCGTTGAATCCGATCTCCAGACCATCGCCGTTGTAATCGACCTCGATCTCTTCCTCGGCCAGCCCGTGTTCGGGGCTGGAGGCCGACAGCTTGAGCACGCCCGCCCCCAGGGTCAGTTTCACCGCGCGGGATTTCTCGGAAGAAATCGCCGACACGCGGTCGACGGCGGCGGCCAAAAGCTTGCGGTCGACGTCGAGCATCTTGTCGTTATCGCGCGGGATGACCCGTTCGTAATCGGGGAAGGTGCCGTCGATCAGCTTGGACGTGATGACGATCTCGTCGACGGCGAAGCGCGCCTTGGTTTCCGACAGGCCGACGAAGACGTCGCCGACGCTTTCGTCGATCAGCTTGCCCAGTTCCGTCACCACCTTGCGCGGCAGGATCACGCCGGGGATGCCGTCGGCCCCTTCGGGCAGGGGCACTTCGGCCGAGGCCAGACGGTGGCCGTCCGTGGCGACGGCGCGCAGCACCTTGGTGCCGTCCCGTTCAGCCACATGCAGATAGATGCCGTTCAGGTAGTAGCGCGTTTCCTCGGTCGAGATGGCGAACCGGGTGCGGTCGAGCAGCGTGTTCAGATCATGCACCGGCAGCTTGAACTGATGCGGCAGCTCGCCCGAACCGAGAACGGGAAAATCCTCGGTCGGCAGGCAGGAAAGCGCGAATCGGGAACGCCCGGCCTTGAGCACCAGTTGCCCGCCGCTTTCCTTTTCCATCACCACCTGCGCCCCTTCGGGCAGCTTGCGCACGATGTCGTAAAGGGTATGGGCGGGGGCCGTGGTCGCACCCGCTTCGGCGACGTCGGCGGCCACGGCCTCGACGATGTCGAGATCCATGTCCGTGGCGTTGAGCGCCAGCTTGCCGTCGCCGGCTTCGATCTTCACGTTGGAAAGGATGGGGATGGTATTGCGGCGCTCTACAACGCTTTGCACGTGCCCAAGGCACTTCAGCAAGGCGGCCCGCTCGATTGTCAGTTTCATATGTGCCGTCTATCGCCGTTCAAAATTACATGCCGTTATGACGCTTTCGACGGGATGTTCCGGCTTCCGGCCGACCCTTTTTCAGGCCGGTCCGGCGGCAACGAAACCGGGGCAGGAACCCTCCGCCCCGGGCGCTGAAATGCCGGTCCAAAGCCCCCACCGAGAGCAGCGTGAAGACACCCGGACGGGCGCCCTCTGACCAAGGCGGCATTATAGCAGAGGCCCTTGGATTCCGAAGCCTTTTCCCCGAATTTCGGGGTTGCGATCGCGACTTTTGGGGCGGCCCTGGCGAGACCCTTGCTGGGATCAGCCCTCGAGCATCCGGCGCAGCAGTTCAACATCCTCGTTGAAGCTGGAATCCAACTCGCGCAGTTCTTCCACCTTCTTCACCGCATGCATCACCGTGGTGTGGTCGCGGCCACCGAATTTGCGCCCGATTTCCGGGAGCGAACGGGACGTCAACTGCTTCGAGAGATACATCGCGACCTGGCGCGGGCGGGCGACGGAGCGCGCCCGGCGGGCCGAATGCATGTCCGACACGCGAATGTTGAAATGGGTCGACACGCGTTTTTGGATTTCCTCGATGGTGACCCGCCGTTCCGACGCCTTGAGAAGGTCGTGCAGACCGTCCTGGCTGGTCTCCAGGGTGATGTCGCGGCCGACCAGCTGATGGTGGGCGACGACCCGGTTGAGCGCCCCTTCGAGCTCGCGCACGTTCGACGTGATCTTATGGGCGAGGAATTCCATCACCTTCAACGGCACCTCGACGCCCATCTGCTCGCCCTTGGCCTGCAGGATGCCGAGACGAAGTTCATAGGTTGTCGCGTGAATGTCGGCGACCAACCCGCAGTTGAGGCGCGAGATCAGGCGTTCTTCCATGCCTTCCAGGTCGTTGGGCGACTTGTCGGCGGAAATCACGATCTGGCGGCCCTGGTCGACCAGGGCGTTGAAGGTGTGGAAGAACTCTTCCTGGGTCGAATCCTTGCCCGAGATGAACTGAACGTCATCGACCATCAGCACGTCGACGGAGCGGAACTGCTCTTTGAAATCGACGGTGTTGTGTTCGCGCAGCGCGCGCACGAAGCGGTACATGAACTTTTCCGCCGACAGATAGATGACGGAGCGGTCCGGCCGCGTCTTGCGCAGATGCCAGGCGATGGCGTGCATCAGGTGGGTCTTGCCGAGCCCGACCCCGCCGTAGAGGAACAGGGGGTTGAAGGGCACGACCTCGGCCTCGGCCACGCGGCGCGCGGCGGCATAGGCGAATTCGTTCGGCTTGCCGACGACGAAGCGGTCGAAGGTATAGCGCTGGTCCAGGGGGGCGCCGATATCGTCGGCATGGGGGCCGTTGCCGATCCCGGTGCCGTTCACCGGCCCGGCCGGGGCCGCGTCTTCCTTGCGCACCTCGGCGGGCTTGGTCTCGGCCCGGCCCGACGCCGCATGTTCCTGATGAATGACCACGTCGAGCCCGCCGGACAGACCGCGGCCGTCCAACAGTTCCGACAAACGGTCCTGATAATGGGCCTGGATCCATTCGCGCATGAAACGGGTCGGAACGCCGGTGCGCACGGCACTGCCGTTCTGTCCGATGAGCCGCATGGGCTTGATCCAGCTTTGGTAGGAAGCTTCGCCGATCTCGGCGCGCAGGGATTCACAAATTTCCAACCAGGTTTCCTGCAGGTCCTGGCAGGGCTCTATATCTCGGCTCTGCTGTTCCGTCATTTTGCCACCAACATTCGGTCCCGCCCCTTCGGGCAGTGCTTGTTTTCATTATCAGGGGGGACCGGCGGCCATACGGCCAAGGTTCCCCCTCCCTGGGTGTTGGGAGGCGATGAGGCCCGGTGGGGACAACCACCGGCCGGCGCTGTCGCGGCTTGTCTTTATTCACGCCCGCCGCCGTGTCGGGAACCTGAATACGGTTCCGTCACGCCGCCGCCTCTCTAGAGCCGCGAGAGACGACGCCGCATGAGCGGCGAACACGTTAGACCTTGTCCGCGACACACCCCCCTTAGATTTGGCTTTTTAGCCTATTATTAAATAACAAATTATTTAGTTATTATAATGAAGGTAAATAATTTTTCATGATGTGATTGAAGTCACACAATGTCGCAAAGAAAAAAGGTTTGTCTTTCTTTCAAAGCTCCTTTCTCTTTATTTGGCTGTGTCGCCGGATGGCGTCTTCGTGAGTCCGTCGGCGGGCACGAAGCCCCCAACGACGACGGGGATATTACGGACGTGATCCGTCGATGGCAATGAGACGAATCGCGAACGCCCCCCAAATTTGCAAAATAATTCCCTTGACAAAAATGGCCCTGAGAGTCCCCTCGGGCCCTTTCGCGGCGGGCCTTCACGGGCTTTCTTTTCCGAGTCCCTGCAATGGTTTGCGTGCGCATTCAGGCAAAGAAAAAGGCCGTGCTTTCGGCACGGCCCTTTCGGTATTCGATCGCGGTCGGAGGCGGCCCTTAGGCGGACATCCCCTTGATCTGCTTGACCAGGCGCGACAGCTTCCGCGACGCCATGTTGGCGTGCAGGATGCCTTTCTGCGCACCGCGCATGACGAGCGGCTGCGCGCTCTTGAAGGCCTCCTGGGCGGCGGCGGCGTCGCCACCGGCGATGGCCATTTCGACCTTGCGGATCGAGGTGCGCACGGCGCTCAGGCGCGTGCGGTTGACCTGCGTGCGGCGGGCCGTTTGACGAATGCGTTTCTTGGCCGAGGCATGATGTGCCATCTGGACACCCTTTTCTAACTCTGGGTCTGAATTCGGAAGGCGCGGTTATATCGGCGGGCCGGGGCCAGGTCAAGCCCGGAAAACAAGGCCCCGTACAAGCGTTTTCCGGGCCCCGCGCCGTCGGCTCAGCGGTTCTTGAATTCCGGCTTCCGTTTGTCGGCAAAGGCGGCCATGCCTTCCTTCTGATCCTCGGTCCCGAAGGTCGCGTGGAACATGCGCCGTTCGAACCGCACGCCTTCGGACAGGGTCGTCTCGAACGCGCGGTTGACGGCCTCCTTGGCCAGCATGGCAAGCGGCCGCGACATGCCGGCGATGGCCTCAGCCGTCTTGACCGCGTCCTCGACCAGATCGGCCACGGGCACGATGCGGGCGACCAGGCCCGACCGTTCCGCCTCTTCCGCGTCCATCATGCGCCCGGTCAGGCACATCTCCATGGCCTTGGCCTTGCCCACGGCGCGGGTCAGGCGCTGCGTGCCGCCGGCCCCGGGGATGGTGCCGATGGTGATTTCCGGCTGCCCGAACTTGGCATTGTCGCCGGCGATGATCAGATCGCACATCATGGCGACCTCGCAACCACCACCCAAGGCATAGCCCGCCACGGCGGCGATCACCGGCTTGCGGCAGGAGGCGATGCGTTCCCAATCCTTGGTGATGAAGTCGCTTTTATAGGCATCCATCCAGCTTTGGCCCTGCATCTCCTTGATGTCGGCGCCGGCGGCGAAGGCTTTTTCCGATCCGGTCACGACGATGGCGCCGATCGCGTCATCGGCCTCGAACTGATCCAGGGCGTCGCGCATCTCGGCGACCAGGGCCTTGTTCAGCGCGTTCAGCGCCTTCGGCCGGTTGAGGGTGATCAGCCCGACGGCGCCGCGGGTTTCAACGATGATGTTTTCGTAAGCCATGTGGGTCGCTTCCGTTCCTTGAATTGAGGGGTCTCGATATGTCGTCGGCGCGGGCCGGTCAGGGGCCCGGCGCCAGGCGGAACCGTACGGTCGGCACGGGGCCGTCCGGGAATTCCAAGTGCAGGGTTTCCCCTTCGCGGCGGTACTGGCCGCTTTTGATCTTTTCCCAGCCAAGCTGCGGCAAACTGGCGTCGTAGAACGCCCGCACCTGGGCCTGGTCCTGGCCGCCGGTCAGGGCCTGGGCTTCGACGATGCGCCCGGCCGGCGTTTCGAACACCACGCCGGCGTCGGGGATGTCGGTCAGGCCCGGCATCAGCGGCAGGTCGTCGATCCCGCCGACGAACTGCGCGGCCGCGGGCAGCGCCGCCGCCAGCCACAAAAGGGCCGCGACGAAACCGGGACGCAGGCGGGCTATCAAGGTCATGGCCCGGTGATACCCTACCTCTGGCAGCGGGAACAGTAGAAAGTCGAGCGCCCGGCCTGGGGGATCTGGCGGATGGGCTGGCCGCAGGCCGCGTTGGCGCAGGCTTCGCCCGTGCGCCCGTAGACGTCGAAGGAATGCTGGAAATAGCCCAGTTCGCCATCGGGGCGGATATGATCGCGCAAGGACGAGCCCCCGGACGCGATGGCCTCCGTCAGCACCGCCTTGACCGCGTCGGCCAATTTGCCGGCCCGGGCCCCCTGCACCGTATGGGCCAGACGCTTGGGCGAAATCCCGGCCCGGTACAGCGCTTCGCAGGCATAGATATTGCCGACACCGGCGACCACCTTCTGGTCCAGCAAGGCGACCTTTATGGACGTCTTGCGGTCCTTCAGGCGCGCCGCCAGGGCTTTTCCGTTAAAGGCATCGTCGTCCAGCGGCTCCGGCCCCAGTTTGGCCAGCATGGGATAGGACGCCAGGTCGGCGGCGGCCCATAAATCCATGAAACCGAAGCGGCGCGGGTCGTTGTAATGAACCTCGCCGCCGCCCGACATCTTGAAGATCACATGGTCGTGCTTTTCTTCCGGGAAGGGCTTGGCGCCCAGTCGGAAACTGCCCGACATGCCCAGATGGGCGATCAACACGTCCGGGCTGTCCAAATCGAACATCAGGAACTTGGCGCGGCGGCGGATATCGACCACCCTGCGGCCCGTGAGCCGCTGGCCGAACCCGTCGGGCAGGGGAAAGCGCAGGTTGGGCCGGCGCGGGATCACCGCGTCCAGGCGCTGGCCCTGCATGGCGGGCATCAGCCCCCGGCGGACGGTTTCGACTTCGGGCAGTTCGGGCATGGTGCATCTTCGGGCAAGGAAACGACGGGGAAGGCCCAAGGAACGTAGCCTGTCCCGGCCGGTTACGCTATGTTCCATCGCCATGATCAAAGAGACGCCCGAAACCCCTGATAACGCGGACACATCCGCGGCCCCCGGCACGACTCACTTCGGCTTCCGCCAGGTCGCCGAAGACGAAAAGGCCGGCCTGGTGCGGGGCGTGTTCGACAGCGTCGCGTCCAAATACGATCTGATGAACGACCTGATGTCGCTCGGCATCCACCGGCTGTGGAAATCGGCCATGCTGGACTGGCTGCGGCCCCGGCCCGGCATGACGCTGCTGGACGTCGGCGGCGGTACCGGCGACATCGCCTTCCGGTTTCTGGAGCGGGGCGGCGGGCCGGTCGCGGTCTGCGACATCAACACGGAAATGCTGAAAGTGGGCAAGGCCCGCGCCATTGATAAAGGCATGCTGAAGGGCCGGGACGCGGGCGGCATCGACTGGATCACCGGCGACGCCGAGCGCCTGCCTTTCCCCGACAATTCCTTCGACGCCTATACCACGGCTTTCTGCATCCGCAACGTGACCCATCCGCAGAACGCCCTGGCCGAGGCCCGGCGCGTGCTGAAGCCGGGCGGCCGGTTCCTCTGCCTGGAATTTTCCAAAGTCGCCCTGCCGGTGCTGGACGAAATCTACGACCGCTGGTCCTTCAAGGTCCTGCCCGTGCTGGGCGAGAAAATCGCCGGCGACCGGGAGTCCTACCAATATCTGGCGGAAAGCATCCGCCGCTTTCCGCCGCAGGAGGAATTCAAGGCCATGATCGGCGCCGCCGGCTTGGCCCGCGCCGAATACCGCAACCTGACGGGCGGGATCTCGGCCATCCATTCCGCCTGGCGCACCTGAGACCGGCCCGGGACCCTGAACGCATGAGCGGCCATCTTTCCAATCTCTGGCGCCTGTTCGCCATCGCCCGCCTGCTGGCGCGCCACGACGCCCTGTTTCCCCTGGAAGACCTGGGCGTCGCCCCGGCCGTGGCCAAGGCGGCCAAGCTGTTGTCCAAACGCTCCGTGCCGGGCCGCCCCGGCCAGCGCCTGGCCAATGCCCTTTCCGAGGCCGGCCCCAGTTTCATCAAGCTGGGGCAGGCGCTGTCGACCCGCCCGGATTTGCTGGGCGAGGAAATCACCCAGGACCTGGCGCAGTTGCAAGACGACCTGCCGCCGTTTTCCACCGACCTGGCCCGCCAGACCATCGAGCAGGAATTCCAGGTGCCGGTGGACACCCTGTTCGCGTCCTTCGACGACGACCCCGTGGCCGCCGCCTCCATCGCCCAGGTCCATTTCGCCGAAACGACGGAAGGCGAGAAGGTCGCGGTCAAGATCCTGCGCCCGGGGATCGAGGCCCGGTTCCGCCGCGATCTCGACCTGTTCCGCTGGGCCGCCCGGGTGATGGAGCGCGCCCGCCCGGACCTGAAGCGCCTGAAACCCCGCGAGGTGGTGGAAACCATCGCCCAGTCGGTCGAGCTGGAAATGGACCTGCGGTTCGAAGCCGCCGCCGCCGCCGAAATGGCCGACAATTTCGCGGGCGACGATACCTTCGTCATCCCCGCCGTCGATTGGGCGCGCACGGGATCGCGGGTGCTGACGACGGAGCGCATCGACGGCTTCCCCATCAATGACGTGGACGGCATCGTCGCCGCCGGGATCGATCCCAAGACCGTGGTCGAGAACGCCGCCCGCGCGTTCTTCAACCAAGTGTTCCGCGACGGCTTTTTCCACGCCGACCTGCACCCGGGCAATCTGTTCGTGATGGAAGACGGCGCCATCGGCGCCGTCGATTTCGGCATCATGGGCCGGGTGGATAAAAAGACCCGGCGCAACCTGGGCGAAATGCTGCTGGGCTTCCTGACCCGCGATTACCGCCGCGCGGCGGAGGTGCATTTCGAGGCCGGCTGGGTGCCCCGCGACAAATCCGTCGACGCCTTCACCCAGGCCTGCCGCTCCATCGCCGAGCCGATCCTGGACAAGCCCCAGCACGAGATTTCCATCGGCCGCCTGCTGGGCCAGCTGTTCCAGGTCACGGAAACCTTCGCCATGGAAACCCAGCCGCAATTGCTGCTGCTGCAGAAAACCATGCTGACCGCCGAGGGCGTAAGCCGCAAACTCTACCCCGACACCAACATGTGGGTGCTGGCCCGGCCGCTGATCGAAGACTGGATGCGCGCCAACCTGGGCCCGGAGGCCAAGATCATGGACACCTTCCAGGGCCTGGCCGAGGCGGCGGAACGCCTGCCCCGCGTCATGGAAGATCTGGAGATCGGCGCCCGCAGACTGGCCGAAGGCCGCCTGACCCTGGACCCGGAAACCGTGCGCCTGCTCCGCGACGGCGAAGACAAACCCCGCACGCCGGTCCTGCTCTGGATCATCGTCGCGATCCTGGCGGTGATTTTTACCTATAATTTGATGGACTGACGGACGGCACCCGTATCTTGCCGGGGGGTAATATTTACTTTAAGTACACTGTTCTTTGCGTATTTATAGGGGCCGGGATTGGTCGGCCAGCAAGGGACATCGGGAAAATATGCTTTCCGGAAAACGCATTCTGTTGATCGTCACGGGCGGGATCGCCGCCTATAAGACGCCGGATCTGGTCCGCCGCTTGAAGGAGCGGGGGGCCCAGGTGCGCTGCGTGCTGACGGCCGGCGGGGCGCAGTTCGTGACGCCCTTGGCGCTCGGCGCCGTGTCCGGCGACAAGGTCTACCAAGACCTGTTCGACCTGACGGACGAGCAGGAAATGGGCCATATCCAATTGTCCCGCGACGCGGACGTGATCCTGGTCGCCCCGGCCTCGGCCGACGTGCTGGCCAAGATGGCGGGCGGGCTCGCCACCGATCTGGCGACCACGGCCCTGCTGGCCACGGACAAGCCGGTGATGGTCGCCCCCGCCATGAACGTGCGGATGTGGGAACACGCGGCGACCCAGGCCAATATCGAGACATTGACATCGCGGGGCGTCACCGTGATCGGCCCGGACGAGGGCGACATGGCCTGCGGCGAATTCGGCCCCGGGCGCATGACCGAGCCGCTTGCCATCGCCCAGGCCCTGATCGATTTCTTCCACGGCGGCCAGCCCCTTCGGGGCAAGCACGCCCTGGTCACCAGCGGGCCGACCCATGAGCCCATCGACCCCGTGCGCTATATCGCCAACCGGTCGTCCGGCAAGCAGGGCCATGCCATCGCATCGGCGCTGGCGGCCCTGGGCGCCCGCGTGACCCTGGTCACCGGGCCGGTCACCCTGAAGGACCCCATCGGCGTCGCCACGGTGCATGTGGAGACGGCCCGCGACATGCTGGCCGCCTGCACGGAAGCCCTGCCCGCCGATATCGCCGTCTGCGCCGCCGCCGTGGCCGATTGGCGCACCGCCGACGCCGCGCCCGAAAAGATGAAAAAGGACGGCAAAGGCCTGCCGGCCCTGGCCTTGGCCGAAAACCCGGACATCCTGGCGACCCTCGCGGCCCCCGGAAAGAGCCGCCCGGCCCTGGTCGTCGGCTTCGCCGCCGAGACGGAAAACGTCGTCGGCCATGCCGTCGCCAAGCTGAAAAAGAAGGGCTGCGACTGGATCTGCGCCAACGACGTGTCGCCGGAAACGGGCACCTTCGGCGGCGATATGAACCGGGTGCATCTGGTCACCGGGGCGGGGGTCGAGGATTGGCCGCCGCAAACCAAGACCCAGGTGGGTGAACGCCTGGCACAGCGCATCGCCGATCATGTCGCGGCGGGCGCCGCCGCAACGGGCGCGGACGCCGAATGACCGCCCTGACCGTTCCCGTTCAGCGCCTGCCCCATGGCGCGGACTTGGCCTTGCCGGCCTATGCCACGGCGGATGCCGCGGGATTGGACCTTTTGGCTGCTTTGGATCAATCCATGATCCTTAAACCCATGGCCCGCGCCCTGGTGCCCACGGGCATCGCCATCGCCCTGCCCCGGGGGTATGAGGCGCAGGTGCGCCCGCGCTCCGGCCTGGCCGCCAAGCACGGGATCACGGTGCTCAACAGCCCGGGCACGATCGACGCCGACTACCGCGGCGAGATCAAGGTTATTTTGGTAAACCTAAGTTTGGAATCCTTTGAAATTGAGGCCGGCATGCGCATCGCCCAGATGGTGATCGCGCCGGTCACGCAAATCGCCTGGGATGAGCGGGCGGACCTGGACGACACGGCCCGGGGGGCCGGCGGGTTCGGGTCGACGGGAACGGGGGGAAGCTGACCATATGCTGCGACTGTCGAAAAAGACCCTTTACGCCATCGAGGCGGTGCTGGACGTGGCCTATCACATGGGGGCGCAGCCGGTGCAGAGCCGCGACATCACGCGCCGCCAGGGCATTCCCCGGCGCTATCTGGAACAGGCCCTGCAGCAACTGGTAAAGGCGGACATCCTGGTCGGCGTGCGGGGGCCCAAGGGCGGCTACCGCCTGGCCCGTGAGCGGCGGCGCATTTCCGTGGGCGACATCGTGCGCGTGATCGCGGGCGCCGATGGCGGCGACGACATTCTCGAGGACGCCGACGGGTCGGACCTGGGGCTCAAGGTGGTGCGGCCCCTGTGGGCGGAACTGCGCGAAGCCGCCATGGTTCGCCTGGATGCCACGTCGATCGACGAGCTTTGCCTCAAGGCCCATCAGGCCGGGGTCGACAGCGAAGGCCGGCCCAACCTGGATTTCACGATCTAGCATCCTCATCTAAGAGGAAACCATTCGGAGGAGACGAGTTCCATGGACACGGCAAAGGGTGCCCGCGCGCAGGGAGAATTCCGGGGTCGCATCTACGACAGCATCATCGACACGGTGGGCGCCACGCCCCTGGTCCGCCTGAAGCGCATGGCCGAGGACGCGGGCGTGACCGCCGATATCGTCGGCAAATGCGAATTCTTCAACCCGCTGTCGTCGGTCAAGGACCGCATCGGCCTGAACATGATCGAAGCCGCCGAACGGGACGGCCGCATCAAGCCGGGCGCCACGTTGGTCGAACCGACCTCGGGCAACACGGGCATCGCCCTGGCCTTCGTCGCCGCCGCCAAGGGCTACCGCCTGATCCTGACCATGCCGGAAAGCATGTCGCTGGAACGGCGCAAGATGCTCTACCTTCTGGGCGCCGAGCTGGAACTGACCCCGGCCCCCCAGGGCATGCGCGGCGCCATCGAGCGCGCCAAGGAGATCGTCGACGCCACGCCGGGGGCGATCATGCTGCAACAGTTCGAAAACCCGGCCAATCCGGAAGTCCACCGCAACACCACGGCCGAGGAAATCTGGAAGGACGCCGACGGCAAGGTCGATGTGCTGATTTCCGGGGTCGGCACGGGCGGCACGCTGACCGGCTGCGCCCAGGTTCTGCGCAAGTACAACCCGAAGCTCAAGGTCGTCGCCGTCGAGCCCGAGGATTCCGCCATCCTGTCCGGCGGCCTGCCGGGGCCGCACAAAATTCAGGGCATCGGCGCCGGTTTCGTGCCGGCGAACCTGGACACCAAGGAAATCGACGAAGTGCTGCAGATCGGCAACGACCGCGCCATCGAAACGGCGCGCAAGATCGCGCGCCTGGAAGGCCTGCCCTGCGGGATTTCGTCCGGGGCCGCCGTGGCGGCGGCACTGGAACTGGCGGCCCGCGACAATCTGGTGGACGCCCGCATCGTCATCATCCTGCCCAGCTTCGCCGAACGCTACCTGTCGACCGATCTGTTCGCGGGCCTGGGCGAATAGGCCGAGCCATGGAGTTCACGGATTTTTCCGAGGATCAGGTCAACCGCTACGCCCGGCACATCCTGCTGAAGGAAGTTGGCGGCATCGGGCAGGCCAAGCTGCTGTCGAGCCGGGTTCTGGTCATCGGCGCCGGGGGGCTGGGATCGCCCGTGCTGCTGTATCTGGCCGCTGCCGGGGTCGGCACCATCGGCGTGGTTGACGACGATACGGTCGACCTGTCCAATCTGCAGCGCCAGATCGTCCATCAGACGGCCTCGGTCGGCACACCCAAGGTGGAAAGTGCGAAGGCGACCCTGGCCGCCATCAACCCGGACGTCACCCTGGTCCCCCATTTCGAACGCATCACGCCGGACAACGCCCTCGACCTGATGGCCGGTTACGACCTGATCGCCGACGGCTCCGACAATTTCGAAACCCGGTTCCTGATCAACGACGCGGCCTATTTCGCCGGGAAACCTCTGGTTTCGGCCGCCATCCTGCGCTTCGACGGCCAATTGGCGACCTTCAAGGCCCATGAAACCGACGGCGACGGCCATCACGGCCCCTGCTATCGCTGCATCTTCCGCGAAGCCCCACCGCCGGGCCAAATTCCGTCCTGCGCCGAGGCCGGGGTGTTGGGGGCGCTGTGCGGCACCATGGGATCGTTGCAAGCGACGGAAATCCTGAAAGAGCTTCTCGGCACCGGCGACAGCCTGTCGGGTCATCTGATGGTTTACGAAGGGCTTGCCGCCAATTTCCGCAAGATCAAGGTCAAGGCCGATCCGGGCTGCCCGCTGTGTGGCGACAATCCGACGATCACCGATCTCTCCAGCCATGAGGGGGCCTCGGATGGCCGAACCTGCGCCGCCGGCTGACACCACACCGCCCGACAAGCTGTCGGTCATCGTCTATGCGGGCGAATACGACAAGATTCACTATGCCCTGGCGACGGCGGCGGCGGCGGCGGCCATCGGCCGCGCCGTGACCCTGTTCTTCACCATGGACGCCTGCAAGGCATTGGGCGCCGACGACGCCTGGCGCGACCTGCCCGTGGGCCAGGGCCTGGGCGACCTGGACCATGTGCAGCCGGGCGGCACCCTGGACGACCGTTACGAGGCCCAGGGGGTCGCGACCTTCGAGGTCCTGCTCGCGGCCTGCGTCGAAATGGGCGCGGCCTTCATGGTCTGCGAGATGGGCCTGCGCGCCCGCGGCCTGGAAGCCATGCCGCTGCGCGACGACGTGCCGGTGCAGCCGGGCGGGCTGGTCACCTTCCTGAACGACGCCTCCAAAGACGGCGCGATCCTGTTTATCTGACCCTTCCCTTCCCAATCTAATCCGTCATGCCCGGACTTGATCCGGGCATCCACGACTTTCGCAGTCGGCGGCACATGAAGACGTGGATGGCCGGGTCACGCCCGGCCATGACAATCTGCGATTTCCTCATTGCCTCACTGCCTCTGTGGTTAAAAATCAAGACAACCACTGAGACACAGAGACGGTGAGAAGAAAGGATAACCGCGTGCGTCAGCCGACGAGGGCCTGTGCCTTTTGGGTCATGGGCCCGGGCAGGGGGGCCAGCAGGCGGCCGTCGAGCACGCCCACGGGGCGCACGCCGAAGCTGTTGGTCAGGAAAACTTCCGTGGCACGGGCGAGGTCTTCGGGGGCGAGGCTTTCTTCTTCCCCGCCCAGCGCCGCCAGCACCCGGCCCCGCGTGACGCCCGGCAGCGGCCCATCGGCCAAGGGCGGCGTGACCAGACGCCCGTCAATCACCGCGAACAGATTGGCGTAACAGGCCGAGGCCACGCGGCCCGCCGTGTTCAGCAGCACCGCGTCCTGGGCACCCGCGGCACGGGCTTCTTCCAGGGCGATGATGCTGTCGAGATAAGGCGTCGCCTTGACGCGGGAAAAGGGTGAATGCTCGTTACGCCGGGTCACCGTCGCCGTGATCAGGCCGACCACGGCACCCCGCGTCGGCGGCAGGGGGTGGACGGAGATCACCACTGTGGGCCGGCAGTCGGTGGCCTTGGGTGCGGCGACGCCGCGGGCGGCGGCCCCCCGGCTGACGGTCAGGCGCAGCGCCGCGTCGACCAGGTCGTTGGCGGCGATCAGCCGCGCCATGCGCGCCATCGCCTGATCCGGGGTAAATGGCAGGGGAATGCCGGTGACGGCGGAGGCCCGGGTCAGGCGGGCCAGATGTTCACCGGCGAATTCAGGCGCCCCGTCCCGCACCCGCAGGCTTTCGAAAATGGCGTCGCCCAGGGTGAAGCCCCGGTCGAAGGGGTCCAGGCGGGCATCCGCCGCCGCGACCAGTTCGCCGTTGAAATCAATGATCACGGCAGGGCCATCCGGCTGTCGAGGGACGCCAGCAGCGGTTTGATCTTGGTCATGCTTTCCTCGTACTCGTCCGCCGGGTCGCTGTCGGCGACGATGCCGCCGCCGGCCTGGGCCGCGACCACGCCGTCGACATGGGTCATGGTGCGGATGGCGATGGCGGAATCCATGGCCCCGTCGAACCCAAGCCAGGCCACCGCCCCGCAATAGGGCCCGCGCGACACGGGCTCCAACTCATGAATGATTTCCATGGCACGGATCTTGGGCGCCCCGGTGATGGAGCCGCCGGGGAAGGTCGCGCGCAACAGATCGACCGCGTCCAGGCCCTCGGCGATGTCGGCCTGAACCTCGGACACCAGATGATGAACCCGGGCGAAGGTTTCCAGTTCGAACAGCTTGGACACGCGCACGGAGCCGATCCTGGCGACCCTGGACAGGTCGTTGCGCAACAGATCGACGATCATCAGGTTTTCCGCCCGGTCCTTTTCCGAGGCGATCAGGGCGGCGGCCAGGGCCCGGTCCTCGTCCGTGGTCACGCCGCGGGGCCGCGTTCCCTTGATCGGCCGGGTTTCAATAACCCCGCCGGGCCCCAGCGACAGGAACCGTTCCGGCGAGGCGGAAATCACCGCCCGGCCCTTGCCGCAATTGAGGAACGCCGCGAAGGGGGCGGAGGAAATGCGCCTGAGCCGCCGGTAGACGTCATAGGGCCGGGTTTCCGCCGGCAGGTCGGTGAGGAAACGCTGCGCGATATTGGCCTGGAAGATGTCGCCCAAATGAATGTAGTCGATGGCGCGGGCGATGCGGGCTTCCATTTCGGCCCGAGTCTGATCGGGGCGCCAGGTGAGGTCCAGGCCCGGCGGCTCGGCCACCGGGCGTGCGTCCCGAATGCGCGCCGCCATGGCGCGGGCCCGGGCCTCGCGCCCCGACCGGCGACGGCCGGCGCCACCCCGGACATCGCTGGCCAGAACCCAGGCCATGCGCAGCTTCATGTCGAACACGGCGACCGTGTCGTAGAAGCCCATGACCATGTCGGGAAAATTCAGGCCCCCCGGCTTGCGCGTGGGCAGGCGTTCCAGCGCGCTGCCCAGCTCGTATCCCAGCACGCCGACGGCGCCGGTCTGGAACGGCGGCAGGCCGGGCACGGATTCCGTACGCACGCGGGCCAGTTCCCGGGCCAGTTGGCCAAAGGGGTCGTCCCCGGCCCCAGCCTCCAGCACGTGATAGGGATCGCCCGCCAGGAAGGCATAGCGCCCGCGTCCGCCGACCGCGTCGGCGCTGTCGAGCAGGGCCGCGACGGGGTCGTCGGCGAAGGCTTCGAAGGCGTCCACGGGATCCACGAAGGGGATCGGCTGCACGTGGAGAGGTTGGGCGATATGCATGACGGTATCGGCGCCGCGGCGCGGCCCGTTCCCTGTTGCGATCCGGCCCAGGGCGGGCCGGGCGGGATCAGAAGGCGTCGCCCAGCACGCGGTCCGGCGGCTTGTGCCCGTCGACGAAGGTCTTGATATTGATCAGCACCTTTTCGCCCATGTCGACGCGGCCTTCGACCGTGGCGCTGCCCAGGTGGGGCAGCAGGACCGTATTGTCGAGGGCCAGCAGCTTGGGATTGACGGCGGGTTCATGTTCGAACACGTCAAGACCCGCACCGGCGATGTCGCCGGCTTCGAGCATGCGGGTCAGGGCGTTTTCGTCGATCACTTCACCACGTGCCGTGTTGACGATGATGCAATGCGGCTGCAGCAGTTGCAGGCGCCGGGCCGACAGTAAATGGTATGTGGCCGGCGTATGCGGGCAGTTGACGGAAACCAGATCGACCCGGGCCAGCATCTGGTCCAGGCTTTCCCAATAAGTGGCTTCCAATTCGTTTTCCACGGATTCATGCACGCGTTTGCGATTGTGGTAGTGAACCGCCATGCCGAAGCCACGGGCCCGGCGTGCCACGGCGCGGCCGATGCGGCCCATGCCGATGATGCCGAGACGCTTGCCGTTGATGCGGTGGCCGAGCATCCAAGTCGGGGACCAGCCCGGCCAGCCGCCCGTGCGCATCACGCGCTCGCCCTCGGCGATGCGCCGCGACACGGCAAGGAACAGCGCCATGGTCATGTCGGCCGTGTCCTCGGTCAGCACGTCGGGGGTATTGGTGACGGTGATGCCGCGCTGCCGCGCCGTCGCCAGGTCGATATGGTCGACACCCGTGCCGTAATTGGCGATCAGGCGCAGGCGGTCACCGGCCTGGGCCAGAATGGCGGCGTCGATGCGATCGGTGACCGTCGGCACCAGGACATCCGCATTGGCGACGGCGGCGATCAACTGCGCCTTGGTCATCGCCTTGTCGTCCAGGTTCAACTGCACGTCGAACAGTTCCATCATGCGGGTTTCGATGGCGTCGGGCAGTTTGCGCGTGACGACGACGCGGGGTTTCTTGTTGGGCATGGCGGGTTTTCTCCGTTCCGCTGGGCCATAGCAAGTTATCACATCCCTTGTCTATAGCATCATGAAACGGCAGGCGGCGACCGAGTCTGCATATCCGGGAAGGGCCTTGACGGCCCGCGCCGTGATGGCGATAAGTCCCTCAAGACCGACGCCAAGGACCGGCTTGGGCGCATTCGCTGATTCCCCCCAGCGCCCCAGGACCCGAGGACCCGCATGAACCGGCTATTCGCCCGCCGCAGCCAAGACGCACGCGCCATCCTTATCCCTATCTGGTGCCGGGCCGTGGCGCTGGCCGCAATCGTGCTGGTCGCCGCCCTGCTTCCCCAGGCCGTCAGGGCGCAGGCGCCGGGACAGGCTTCCGGGACGACCTCCAACACCCCCTCGGGCCTGCCGCTGCCGCGCTTCGTCAGTTTACGCGCCGGCGAGGTCAACATGCGGTCCGGCCCCGGCGTGCAGTATCCCGTCGACTGGGTCTACCGGCGCCGCCACCTACCCATCGAGGTGATCGCCGAATTCCAGACCTGGCGCAAGGTGCGCGACCACCAGGGCACCCAGGGCTGGGTCCATCAGACCATGCTGGACGGCGAGCGCACGGCCATCGTGCTGGGCCGCACGCGCACGCTGCGCGCCGATCCCGATGCCTCCGCCCGCGCCCTGGCCCGGCTGGAGCCCGATGTCATCGTCCGCATCGCCGTCTGCCCCAAGGACGGCGGCTGGTGCCGGGTCCGCGCCGCCGGCTTCGAAGGCTGGATCCGCCGGGTCGAACTGTGGGGCGTGCGCAAGGACGAGGCCGTCGAGTAAACCACCCACGGGGCCAGCATCCACATCTTCCTTCTCACAGCCTCTGTGTCTCAGTGGTTCAAGAATAAACCACTAAGGCAGTGAGACGGTGAGAAGGAAGGATGAGATATTCGCGTTCCCGCCTTGGCGGGAATGACGGGATGGTTCAGTCGAAATCGCCGGCCAGGGCGTCCTTCACCGGGGCGGGCAGAATCGCGATGTGGCCGTATTTTGCATGGGCGATCTGCAACTGCACCTGGGTGCCCGCGTCCTTGAACTTGGCGACCTGGGCGTCGGTGAACGGGAAATGCAGGAACTGCACGCTGGATGCCTTGCCGTCGGCGGTGGTGCGGTCAATGTCGGCTTCGGGCACGCCTGCGACGCTTTCACCGGCGAATTCGAAGGTCACCGTTTCCTCGACCCCGCCCAGGCCGCTCAGGAACTGGGCCCGGCGCACGGGATCGTCGATTTCGAACATCAGGGTCGCGACCAATTCCCGGCCCTTGGGGATCAGGGGATTGTAGGCGGCCAGTTCATCGGGGATCTGCGCCTCGCCGCCCTTTTCGATGAACAGCATTTCGTGCACCTGATGGAACATGGTGTCGAAGCTTTCGAAATAGAACGTGGCGTCGGGGCCGACGGCGATGCGGCGGTTGCGCTTGATCGCGGTCATGGCCTTGCGGCGCTCGGCCCGTTCACGGCCGTAGGCCTCCATGGACAGGATATCGGCGGCGGTGATCTCGTGCTTGTTGGGCATGTGTCAGTCTTTCAGGCCGTAGGCGATGGCCATCAGTTCAATGGGATGCTGGGCGTGGTTGATGCCGGTGACGTCCGCCTCCAGCTTCTCCATGCCCTGGATGATGTGGTCGCGGGCAAGCGGGCATTCCGAGACCACGAAGGGGGTTTCGTTCTTGGCCGCCTGGCGGGCGGCGGGCTTGCCGACCTTTAGGCCGACTTCGAAGAATTCCTTGGTGATGCCCCAGGATCCGCCATGGCCGGAACAGCGCTCGATCACCTTGACGTCCGTATCGGGGACCAGGCGCAGCATCTCGGCCCCCTTCTGGCCCATGTTCTGGGCCCGGGCGTGGCAGGCGATATGGGCCGTGACGCCGCCGGCCAGGGGCGTCATGCCGTCGGCCAGGCCTTCCTTCTTGGCGATGGCGACGACGTATTCGGTGATGTCCGAGGTATGGGCCGCGAGCTTTTTCACATTCTCGTCGTCGGGCAGGATCAGCGGCCATTCGAATTTCATCATCAGGGCGCAGGACGGCACCAGGCCGATGATCTCGTAGCCCTTGTCGATCCATTCGCAAAGCTCGGCCGAAACCTCGCGCGCGGCCTCGGCGACGGCGGCGATGTCGCCCTGTTCCAACTGCGGCATGCCACAGCAGCGGGGATAGACGACTTCCGTCTCGACCCCGTTCTTGGCCAGAACGGCCTGGGCCGAGGTGCCGATGCCGGGATTATTGAAGTTGGCGAAACAGGTCGCGTACAGCACCGCCTTGCGGCCATGAGCCGGGCCGGCAGGATCGACGGCGGGCGGGGTCTTGGCCAGGTCCTGGAAGGTCTTTGAATGGAATTCGGGCAGCTTGGCGTCGCGGTGGATGCCGGCCAGGCTTTCCATGGCCGGGCGGGTCACGCCGTTGTCGCACTTGCAGGCCCAGTTGACGGCGGGTGCGACGGCGGAGGCCAGCTTGCCGTTGCGGTCCGTCTTGGTCATTTCCCGGGCGGCGAAGGGAATCTTGCCCTTCTTCTGGTCGATGGCGCGGGCGCGCAGCATCAGATGCGGGAAATCCAGGTTGAATTCATGGGGCGGCACGTAAGGACATTTGGTCAGGAAACACATGTCGCAGAGCGTGCAGGCGTCGATCACAGGCTTGAAATCGGCGCTGTCGACCGTGTCGAGCTCGCCGGATTCCGCTTCGTCGATCAGGTCGAACAGGCGGGGGAAACTGTCGCACAGATTGAAGCAGCGCCGGCAGCCGTGACAGATGTCGAACACCCGGCGCAGTTCCGCGTCGAGCTTTTCCTCATCATAGAAATCGGGGTCCTGCCAGGGAATCACGTGGCGGATCGGGGCTTCCAGGCTGCCTTCGCTCATGTCATGTCCTTTTTATGCGGTCCGGGAAACCCGGGCGGCGGATCGACAGAGACACGCTTCCTCCCCCGAAAGCGGTCTGACCGTGCATCAAACTGTGTATCAAGCTATCGGAACACACCGAACACGCCGGGCGGCCCTGCCGCGCGGGACGTTGCCGGCCGAATCCGGCCGGCGCGGACGGCAACCGTCCGCGCCGAAAACCGGGTCCGGTATTAGTCGAGGGTGTCGAACGCTTTCTGGAAGCGGCCGGCGTGGGACTTTTCGGCCTTTGCCAGGGTTTCGAACCAATCGGCGATTTCGTCGAAGCCTTCGTCGCGGGCCGTCTTGGCCATCCCGGGATACATGTCGGTGTATTCGTGGGTTTCACCGGCAATGGCGGCCTTCAGGTTGTCGCCGGTCGGGCCGATCGGCTCGCCCGTGGCCGGGTCACCGGTTTCTTCGAGGAATTCCAGATGGCCGTGGGCATGGCCGGTTTCGCCTTCGGCCGTCGACCGGAACACGGCGGCGACGTCGTTGTAGCCCTCGACGTCGGCCTTCTGGGCGAAATAGAGATAGCGGCGGTTGGCCTGGGATTCCCCGGCGAACGCGGCTTTCAGGTTTTCTTCGGTCTGGCTGCCTTTAAGGCTCATTGCATGACTCCCTTAGTACGTTTGGTGGACAAGGATTGTTAAGCCCAAAGGTTATGCAATGACAGTAAGTTGCTGTCAAGATTAGAATTGTTTTAAATAACTGGAGGCGCGCCTACCCAGGCCCCGGAACGGGGCGGGCCGCAAAGGGCCGGAGGCGTGAAACGATGGGCGTCAGGTCAGGCGTCAGGCGCCCTGGGGGCGCACCCGCACGACCACGTCGACACGCGACACTTCCATCCCGTCCGGCGCCGCCGGCAGGGCCGCGACCTCGACCTGGTCGCCCGGAATGTCGGCCAGTTCGCCCGACTGGTCGAAATAGAAATGATGATGGTCCGACATGTTGGTGTCGAAATAGGTGCGCTGAGAATCAACGACGATCTCGCGCAGCAGGCCGGCGCGGTGAAACTGATGCAGGGTATTGTACACGGTGGCGAGCGACACCCGCACGTTGGCCGACTGGGCGTCCGCGTGCAGCATTTCCGCCGTCAGATGGCGGTCGCCGCCCTCGAACAGCAGCTTGGCCAGGGCCATGCGCTGGCGCGTCGGACGCAGGCCGGCGCCGCGCAGCCGGTCCAGAATCTGGCTGAAGGGCCGGGCGTCCTGTCGCGTATCATGGGGGATGTGCATCTTCATCATTCGGTCGCGCACCTCTGTTGTGCGGCGCTCCGGGCGCCGTTTTCAGAATTAGAATGATTATATAAAGATGTCTAAGGTTTATTCCAGGCTTAATTGTTAAGCTCTGTCCGACGGCCAAGCCGCCCGAAACCTCAATCGTCGATCATATCTTCCGGGTTCGGCAGACCGATGATGTTGTAGCCGGAATCGACGTGGTGAACCTCGCCGGTGACCCCGGCCGACAGATCGGACAGCAGGTAGAGCGCCGCCCCCCCGACATCTTCGAGCCGCACCGTGCGCTTCAGCGGCGCGTGGCGTTGGTTCCATTTGTAGACGTGCCGCGCGCCGCCGATAGCGCTGCCGGCAAGCGTCCGCATGGGCCCGGCCGAAATCGCGTTGACCCGGATACCCTGCGCCCCCAGGTTGGCGGCGAGGTATCGCACGCTGGCCTCCAGCGCCGCCTTGGCCACGCCCATGACGTTGTAGTTCGGCATCACGCGGGTCGAGCCCGTATAGGTCAGGGTGATCAGCGACCCGCCCTCGCTCATCATGTCGGCGGCGGCGCGGGCCAGGGCCGTGAAAGAATAGCAGCTGACGTCCATGGTGCGCAGGAAGTTGTCGCGCGACGTGTTCAGGTACTTGCCCTTGAGTTCGTCCTTGTCGGAATAGGCGACGGCATGGACCACGAAGTCGAGCCCGCCCCATTCCGCCTTGAGACGCTGGAACACGCTGTCGATCGAGGCCTGGTCCTCGACCTCGCAGGGCATGACCAGGGCCGAGCCGAGCTCGGCCGCGAGCGGGGTCACCCGCTTGGCGATGGCGTCGTTCTGATAGGTGAAGGCAAGCTCCGCCCCATGCTGACGCAGGGTCCGGGCGATGCCCCAGGCGATGGAATGATCATTGGCGACGCCCAGCACCAGGCCCCGGCGGCCGGCCATGATGTTGGAGTGCAAGGCGGGCGCATCGGGTGTGTCCTGGGGGGGCACGCCAGATCCGTCAACGGGGCCGTTCATGGGACTTCTCCTGCGCGGGCCGGCGGTGGCCCGCCGATTATGCCTCGAGCCGCTTGAACGCCAGCGTGGCGTTGGTGCCGCCGAAACCGAAGGAATTGGACAGCACGCAGTTCAGACCCGCGTCGTCGATGCGCTTGGTCACGATTTCCGCATCGCCCGCTTCCGGATCGAGGTTTTCCACGTTGGCGGAGGCGGCGATGAAATCGTTGTTCAGCATGATCAGGGAATAGATCGCCTCGTGCGCACCCGTGGCCCCCTGGGAATGGCCGGTCAGCGACTTGGTCGAGGAAATCTTCGGCTTATGCGCGCCGAACACCTCTTGAATCGCCTTGAGCTCGGTCATGTCACCAGCCGGAGTCGAGGTCCCGTGCGCGTTGATGTAATCGACCTTGGTATTGCCGAGGCCCGCCGTCGCCAGGCGCATGCAGCGCATGGCGCCTTCACCCGAGGGCGCCACCATGTCGACACCGTCCGACGTGGCGCCATAGCCGACCACTTCGCCGTAGATCTTGGCGCCGCGGGCCTGGGCGTGCTCCAGTTCCTCAAGCACCACCACCCCGGCGCCGCCGGCGATCACGAAGCCGTCGCGGTCGGCGTCGAAGGGACGCGACGCGCGCTCGGGCGAATCATTGTATTTGGAGGACAAGGCGCCCATGGCGTCGAACAGCACGGTCAGGGACCAATGCAGTTCCTCGCCACCACCGGCGAACACCACGTCCTGCTTGCCCCATTGGATCAGCTCCGCCCCGTTGCCGATGCAATGGGCCGAGGTCGAACAGGCGGACGAAATGGAATAGCTGAGGCCGCGCATGTGATAGGCGGTGGCCATGTTGGCCGACACGGTGGAGCACATGGCCTTGGGAACCGCATAGGGGCCGATACGCTTGGCGCCCTTTTCGCGGGCCGTATCGGCGGCGTCGATCAGGGCCGAGGTCGACGGCCCGCCCGAACCCATGACAAGGCCCGTGCGCTCGTCGGACACATCGGCTTCGGAAAGGCCGGCGTCGGCGATCGCTTCGCTCATGGCGACGTAGGTATAAGCCGCCCCGTCACCCATGAAGCGGCGCAGCTTGCGGTCGATCTTGTCGTCCATATCGATCGTCGGCGCGCCATGCAGGTGCGAACGGAACCCGCGCTCCGCATACTCCGGGCAAAACACGATGCCTGAGCGCCCCGCGCGCAGGCTGTCCGTCACCTCGGCA
Organism: uncultured Rhodospirillaceae bacterium; assembly: GCA_963972065.1. Taxonomy (GTDB): domain Bacteria; phylum Pseudomonadota; class Alphaproteobacteria; order Rhodospirillales; family Casp-alpha2; genus UBA1479. The sequence goes on from CAXAVJ010000020.1 coordinate 37,013, forward strand.
ACATTGCTGCCGATCGGTGACACGATCCCCATTCCGGTAACGACCACACGTCTCATGGGCTTCTCTTACTACCCTTCGGGGTCGGTAAACAAGGTTACGCGTAAATCCTCGGTCTCGTAGGCGACCTTGCCGTCCACCAGCATCACCCCATTGGCGATGCCGAGGGTGATCTGGCGCGCCATGACGCGCCGGATATCAATGCGGTACTGGACCAATTTGGCCTCCGGCTGGACCTGGCCGGTGAATTTCACGTTGCCGACCCCCAGGGCCCGGCCACGGCCGGGCGCCCCTGTCCAACCCAGGTAAAAGCCCAGCAGCTGCCACAGGGCGTCGAGGCCCAGGCAGCCGGGCATCACCGGGTCGCCCTGAAAGTGGCACTTGAAGAACCACAGGTCCGGATTGATGTCGAATTCCGCCTCGGCATAACCCTTGCCGTTGGCGCCGCCCTCATCGGAAATCGCGGTGATGCGGTCGAACATCAGCATCGGCGGCAGCGGCAGTTGCGCATTGCCGGAACCGAACAATTCGCCCTTCCCGCAGGCGATCAGATCTTCGTAGGAATAGGCGTTTTTCTTGGTCACGCGCTTGCGGCCATTCCTGCCCGCCTCCCTTGGGCAAGCCGTCTTGAAAGCGGGCATCCCCCGGCAACACGGCTTTTAAGTTTCTGTTTTTCCCGGGCCGTTCAGAACCGGATTCTTGAGCTTGGTCTCAGGCGCACAATAACCAGAGAATCCGCCCCAAGGCAACCATGGCGAACAGCCCGACAACAAAGGGCGGCACCGCTTACGGCGCCGCCCTTCGAGGCACTAAATATGCAAGCCAGTGCCGGTTAGTCGCCCTGGCCTTCGCGCGGCTTGCCGCCCCGGCCACCGCCGCCGGACCGTTCACCGACCTGGTCGGTGATGTCCGCGCCGGTTTCCTGGTCGACGACCCGCATGGAAAGCTTGACCTTGCCGCGGTCATCGATGCCGATCAACTTGACCTTTACCTGGTCGCCTTCGTTGATGACGTCGGTCACCTGGCCGACCCGTTCGTTGGCCAGCTCCGAGATGTGGACCAGACCGTCCTTGGCGCCCATGAAGTTCACGAAAGCGCCGAAATCGACGACCTTCACGACCTTGCCGTTGTAGATGGCGCCGATTTCCGGTTCCTGGGTGATCGACTTGATCCAGTCGATGGCGGCTTCGCCGGCGGCCGCATCGACGGCGGCGACACGCACGGTGCCGTCGTCTTCGATGTCGATCTTGGCGCCCGTCACCTCACAGATTTCGCGGATCATCTTGCCACCCGGGCCGATGACTTCGCGGATCTTATCCTTGTTGATCGTGAACTGGGTGATCCGGGGTGCGGTATCCGCAACCCCTTCACGGGCCGACGTCAGGCCCTTGGACATCTCGCCCAGGATGTGCAGACGGCCGTCCTTGGCTTGGCCCAGGGCGATCTTCATGATTTCCTCGGTGATCGAGGTGATCTTGATGTCCATCTGCAGGGAGGTGATGCCCTCGGACGAGCCGGCGACCTTGAAGTCCATGTCGCCCAGGTGATCTTCGTCACCCAGGATATCCGACAGGACCGCGAATTCGTCGCCTTCCTTGATCAGGCCCATGGCGATACCCGCCACCGGACGCGGCAGCGGAACGCCGGCATCCATCAGCGACAGCGAGGTGCCGCAGACCGTGGCCATGGAGGACGACCCGTTGGATTCGGTGATTTCAGACACCACGCGGATCGTATAGGGGAATTCGTCCTTCGACGGCATCAGCGGGTTAAGCGCCCGCCATGCCAGCTTGCCATGGCCGATTTCACGCCGCCCGGTAAAGCCGAAACGGCCCGCTTCGCCGACCGAGAACGGCGGGAAGTTATAGTGCAGCATGAAGGTGCGGCGATGGTCGTTGGCGAGATCGTCGATGATCTGTTCGTCCTGACCGGTGCCGAGCGTGGCGACCACCAGGGCCTGGGTTTCCCCGCGGGTGAACAGGGACGATCCGTGGGTCCGGGGCAGAACGCCGACTTCCGCGGCGATCGGGCGCACGGTCTTGGTGTCGCGTCCGTCGATGCGCTTGCCGGTCGCCAGAATGTCCCGGCGCACGATGTCGCTTTCCAATTTCTTCAGGATGCCGCCGAGGGCCGCGCCGACCAGGTCCTGGTCGATGCTGTCGTCAGCCGCCAGGTCTTCCGCGACCTTGGCCTTCACGGCCGAGATCTTTTCCTGACGCAGCTGCTTGACGGTTTCCTTGTAGGCGTCGCGCAGGCCGTCTTCGGCCAATGCCTTGACCTTGTCGGCCAGGGCCTTCTTGCCTTCCGGTTCGGCCGGCAGATCGACGGGATCCTTGGCGCAGGCCGAGGCCAGTTCGATGATGCCCTGGATGACGTCCTGGTTGGCCTTATGGCCGAACATCACCGCACCCAGCATGTCGTCTTCCGACAATTCGTGGGCTTCCGATTCGACCATCAGCACGCCTTCCTGGGTGCCGGCGACGAACAGGTCGAGCTTGGTTTCGGCCATCTGGTCACAGGTCGGGTTGAGCACGAACGCACCGTCGATCAGGCCAACACGGCAGCCCGAGATCGGGCCCATGAAGGGCGCACCCGAGATGCAGAGTGCTGCCGAGGTGCCGATCATGGCGGGCACGTCCGGATCGTTTTCCAGATCGTGGGTCAGGACCGTGCAGATGACCTGCACTTCGTTCTTGTAACCCGGCGCGAACAGCGGCCGGATGGGCCGGTCGATCAGGCGCGAGGTGAGAATTTCCTTTTCCCCGGGGCGGCCTTCACGCTTGAAAAAGCCACCCGGAATCTTACCGGCGGCATAGGCCTTTTCAACGTAATGGACGGCCAACGGGAAAAAATCGATGCCCGGACGGGGCGTCTTTTCCGCAACCACGGTGCACAGCACCTTGGTGTCGCCATAGGTGGCAAGCACGGCACCGTCGGCCTGACGCGCGACCTTGCCGGTTTCCAGGATCAGCTTGCGCCCACCCCAGTCAATTTCCTTACGAAACTCTTGAAACATCATTGTCTACTCTTCCTACAAACGTACGTGGGACCGGAAGCCCGCGCCAATCGCGGACCCCTGCCCGTTGGGTCTCCGGCACCCTGCCGGCGGCCCGACCCCGAAGCGTTTTCCGTCGCCGTCGCCCGGGCATTGCTGCCCGGGGCGCGGAAAACGGCGGGGCAAAAGGCGGCATCCGTACCCTGGCCGCCCACGGAGAACATTCCGTCACATGACGGATGCACGCCCATTCCTACAAATTAGCGCCGAATACCCAGGCGCTTGACCAGCTCGTCGTAGCGGCCGTCGTTCTTCTTTTTCAGATAGTCCAACAGGCGCCGGCGCTGGCCGACCATCATGAGAAGACCACGCCGGGAATGGAAATCCTTCTTGTGGGTTTTCATGTGTTCGGTGAGATTGGCGATCCGTTCGGTCAGAATAGCGACCTGAACTTCGGGCGATCCGGTGTCGCCGTTGCCCGATTGGAACTCACCAATAAGTTCCTGCTTCCGCTCAGCGGTAATCGACATCGTCATACTCCTGTTCTTGATTGTTGAAGATCAGGTTTCGGAACCATCCAGGTTCAGAACCCGTACAGGACGGATTTCACCGCCCTTGATCTCCGCCAGAGCCACCAGCCGATCGTCGAGCATGGCCGAAACCATGTCGCCTTGGCGGATGTTCTTGAACGGCGAACGGCTGGCGACGGGAAGGGCCGCAATGGCCTGTCCTTGGGCCAGCCGCCGGGCCTCTGCTTCCGTCAGGGCCAGCGCCGGGATGTCGTCCAGCGCGGTCTCGACGGGCAAAAGGTGCCCGGAATCGCGCGCACTATGCCCCAGAGCCTCCAGATTATCTAGCGAAATCGACCCCTTCTCCGTGAATGGTCCGACCGCTGTCCGACGCAGCACGGAAACATGCCCGACGGTGCCGAGCGCCCGTGCCAGATCCCGCGCCAGGGAGCGCACGTAGACCCCCTTGCCCGAGCGACAGCGGATCACCGCATGGTCGGCATCGGGGCGGCTGTCGAGGGTCAGGTCAAGGACCGTCACGCGGCGGGACTTCATTTCGAAATCCTCGCCGCCGCGGGCCAGGTCATAGGCCCGCTCACCATCCACCTTGATCGCCGAATAGCGCGGCGGCACCTGGTCGATCTCGCCGATGAAGGCCGGCAGGGCAGCCGTGATCTCGGCATCCGTGGGCCGCGCGTCGCTTTCCACCGACACCGCGCCCTCGCCGTCGCCGGTCTCCGTCTCGATTCCGAAACGAATAGTGAAGACGTATTCCTTTTCCCCGTCCATGGCATAGGCCACGGTCTTGGTCGCTTCACCCAGCGCGATCGGCAGAATGCCCGTGGCCAGCGGATCGAGGGTCCCGCCATGGCCGACCTTGGCGGCATTGAACAGACGCTTGACCCGGCCCACGGCCTGGGTCGAGGTCACGCCCAGCGGTTTGTCGAGGTTGATCCAGCCGTGAATGGCGAGACCCTTGCGGCGACGGCCCATCCTGCGCCCGGCCTATTCGTCGTCCGCCGGGTCGCCCGGGGCTTCCAGGTCGCGGCGCACGCGGGGGTCATGCAGGATGGCGCCGATGCGCCCCGCATGTTCAAAGCTGTGATCCAGGCGGAAGGAGAACTGGGGCAGAAACTTGAGGCTGATCTCGCGGGCGACCTGGCGGCGGATATAGGGCGTGGCGTGGTTGAGCGCCTTGAGGACCGCATCCGTGTCGATGTCGCTCATCACGCTGCCGCCGAGCGGCACCACGAACACCGTGGCGCGGCGCAGGTCGGGGCTGGCATCGACGCCGGTCACCGTGAGATTGGCCTCGGCCAAAAGCGGGTCGCGGAAATCGCGGCGTTCCAGGATACGCACCAGAACATGGCGCAGTTCCTCGCCGACGCGAAGCTGGCGCTGCGAGGGCGGCTTGGCCCCGGCCTGCCGTTTACGGGATTTTTCTGACATGGCGATGCGCTACCATTGGCCGGCCGGCGGGGCCCTCTGGCCCCGCCCGGGTCCGGGCGGATCGGCGGCCGTGTACCCGGAACCCTAGAGTTCCCGGGCCACTTCCTCGGTTTCGAAGCATTCGATGACGTCGCCGACCTGGATATCCTGGTAATTGGCCAGCGCCATGCCGCATTCCGTGCCCGACTGGACTTCCTTGGCGTCGTCCTTGAACCGCTTCAGCTGGCTCAGGTCGCCCTCGTGGATGACCGTGTCGTCGCGCAGCAGGCGCACCTTGGCGCCGCGTTTGACGGTGCCTTCGGTGATCATGCAGCCGGCGACCTTGCCGACCTTGGACACGCTGAAGACTTCGCGCACTTCGGCATAGCCCAGGAAGTTTTCGCGGATGGTCGGCGCCAGCAGGCCGGACAGCAGGGCCTTGATGTCGTCGGTCAGGTTGTAGATCACCGAATAGTAGCGGATATCCAGCCCGTCGCGTTTGGCCAGATCACGGGCCTGCGGGTTGGCGCGCACGTTGAAGCCGACGATCACCGCGTTGGAAGCGCGGGCCAGCGTCACGTCGCTTTCGTTGATGCCGCCGACGCCCGAATGCAGGACCTGCACCCGAACTTCGTCGGTCGAAAGCTTCTCCAGGGCACCGACGATGGCCTCGGCCGAACCGTGCACGTCCGCCTTGATGACCAGCGGCACGGTCTGGGCTTCGCCTTCCTGAATTTTCTCGAACATCTGCTCGAGGGTGCCGCGGCCACCGGCCGCCGCCTGCTTGTTGCGTTCCTGGCGCTGACGGAATTCCGTGACCTCGCGGGCGCGGGATTCGGAATCGACGACGACGAAATCGTCGCCCGCCTGCGGCGTGCCGTTAAGACCCAGGATTTCGACCGGCACGGAAGGTCCGGCTTCGTCGAGCTGTTCGCCATGGGCATTGGACATGGCGCGCACCCGGCCCCATTCGGAGCCGGCGATGAAGATTTCACCAACATGCAGCGTGCCGCGCTGGATCAGCACCGTGGCGACCGAGCCCTTGCCCTGTTCCATGCGGGCCTCGACGATGACGCCTTCGGCGGCATGGTTCGGATTGGCCTTGAGGTCGAGCAGTTCGGCCTGCAGGACGATCGCCTCTTCCAGCTTGTCCAGATTGGTCTTCTTCAGGGCCGAGACCTCGATGGACAGCACGTCGCCGCCCATTTCCTCGACCTGAACGTTGTGCTGCAGCAATTCCGTGCGCACCCGGCTGGGGTCGGCGCCGGCCACATCGATCTTGTTGATGGCGACGATGATCGGCACGCCGGCGGCCTTCGCGTGGTGGATGGCCTCGATGGTCTGCGGCATGACGCCGTCGTCGGCGGCAACGCAAAGCACGACGATGTCCGTGACCTGAGCGCCGCGCGCGCGCATTTCGGTGAAGGCGGCGTGGCCCGGGGTGTCGATGAACGAGATCTTCGCCCCCGACGGGGTCGTCACCTGATAGGCGCCGATGTGCTGCGTGATGCCGCCGGCTTCGCCGCCGGCCACGTCGGTCGCGCGCAGCGCGTCGAGCAGCGAGGTCTTGCCGTGGTCGACATGGCCCATGACCGTGACCACCGGGGCCCGGGACGTCAGATCCTTGGGATCGTCCTGGTCACGGCGCAGGCCCTGTTCCACGTCGGACTCGGAGACGCGGCGGAGGCGGTGGCCGAATTCCTCGACCACCAGTTCCGCCGTGTCGGCGTCGATCGTCTGGGTGATGGTGGCCATGACGCCCATCTTCATGAGCGCCTTGACCACGTCGGCACCGCGTTCGGCCATGCGGTTCGCCAGTTCCTGAACGGTAATGGCTTCGGGAACAACGACTTCACGCACGACCTTGGCACCTTCCTGCAGCAATTCACGCTGCTTTTGTTTTTCGCGTTCGCGGGCCCGCCGGACCGAGGCGATGGAACGCTGGCGATCCTCCTCGCCCTCAAGCGCGTCGGAGATCGTCAGTTTGCCGCGGCGGCGTTCGTTGTAGCCTCGCGTGGGTGCGGCGCGGCGGACCTCGGCCGGGCCCTTCTTGCCGCGACTCTTGCCGCGGGGACCGTCGTCATCTTCCTCTTGGCGGGCCGCCGCCGGGCGCGGCCGGGCGGGACGCCCATCCTCGCCGGGGATCGGTGCCGGCGCCACATCGGCCGGCGCGGGGGCCGGTGCCGGGGCGGCGGACTTGGCGGGTTCGGCCGCGGGTTCTTCGACCGGCTCCGGCTCCGGTTCCGGTTCGGCGCGAACGACCGGCGTCGGGCCGAGCGGACGGGCCGGCGCGGCTTCGGGGGCGTCGTCCTTGGTCTGCTGCGCGGTCTCCAGGGCCTTCTGGCGGGCCTGGAGTTCCTGGTCGGTGAGATCGCGCGGCGACGTGTCGCCGTCGTCATCGTGCTGGGCGTCGCCGGCGCCCGCCGGGCGCGCGTCGTCCTTGGCCGTCGCGATGGTACGGCTCTTCTTGACCTCGACGGTGACCATCTTGGACCGCCCGTGGGAGAAGTTCTGGCGCGTCTGGCGCTTTTCCACGGTCTTGTTCAGCGTCAGCTTTCCGCCGCCGCCGCCCAGGCCCAGCTTGCCGCTGCCGCCCTTGTCCGCCTTGTCTTTTTCAGTCGTCTCAGCCATCAATACCTTCCGATCGGCACGGTCCGGAGCCCCGGATTTTCGGGCTCCAGTGAACCCGGCCTATTCCTGCGAGGGAGAAGTCTTTCCGGCCGGGGCGCCCTCGCGAAACCCCAAAAGCCGGTTTTGTTCGAAGACCAGGCGATCCGCCAAGCCGCCGGATGCGACCGCCGCATGGACCACATGATCCCGGCCCAGCGCGCGGCCCAATTCGGCTGCGTCCAGGACCGTGAATTGCGTCAGCCCCGACGCCAGGGCCCGCAGCTTGGACTTGCCGTCCTCGCTGCCGTCCCGGGCCGCAACCAACAGACCGCGTTTGGCGGTCCTCAGCCAGGCGTCGGTCTTTTCAAACCCGGCGACAACCCGGCCCGCCCGGCGCGCCAGACCCAGCGCATCCATGCAACGGCGGACCATCTGCGCCTCGATATCGTCCGCCAAGCGGGGCGGAACGGTGACCTTGCGCTTGGCCGCCTTGGCGAAATGGTTCTTTTCGCTGGCTGTATTTACCACATCGCGGCGGGCACTCAACCATATTCCCCGCCCGGGCAGGTTGCCGGCCAGGTCGGGAACGATGCAGTCGTCGGGGCCGACGACGAAACGGATGAGTTCCGAGACAGGCTTTTTTTCCCCGGTGACGGCACAGCGGCGGACGGGTCCGCCGTCCTCATCGGACGTCGGGGCCATGTCGTCTTCCGCGTGGGTTTGCAGTCCACGGGTCATGCCTGTCTCCGGTTCTAACTCATCGTGCCGTCTCGCCGTGCACCCCAACCGGCCCCTAGGACGCCTGCGGCGCGTCGCCGCCGTCTTCTTCGGAGGCCGCATCGCCGTCACCAGCCGCCGCGTCTTCGTCGGCAAACCAATGGGCGCGGGCGGCCATGATGATCTGGTTGGCGGCGTCAAGCGTCATCGTGCCCTGGGGGGCGATTTCCAGAAGCTCGTCACCGGCCAGGTCGCCCAGATCGTCGCGGCTTTTCACGCCGGCATCGCCGAGCGCCACCATCAATTCGTTGGTGATGCCCTCGATTTCGATCAGGTCGTCCTCGACACCCAGTTCACGGCGCCGGGCGTCGAACTCGGCGTCGCGGGTTTCCAGGTAGGTTTGGGCACGGGCCTGCAGTTCGCGGGCCACGTCCTCGTCGAAGCCTTCGATGTCGGTCAGGTCCTCGATCTGCACGAAGGCCACTTCCTCGACCTTGGAAAAGCCTTCGGTGACCAGCAGATGGGCGATCACGTCGTCGACGTCGAGGGCTTCCACGAACAGGGCGGAACGGGCGCGGAATTCCTCGTTGCGGCGTTCCGATTCCTCGGCTTCCGTGAAGATGTCGATATCCCAGCCCGACAGCTGCGAGGCCAGACGCACGTTCTGACCGCGCCGGCCGATGGCCAGGGACAGCTGATCGTCGGGCACCACGACCTCAATCCGGTGGGCGTCCTGGTCCATGACGACCTTGGACACCTCCGCCGGGGCCAGGGCGTTGACGATGAAGGCGGCCTCGTCCGGCGACCACTGGATGATGTCGATCTTTTCACCCTGCAATTCGCCGACCACGGCCTGCACGCGCGAGCCGCGCATGCCGATGCAGGGGCCGACGGGATCGATGGAACTGTCGTGCGACTGCACGGCGATCTTGGCGCGCGAACCCGGATCGCGGGCCACGGACTTGATTTCGATGATGCCGTCATAGATTTCCGGCACTTCCTGCTTGAACAGGGCCGCCATGAACTGCGGATGCGTGCGCGACAGGAAGATCTGCGGTCCGCGGGTTTCCTCGCGCACGTCCATGATGTAGGCACGCACCCGGTCGCCGTTGGAGAAATGCTCGCGCGGGATCGATTCATCCCGGCGCAGCAGCGCCTCGGCGCGGCCCAGGTCGACGATCACGTTGCCGTATTCGATACGCTTGACCAGGCCGTTGACGACCTCGCCGATGCGGTCCTGGTATTCCTCGTACTGGCGCTTGCGCTCGGCCTCGCGGACCTTCTGGACGATGACCTGCTTGGCGGTCTGGGCGGCGATGCGCCCGAAGTCGATGGGCGGCAGGGGATCAACCAGGAATTCGCCGACCACCGCATCGGCCTTGCGCTGCTTGGCCTGCTCCAGGGTCAGCTGGGTGATTTCGTTCTCGACGGCCTCGGCGTTTTCGACGACTTCCAGGAAGCGGGCCAGGGTGATCGCGCCCGACACGCGGTCGATGACCGCGCGGATGTCGTGTTCATGCCCGTATTTGGAGCGCCCGGCCTTCTGGATCGCCTGTTCCATGGCTTCCAGGACCTCGTCCCGCTCGATGCCCTTGTCGCGGGCGGCCTGATCGGCGGCGGCCAGCAGTTCCGGGCGGGCGTGGACGGCTTCGTTTTGCATGACGTCGCTCATTTCCGATGTTCCTTCAAACTCACAAAAAAGTCGGTTTCCGGCGGGACGGCCTATCCGTCCGCCTGCTGATGGGCCGCGATCAATTCATCGGTCATCAGCAGTTTTGATTTCTGAATGTCGGCGAAGGGCAGGCGGACCTCGCCTTCCGTCACGTCCATCACCACGTCCGTGCCGTCGACGCCGAGCAGGCGGCCGGAAAACCGGCGCCGGCCCTCGACGGGGACGTCCATTTCGACGCGCGCATCGAACCCGGCGTAGCGCGCGAAATCGGCCAGCTTGACCAGCGGCCGATCGATGCCGGGCGATGAGACCTCAAGCACATAGTGATCGTCGATGGGGTCTTCCACGTCCAAAAGCGCCGACACGGTGCGCGAGATGACCGCGCAATGATCGACGTTCATGGCCGATCCGTCCTTGGGCTCGGCCATGACCTGCAGCTTCTTGTTGCGCTGGCCGGACACCAGGACGCGGACAAGCTCGAAGCCCAAATCCTCGATGGCCGGGCGGATGATCTCGGCGATGCGCTGTTCCAAGGTCACGTGGTCGGGGTTCCTATCGTCCGCGGCCCGGTCGGCGGCCGCGAAGCACTTGGTACAAAAAACACAAAAGGCGGGCCACCGGCCCGCCCCATCAATTCCGTTATCGGACTTAACGAAGCGCATTTCCTTAAACGTGAAATGCGGGGCCTATATAGTCCCAAATCGTCCGCAAGACAAGCCTCGCCGTGATTTTCCGCGCCCTACCCGCCCCGGCGGCGGAACTCCAGATAGACCCGGTGCGGGCCGGCCAGGCCCTTTTCCTCGTAGCGGGTGGGATATCCGTCGGTCCAGCGCGTGCGCCAATCGGCCGCCGTCCTGGCCGTCCATTCGAATTCCGGATGGTTGGCCGCCAGGCCCAGGGCCCAGCGGGCATGGCCCATATGGTCGGTCGCGAAGCGGAACAGGCCGCCGGGGGCCAGGATGCGGGCCAATTGATCCAGGGTTTCCCGCTGCACGAACCGGCGGTTCCAATGGCGTTTCTTGGGCCAGGGGTCGGAATAAAGCAGATAAACGCGGTCGATCGACCCCGGCGCGAGGCGCGGCAGCAATTGGCGCGCGTCGTCATCGTGCAGGCGGATATTGTCCAGCGACCGTTCCGTGATCTGGGCAAGCAGGGTCGCCACGCCATTGACGAAAGGCTCACAGCCGATGAAGCCGATATCGGGATGGGCCTGGGCCTGATCGGCCAGGTGTTCACCGGCGCCGAAGCCGATTTCCATCCAATAGGCGGACTTGCCCCCGTCGAACAGGCCGGCCGGATCGAGCGGCCCGTCCCCGGGCGGCACCCGCAGGGTCGGCAGAAGGTCGGCGACCAGGGCGCTACGGCCGGGGCGGAGCTTCTTGCCCCGCCGCCGGCCGTAAAACCGTGGTTGTTCCTCAGGATTCATGTCCGTCGCCCCCGAAAGGCCCGGCCCAGCGACGGCAGTCGCCCTGAACTTAGGCCCCGAAGGCCGCTTTCAGGCCGTCGACCAGGTCGGTCTTTTCCCAGGAAAAGCCGCCGTCGGCATCAGGCTTGCGGCCGAAATGGCCGTAGGCCGAGGTGCGCGCATAGATCGGCTTGTTCAGCTCCAGATGCTCGCGGATGCCGCGCGGGCTGAGATTGACCATTTCCTGCAGTTTGGCGGAAATCTGCTCTTCGGCGACGCGGCCCGTCCCCTGGGTATCGACATAAACCGACAGCGGCTTGGACACACCGATCGCATAGGCCAGCTGAATAACGCATTTGTCGGCCAGGCCGGCGGCGACCACGTTCTTCGCCAGATAGCGCGCCCCGTAGGCGGCCGAGCGGTCGACCTTCGTCGGATCCTTGCCGGAGAAGGCACCACCGCCGTGGGGCGCCGCCCCGCCGTAGG
>CAXAVJ010000021.1:0-47914 GCA_963972065.1 uncultured Rhodospirillaceae bacterium
GAGGGGGTACGCTCAAGCAAACTGTTCTAGAAAATATCCGGCTCGCCAACGGGCGCGCCGAACTGGGTTTCCAGGTAGTCGAAATCGCAGCCTTCGTCGGCCTGGCGAATATGCTGGGCGAACATCCAGCCGTAGCCGCGTGCGAACTTCGGTGCGGGCGGCGTCCAGGCGGCGCGGCGGCGGGCCAATTCGTCCGCATCCACCAACATGTCGATGGTCCGGTTCGGGATATCGATTTTGACGATGTCCCCGGTCTTCAGCAAGGCCAGCGGTCCGCCGACATGGCTTTCCGGCGAGACGTGCAGGATGCAGGCGCCATAGCTGGTCCCCGACATGCGGGCGTCGGACATGCGCAGCATGTCGCGGATGCCCTGCTTCAACAGCTTCTTGGGCAGCGGCAGCATGCCCCATTCGGGCATGCCCGGCCCGCCTTGCGGCCCGGCGCCGCGCAGGACCAGGACATGGTCGGCGGTGACGTCCAGGTTCTCGTCATCCACGGCCTTCTTCATTTCCGGATAGCTGTCGAACACCAGGGCCGGCCCTTCGTGATTGTAGAACCGGGGGTCGCAAGCCGACGGCTTGATGACGCAGCCCTGGGGCGCCAGGTTGCCGCGCAGCAGCGCCAGCGAGCCTTCCTCATAAAGCGGATTGTCGAGCGGGCGGATCACGTCGTCGTTGTAGACCTCGGCCCCCTCCAGGGTTTCCCCCAAGGTCTGGCCGGTGACGGTCACGGCGTCCAACTTCAGATGCCCGGTCAGGCGCGACATCAGGCCGCGCAGACCGCCCGCGTAATAGAAATCCTCCATCAGGTAGGTGTCGCCGGACGGCCTGACGTTGGCGATCACCGGCACCAGGCGCGAGAAGGCGTCGAGGTCATCGAGGGTCATCATCACCCCGGCGCGCCGCGCCATGGCGATCAGGTGGATCACCGCGTTGGTCGAACAGCCCATGGACATGGCGACGATGGCCGCGTTGTCGAAGGCACGGCGGTCGAGAATTTTATCCGGCGTCAGGTCGTCCCACACCATGTCGACGATGCGCCGCCCGGTCTGCGCCGCCATGCGGATATGGCCCGCGTCGGCGGCGGGGATCGACGACGCGCCGGGGATGGTCAGCCCCAGGGTCTCGGCCATGGCGGTCATGGTCGAGGCCGTGCCCATGGTCATGCAGGTGCCGTAGGACCGGGCGATGCCGGCCTCGACCTCGGTCCATTCCTCGGCCGTCAGGTTGCCCGCGCGGCGTTCGTCCCAATACTTCCAGCCGTCGGAGCCACTGCCCAGCGCCTGGCCCTTGTAGTTTCCGCGCAGCATGGGCCCGGCGGGCACGTAGATCATCGGCACCCCGGCCGAGATCGCGCCCATGACCAGGCCCGGCGTGGTCTTGTCGCAGCCGCCCATAAGCACCGCCCCGTCCACGGGGTGGGAGCGGATCAGTTCCTCCGTCTCCATGGCCAGCATGTTGCGGTAGAGCATGGTCGTCGGCTTGACGAAGTTTTCCGACAGGCTGATGGCCGGCAGTTCGATGGGGAAACCGCCCGCCTGCTGCACGCCGCGCTTCACGTCCTCGACCCGCTGCTTGAAGTGGGCGTGGCACGGGTTGATGTCAGACCAGGTGTTGATGATGGCGATGATCGGCCGGCCTTCCCAGTCGGCCCGGTCATAGCCCATCTGCATGGTGCGCGAACGGTGGCCGAAGGACCGCAGGTCATCGGGGGCGTACCAGCGGGCGGACCGCAGGTCTTTATAGGTTTTTTTAGTCGTCATCGTGGTCGCACGTCCTGATCAGGAGAAACCGTCCGCCAAGGCGAACATGAAAACGATCAACGCCGCACCGATAAGAACACCGGCGACGCCGGGCGCGATGCCGTAGCGCTCGCTCCCGTGCACGCCTTCTTCTTCAAGGTCGTCGTGCAGTTCTTCGGGTGTGGTGAGGGGATTGCTCATATGACCTCCACTAAACCTAGTTTAATGCCTGCGGCATCCACAGGGCGATCTGCGGGAAGAACATGACCAACAGCATGCCGATGATCTGCAGGCAGATGAACGGAAGCACGCTGATGAAGATTTCCTGCAGGGTCACGTCCTTTGGCGCCACCGACTTCAGCCAGAAACAGGCCGGGCCGAAGGGCGGGCTGAGGAAGTAGATCTGAATGTTCATGACGAACAGGATGCCGAACCAGACCGCCGCCCAATCCGGGGTCATGCCCAGTGCCGGCCCCAGATCGCGAACCACCGGGGCGAACACCGGCACGGTGATGAAGATGATCGCGATCCATTCCATGAAGGTGCCGAGAACGACCAGGATAGCCATCATCACGAAGACCGTGCCCAAGGGCCCCAGGCCGGCCCCCTTGATCAACTGGCGCATGAAGTCGGCGCCGCCGATCAGGTTGTACAGCCCGACGAAGGCGACGGCCCCCAGGATCAGCCAGATGATGGTGCCGACCACCGCCATGGTATTGGCCAGGCAGTCGCGCAGCAGGGCGTAATTGAACTTGAAGCGCACGGCGGCGACGGCAATGGCGCCGAACACGCCTACGGCGGCGGCTTCGGTGACGCTGGTGATACCGCCGTAGATCGACCCCATAACGCAGAATATCAGGGCGACGCACATGACGACCGCCGCAATCTGATGGCGCCCCAGTTTCGTTTCCTCGCCCGTCTTCAAGGCGATTTCCGCCGCCGTCGGGGCGAGGCTCGGGTTCAAGTTGCAGCGCACGAGAACGAACGTCACATAAAACAACGCCAGCATCAGGCCGGGAACGAAGCCCGCACTGAACAGGTCGCCGATGCCGACGTTGGCGCTCAGCCCGTAGACGATCATGACGATCGACGGTGGAATCAGCGTCGCCAGGGCACCAGCGGCGCAGATCAGGCCGATGGTCAGCTTGCGGTCGTAACCCAGGCGCAGCATCTGCGGCAGGGCGACCAAGCCCAGCATGACGATCTCGCCGCCCATGACGCCCGACATGGCCGCCAGGATCACGGCGACCACGGTGGTCTGCACCGCCACGCCGCCGCGCAGGCCGCCGGCGAAAATCGACATGGCGTCGAACAGATCCTGGGCGATCCCGGCGCGTTCCAGGATGGATGCCATCAGCACGAAGAACGGCACCGCGATCAGGGGATATTTTTCCAGCAAGTCCATGGCGTTGGTCGACACCAGGTACATGCCCTGCAGGCCGTAGAACGCCAGGGCGCAGACCACGGAGATGATCAGCGTGACGATGCCGAGCGGCATGCCAGTCATCATCAGGACCAGCAGCGCCGCGACGATCAGCAGCGAAATGGTGGCGATGCCGACGCTGTCACGGTCGACGCGGAACTGGTCGATGACGCTGCCCGACGCCCCGTGCAGGTATTCTTCCAGATTGACCCACATGCCGCCGCCGCCCTCGCCGTAATGGGCGAAGATCTGCACCAGCAGGCGCAGGCAGACCAGCGCCAGAACGGCATAGACCGTGACCTGCGAGGCGTGGGTGCGGAAATGGCGGCCCAGGTTGACCAGCAGCTGCACGAGATACAGGAACAGACCGGCGAACAGGATGGTCTTGAGCATCATGGGCAGCGGCGAATTCCAGGCCGAGCCGCCGCGTTCCACCAGATCGATGCTTTCCAGCGCCCGCACCAGGGTATCGGACACCAGCATGTAGAGGGCAATGACGCCGACCACCATGGCGAACAGATCGAGCCACCAGCGAACCCGTTCCGACGCCATCAGGTAAAATACGGTGATGCCGATGTGGCGTTTCTGCAGAGTCACGAAACCGGCCGACAGCATCCAGGCGCTGGCGCACAGCACCATCACCACCTCGAACACCCATTGCGTGGGAGAATGGAAGACGTAGCGGGCCACGACCTCCCACATCGTGCAGAACGCCGCAATCAGGTAGAGGTTACCGACGGCAAGGCCGAGAAATCGGCTGAAATGGTCGACAGCACGGTCGAAAGTGCCGCCCGAAGGCGCACCCACCAAGGTTTCCGTGAATCCAGACATGGCCCCCTCCTGGATCGGCAAAGTATATCAGAAAATGAATAGAAGAACCGCCGCGCCCTATTCGGGCGCGGCGGCTATTCGCTATTCGTTAGTCCAGGAGACCGACGGAGCGCATGTACTTCAGATGCGCGTCCAGGGCTTCCCGGGCGAGGGGGGATTTCCCGGCGAAATCTTCCCAGGCGCCGACCGCGATCTTGCGAAACTTGGCGCGTTCCTCCGTCGTCCAATCCACGACGGTGACATCACCACCCTTGCGCTGCATATCGGCGATCTTCTGATCTTCAAGATCGGCTTCGCGGCGCATGGCGTCGTAAGCGGCCTGATACCAGACCTCCAGCGCGGTCTGACCCTGCGGGCCCAGCTTGTCCCAGACCTTCTTGTTCACGATGAACTGCAGAACGGCCATGGAATGGATGCCCGGGTAGATCGGATACTTGGCGACCTTGTAAAGGCCCTGGGCATTGTTGTTCACGTGGGCGGAGGCATCGGCGGCGTCGATGACCTTTTTCTCAAGGGCCGTATAGACCTCGGAAAACGGCAACGACACGGGGGCCGCACCGGCGCGCTTGAACACTTCGGCGGCCAAGCCTTCCGGTGAACGGACCTTCACGCCCTTGAAGTCGGCGACGGACTTGATCGGGATGGTCGACACGAAGGCTTCCTTGGCGTAGGGGCCGCAGCCGACGACGTGGACCTGGCCCTTGGTGTACTTATCGTACATCTTCTGCAGGATTTCCTTGCCACCGCCGTATTGGCAGAAAGTGCGGACCTGGTCGACCGTGTCGTAGCCGGCGATCAGATCGCCGATCACGGCGAAGGCCGGATCGCGGCCCGAGAAATAGGATACCGCGTTCAAGTCGCCGTCGAGAATGCCGTTGGCGACGGCGTCGATGGTTTCACGGTGCGGTACGACGGCCTTGGTCGGCAGGACTTCGATCTTGACCGTGCCGGCGGTCATGGCGTCCAGCTTCGGCGCCCAGGTGTCCGTCATAAAGCGGTGAGCCCAGTCGCCGGCCTTTGAGCTGGCCTGAACCTTGAGCGTTTTCGCGGCGGCACCGCCGGTCGTCCCGGCAATAACCAAGCCGCCGACAGCAAGTGCCATCAGTGTCTTTTTAAACATGATCCTTGGATCTCCCTAAACGTAGTTCTTATGGCGGTGATATTGACTTCACCCACACTGAAATACTAATATATCAGTTGCAGAGTCAAGCGCAAAGCTGGCTCGCAGGTGCAGCAAAAACCCTGCTTTTGCGCCGTTTTTTCGGGGATTCCGAGCACGTGACGCCTGATTCAACCGGCCTGTTCAAAGAGCGTCCCGCCCTGCCAAAAGGCGGCCGCCTGACCGCTGTCCAGCAGATATATCAAACCGTGCGCGACCAGATCGTTTCCCTCGACCTGCCGCCCGGCACGGTGCTTCAGACGCGCCAGATCGCCGATCAGTTCGGCGTCAGCCCGACCCCTGTGCGCGAAGCCCTGATCCTGCTTGAGGAAGAAGGCTTGATCGACGTGTTTCCCCAGTCGCGCACCTGCGTCTCCTTCATCGACGTGCAGAGTGCGCGCGAAGCCCATTTCCTGCGCCGCAGCGTCGAGGTCGAGATCGCCCGCACCCTTGCCATCGAAATCAGCGACCATGACGTCGGTGTTCTGCGCACCGCCATCGATCGCCAGAGAACGGCGCTTGAGGTCGGCGACCTGTCGGCCTTCCTGCCCGCCGACAACCGATTCCATGAAATGATGTATGAAATGGCCGGTGTCGGCGGCCTGTGGGACATCATCCACGCACGACGGGCCCATTTGGACCGGCTGCGCCGCCTGCACCTGCCGACGGAAGGCAAGGCGGCGAAGATCATCCGTGACCACAATGCGATCCTGGACGCCATCGCCGCACGCATTCCCAACGACGCCGAAGCCGCCGTGCGCGCCCATTTAAAAGACACGGTTTCCGCGACCGAGGAAATGCGCGCCGTTTTCCCCGAATATTTCCGTTAAACGAATTTCCGAAACACGAACACCACGCAGACAAGGAAACATTCCATGACCACCAATTCCGTGATCGCCGACAATCAGGTCGCGGCCTACAAGGACAAGGGCTACATCGTCGTCGAGGACATCTATTCCCCCGCCGACGTCCAGGAAATGCGCGACGCCCTCGACGGCCTGATCGCCAGCGCCCGGGGCCTGACGGACCACACCAACGTCATCGATCTGGAGCCCAATCACACGCCCGATGCGCCGCGCGTGCGCCGCATCAAGGAACCGTTCAAGAACCACGACGTGTTCAACCGGATGGCCCGCCACCCGCGCCTGATCGCGGCGCTGACGGCGCTGCTGGGTCCGGCGTTCCGCATGCATGGATCGAAGATCAACCTGAAGTCCGCCGAATACGGCTCGCCCGTGGAATGGCATCAGGATTGGGCCTTTTATCCCCATACCAACGACGACGTGCTGGCCGTCGGCGTGATGCTCGACGACATGACGGAAGAAAACGGCCCCCTGCTCTGCGTGCCGGGATCACACACCGGGCCGACCTATGATCACCATCAGGACGGCCGCTTTATCGGCGCCATGGACCCGGACGTGCCCGGCGCCAACCTGGACGCGGCCGAGACCATCATCGGCCCGGCCGGGGCCTGCAGTTTCCATCACGCGCGCACCATTCACGGCTCGGGTCAGAACACCTCGGGCCGCAGCCGCACCCTGTTGCTTTACCAAATCGCCGCCGCCGACGCCTGGGACATCCGGGGCTTCGGCAAGGAAGCGTCCTGGGATGAATATGCCGCAACCTTCATCGCGGGCGAACCGACGCTGGAGCCCCGCGTGGTGCCCGCACCGATCCGCCTGCCCTACCCCCCGCCGTTGAAGGGCGGGTCCATCTACGAAAGCCAGTCCCTGGCCAAGAAGAAATTCTTCGGCGCCAAGACCGCCGCCGAATAGCCCGATCCACTCACCACGCCCATCCAGACCAAGACCGGAGCCCCCATGGCCAAGAAAAAAGTACTCATGACCGAGCGGATTCACCCCGCCGGACACGCAATCCTGGACGCCCGCGACGACATCGAGGTCGTCATCGCCGACGACGTCAGCGCCGACGGCCTGGCCAAGGCCCTGTCCGGCGTGCACGGCATCGCCGTGCGCACGGCGCAACTGCCGGAAACCGTCCTGGCCCATGCCAACGACCTGCAGGTCGTGTCGCGCCACGGCGTCGGCTGCGACAATATCGCGGTCGACCATCTGACGTCGCGGGGCATTCCGGTCTGCATCGCGTCGGGCGCCAATGCGCGCTGCGTCGCCGAGCACACCATGACCATGATGATGACCCTGGCCCGCGACCTGACCGGCCAGACCGCCGCCGTGCGCGAGGGACGCTGGGCCGACCGCGGCACCTTCAAGGCGAAGGACCTGTACCGCTCGACCATCCTGATCGTCGGCTACGGGCGCATCGGCCGCCTGCTCGCCCCGTTGTGCAAGGCCTTCGGCATGGATGTCGTGGTCGCCGACATCAAGCTTGACCGCGACCTTGCCGCCCAGCAGGGCGTGCGCGCGGTTGAGGATTTCCGCCTAGAACTGCCGAAAGCGGATTTCGTATCACTTCACGTGCCGCTGGACGACACCACCCCCCATCTGATCGGACCCGATGAACTTGCCGCCATGAAACCCGGCGTCATTGTCATCAACAACGCCCGCGGCGGCGTGGTCGATGAACAGGCGCTCGCCGATGCCCTCGACAGTGGTCATGTCATGGGTGCCGGGGTCGACGTGTTCTCGCAGGAACCGCCGCAGGACGGCCACCCCCTGGTCAACCATCCCCGAACCGTGCTGGCGCCGCATAACGGCGCGGCGTCATTCCTGGCCCTGGAGGCGGCCGCCGCGATGACGGCACAGAACATCCTGGATCACTTCGACGGCTGCCTGAAGGACGAGATGATCTTCAACCTGGACGCCCTGAACCGAGCGTCCTGACGGCCGGCGACGGGAGAAACCACCCATGACCGCATCCACGATCTATATCGGCTCCGGCGCCGGCTTCGCGGGCGACCGCATCGACGCGGGTCTGCCCGTGGTCGAAACCCTGGCCCGGCGTGACGGCCCGAAGTATCTGATCTTCGAGGTCATGGGGGAACGGACGCTCGCCATCGCCCAGCGCATCAAGATGCGCAACCCGGAACTTGGCTATTCGCCCTATCTGGAACCTTATCTGCGCGGCGTGCTGAAACCGGCCAAGGACGCGGGCGTGCGCATCGTCGCCAACCTGGGCAACGCCAATCCCCTGGGCGGTGCCCGCAAGACGCTGGAGATCGCGGCGGAACTGGGCATCGAAGGCCTGCGCGTCGCCGTGGTGCTGGGCGACGATCTGTTGGGCTTCATGACGGCCGAGGACGTCGCCGGCCTGCCGACCATCGAAGGCGTGACCATCCAGGGCAAGGAAATCGTCGCCGCCAACGCCTATCTGGGCGCCCGGCCCGTGGCCGAAGCCCTGACCCTTGGCACCGATGTCGTGCTGGTCGGGCGGACGACGGACGCGGCCTTGGTGCTGGGTCCGCTGATCCATGAATTCGGCTGGACCGAAGACGACTGGGACCGCCTCGCCGCCGGAACCCTGGCGGGCCACCTGCTGGAATGCGGCGGTCAGGTCACGGGCGGATATTTCTGCGACCCCGGTTTCAAGGACGTGCCGGGCATGGACGAACTGGGATTCCCCATCGGCGAGATTAGCGCCGACGGCTCCATCGTCATCACCAAGGCCGAGAACACGGGCGGCCTGGTGACCAAGGCCACGGTGACGGAACAGATCCTGTATGAAATGCACGACCCGGCGGCTTACCTCACGCCCGACGTGGCGCTGGACGTCACCGGCGTGACCCTGGCCGATGACGGCAAGGACCGGGTGCGCGTCCTGGGCGCCAAGGGCCATCCGCCGCCGGAAACCCTGAAGGTGACCGTCTCCGCCGACGGCGGCTGGCTGGGTGAGGCCGAACTGACTTACGCCGGGCCCAATGCACTGGCCCGCGCCAATCTGGCCGCCGACATCGTGCGCAAGCGCCTGACCAGCCGCGGCGTCAAAGACCCCGTGCGGGTCGAGATCGTGGGCGCGGGTGCGGCCTTCGACAACGACGCCTCCGACCGCCAGCGCGGCGCCAACATGCCGCTCGACGGCGAATACCGCCTGCGCGCCGCCGTGCGCACGGACGACAAGGCCACCGCGCAATACGTGAACGACGAGGTGCTGAGCCTGTTCTGCTCCGGCCCGGCGGGGGGCGGCGGCTACCGCTGTTCCGTCACCGGACAGGTCAACACGGCCTCGGTCCTGGTGCCGCGCGGCCCGGTCGAGGCCCAGGCAAAGGCCGAAGAGGTGACGGCATGAGCGATACTCTAACCCTGCCCCTTCACGCCGTGGCCCATGGCCGCGCCGGTGACAAGGGCAACCGCTCCAACATCTCCGTCGTCGCCTACTTGCCCGACGCCTTCGCCTACCTGTGCGATCAGGTGACCGAGGATAAGGTGCTGGACCTGTTCCGTCACAAGGGTGCGACCCAAGTCACGCGCTACGTGCTGCCCAACCTGAACGCGCTCAATTTCGTGATCGACGACGCCCTGGAAGGCGGCGTCAATTCCGCCCTGACCCAGGACCTGCACGGCAAGACCTTGTCGTTCCTGTTGCTGGGTGAGATCGAGGTCACGGTGCCGCGAAGCTGCGTGCCGGCGGGGTCGCGCTATCTGGGTGACTGATCCAGATTTATGGCGGCTGCCGCGTCTAGCCCGCCATTAAGGAATTCCGCGTTGTCCTCAATCAGCGTTTTCAGGAAATTGTGCACGTTGCGGATGCGCGGGATGTGTTCCAGATCGTCGTGGATGCTGAGCCAGAAATCCCGCTTCACGCACAGCCGGTCCGCCAGCACCCGTTCCAGGCGCGGATCCTGATCGGCGACGAAGGTCGGCTGCATGGAAATGCCCATGCCCGCCGCCGCCGCGTGATACTGGGCGACCAGGCTGGTCGACCGGAACACGATGTTCTGGTCACGCAGCACATCCGACATCCACCGCACCGCCGGGATCGCCACCAGTTCGTCGATATAGTCGATGAACCGATGATTTTTCAGGTCTACGATCGTCTGCGGGCGGCCGTAGCGGTCCAGGTAGTCCTTGGACGCGTAGAGGAACAACGCGAACTCGCCGATCTTTTCGCTGGTGATGCGATGGCCGCTGGGTCGCGGAAAGCTGATCAGAACATCGGCCTCGCGCTTCGACAGATTGACCCAATGGGAGGCCGTGACCAGTTCCACGTTGATCGACGGATGTTGCTCGTACAGCCCCAGCATGCGCGGCGCCAGGTACAGGCTGCCGAGGGCCTCCATGGTCGCGACGCGGATGGTGCCGCTGACTTCGGCCGTCTCGCCGCTAAAGGTCGCGGCGATCTGGGCGACATGGGCCTCGATGCCCTCGGCCTCGCGCAACAGGTCTTCGCCCCGGTCGGTCAGCAGGAAGCCGCCCGGGGTGCGCTCGAACAGCTTGGCGCCCAGCGCCGCCTCCAGCGTCTTGATCCGCCGCCCGACGGTGGAATGGGTCAGCGACAATGAGCGCGCCGCATGGCTGAGCGAGCGGTGACGCACCAGGGCCAGGAACAACGCGATGTCGTCCCAATCGAAGCGGGACAACTCCGAGGCATAGGCGCGCGGTTTAGGTGCCTGCTTGGTCACGGAACGGTTCTCCAGGAATGACGGGAAGACTTTACCCTGCCGCGGCTTCGTCCTCCAGGGCGCCGGCTTCGAGGGCCGCAAACGGCACGGCGCGCCCTTCCCCGCCGATATCGTCGAACTGGGCCGGCGCCTGGTCGCGCCGCCGCACGGTCAGCCCGAACACGTCGTAACGGTTGTAGTATCCGGACACGTCATGGAACTGTTTGGGCACGATGCAGTCGTCCAGATCAATCTGTTCGATCAGCAACTGATCCTCGTCCTTCGAACTTTCGGTGATGGCCAGGCCGCTGGGCCCCACGATCATCGACACACCTGGGGGCGATTCCTTGACGATGCGCAGCGCATCGCCGTTGATCTGGGAAATGATCTCGTAGGCTGTGTCGTCCAGGCGCGCGGCGCAGACGATGTTGAACACCTTGCCTTCGAACGAATGGGCCGCCGCGCGGATGCGGTTGGCCGACGCCAGATCGTAGCGATCATTGGCCGACGGCTCATGGGTCGGCCATACGGGCGGATAGCTGGAAATATGAATCTGTTCGCCCTGGGCGATCAGGCTGAAGCGCGCCAGCGGGTTCGTGTTCTCGCCGCAAATCAGCGCGCCGATGCGCCCAAGCGGCGTATCGACCACACGCAGGCCCGCGCCGTCGCCGTTCGACCACACCAACTTTTCATAGAACGTGGGAACCAGCTTACGGTGATGGTTGAGGATTGAGCCGTCGGCCCCGATCAGCAGGTTGGTGTTCCAGATGCAGCCGACGCTGCGGTCCGTGGACTCGCTGATGCCGATCGACACGATCATGCCCGTGTCGCGCGCGGCCGAGCAGATCTTGAGAATTTCCGGTCCCGGCACGCGGATCGACTGGCTGACGAACCGTTTGAACAGGTCGTGGTTATGGATCGGCGCCGCCAGTGCCGGCCACACGGGAAATCCGGGCACGAAGGATTCCGGAAAGGCGATCAACTGCACGCCTTCCGCCGCCGCCTTGTGGATGTAGTCGCAAACCTTGTCGACGGTTGCGCGGGCATCGAGGTAGACCGGCGCCAAATGGGCCGCCGCGACCGTGATTTTCTGGTTCATATTCGGTCTCGTGTTGTCGCAAGGGTGCGCCGGCCGTCTCCCTGTGGCGCGGGGAGAAAAACGCGGGTGGAGACGGCCGGCCCCTTGCGGGGTTTCAGGTACCGCAGGCGTGGACTAGAGCTTGTGCGTGCGGAAGTCGTAGCGCGGCGGTAGTTTCGCCATCAGGTCCTCGCGGGGAATGTGCTTCTTGAGGACGAACTTGGAGTCTTCGACGCGGCTCATGTAGCAGTCGATCATACCGCTGTGGTCCTCGGCGCGCAGGATCTTGGTTCCCTGCGGATGGGCCAGGGAATTCTCCATCTTCAGGCCTTCGAGCGCTTCAATCACACCGGGGGTGTCCTTATCGCTCTGCCAGCCGGAAGCCTCGATGGCGGCCTTGAGCGCGAAGAAGTTTTCGTAGCTCTGCCAGGCATGGCTTTTGGCCATGACCTTTCCGGATTTGTCGTCCTTCGCATAGACCGGATCGACGCCCATCATCTCGATGAACTTGGCGTGGTATTCGTCGTTCTTGAATTCCAGGGGCCGCGGGAAGTTCTCCAGGAAGTAGACCCCTTCGGTGGCGCCGTTGATGTCGCGGGGGTCGATCGCTTCGATCGTCCCGGACACGGAATACATCTTCATCTTTTCGTCCAGGCGCATGGACTTGGACTGCGTGTAGAACGCGACCGAGAGCGCCCCGAAGAACACCGAGAACAAGACTTCCGTTTCTTCCGGAATGCGCGCCAGGTAGGGCACCAGGTCCTTGGTGCCGAGCGGCACGGCGATCGGGTCGTTGACCTTGCCGCCGGCGGCTTCGATCAGCTTGCGGTGTTCCTGGTGATGGCTGTGGCCCCAGGCATAATCGGGGAAGATCATGGTCCAGTTCTTGCCCAGGTTTTCCATCGCCCAGGGCACCCCGGCAGCGGCCAGGGCATAGGTGTCGGTGCCCGTACGGAAGCTGTAGCGCGAGCCCTTGGAGCCCGTCGCCTCGGTCGCCTCACCGGCCGAGAAATAGGGCGTCTTCAATTCCGTCGCGATGGGGATCGAGGCCAGCATGATGCCCGAGTGGACGGAGCCGACGACGAACGATGCCTTCTGCCGCTGGATCAGCGAGCGCAGCTTGCGCGCACCTGCGGCCGGGTTCGATTCCGTGTCGGCAACGGCCAGTTCGACCTTGCGCCCGGCGATGCCGCCGCCTTCGTTGATCACCTTGACCGCGGCCTGGGCGCATTTGTCATGCCAGTAGCCCCAGGACGAAAACCCGCCGGTCAGTTCGCACTGATGGCCGATCACGATGGGGCCCGATGCCTTGGCGAAGGCGTTATGGGTGATGCCGAAATAAGCCGTCGTCGCGGCGGCACCCCCCGCCAGGGCGGTCTGCAGGAAGGATCGCCGGGTCTGGCCCGAACGGGGCGCCTTGGCCGGCTTCGATTTCACGTCTTTGGTCATTGTTCTGTCTCCAGCTGGGTTGTGACGGATCGTCGTGAAGCCCCGCCTTCATCGGCGGTTGTTAAACGGTGACCCCGAGATATCGGTGCAGGGTCTCCTTATCGTCTTTAAGGTCCTGGGCGGCGGCCTGATGCACGACGGCCCCCTTCTCCATGATGTAGATGCGCGAGCACAGGCGAAGCGCCGTCTTGATGTTCTGCTCAACCAGCAGGATCGACATGCCGGCGTCGTTGACCGCCTTGATCTCGCGGCGAATGTCCTGGACCAGGATCGGCATGATGCCCTCGGTCGGCTCGTCCAGGATCAGCAGCCTGGGCTGCATGACGAGGCATCGCGCGATGGCGAGCATCTGCTGCTCGCCGCCGGACAGCGTTCCGCCGGGCTGGCTCAGGCGTTCCTTGAGGCGGGGAAAACGGTCGAACACGTAATCAAAGACCTGCGACGGCGGCGTCTTGGTCAGGCCGATCTCCAGATTCTCCTTCACGGACAGCGAGGGGAAGATGCCCCGCCCCTGCGGCACATAACCGATCCCGGTGCCGGGAATGGTATGCGGTGCGATATCGGTCAGGTTGCGGCCGTCGAACATGATCTCGCCGCCGGTCGCCTTGACCAGGCCCATGATGGTTTTCAGTGTCGTCGTTTTGCCCACGCCGTTGCGGCCCAGGAGCCCGACCGCTTCGCCGGATTGCACCTGCAGCGACGTCCCTTGCAGGACGTGGACCTTGCCGTAATGGGCGTGGACGGCGTTCAGCTCAAGCATCGTCATCCCCCAGGTAGGCCGCGCGCACGTCGGCGTTTTCGGAAATCTCGGCCGGCGTGCCGCGCGCCAGCACGGTGCCCAGCGCCATGACGATGATGTCGTCGGAAATGTCGAACACGACCTCGATGTCGTGTTCGATGATCACGATGTCGATGCGCTTGGACAGTTCACGGATTTTTTCGACGGTACGTTCCGTCTCGGCCGGGCCCATGCCGCAGATCGGCTCGTCCAGCAGCAGCAGTTTTGGTTCGGTCGCCAGCGCGATGCCGATTTCCAGCAGCGCCACGTCACCGTAGGACAGGTTGGCGGCCTCCTGCCCGGCCAGATGGGTCAGCTGCAGTTCCTCAAGCAAGGCATCCGCACGCTCGTTCGCCGCCCGGCAGGCCTTCAGGCCGGTGAACGGCCGGAACACGCCGATGCGGGATTGCGCCGCGATCCACAGATTCTCGCGCACGGTCATCCCGTGAAACACGCTTTTGATCTGCAGGGTGCGCGCCAGGCCCAGGCGGCTGATCTCATGCACGGAGCAGTCCGTGATGTCCTTGCCCAGGAAACGGATGCTCCCGGCCGATGGGGTCAGAATGCCGGTGACGACATTGAACAGCGTCGTCTTGCCCGCCCCGTTGGGGCCGATGACCGCCGTCAGCTTGCCGCTGTCGACCGTGGCATGGACGCCGCCCAATGCGGCCAATCCGCCAAAATGTTTCTCGATGCCGTCGATTTCCAGGATCGGGGTCGCGGTCATGGCTTGTCCTCCCCTTTCGCATCGGTACTGGGTGGGGGCGCTTCCGGGCGCGCGATGCGGCGGACCAGGGCCTGCCACAGACCGCCCAGACCCTTGGGCGCGAAGATCACGACCAGGATGACGATGATGCCGACCAGGATCAGATAGTGTTCCCAGGCGTGGGACAGTTCCTCGCGCAGGACGATCAGCAGCGACGTCCCGACGATGGGACCGAGCAGCGTGCCCGCCCCGCCGATGATGGCCCAGACAACGGCCTCACCCGACACGTGATAGAACATGTAGGAGGCCGAGGCGTAGCGGCCGAAGAAGGCGAACAGCGCCCCCGCGATCCCGGCGATGAAGCCGGCGATGACAAAGGCGGTCAGGCGGATCAGATAAACGTTGAGCCCGATCAGCGCGGCACGGTGGTCGTTTTCCTTGACCGCGCGAAAGGCCGAGCCGAGCGGGCTTTTCAGGATCACCCCCATCAGCGCATAGCAGATTCCGACGACGGCGATGATGAAGTAGTACTGCACCGTCGGGTCGGTCAGTGACAATTCCCAATCGCCGATGCTGACGATCGGCGGCATGGTGAACGACAGGCCGTCGTCGCCGCCGGTCAGCGGCTTCCACGACAGGGCCGCGAAATAGAAGATCAGCGAGAACACGACGGTGATGATCGCGAAATAATGCCAGGTCAGACGCACGGCAAGCGCCCCCGCGACCAGGGCCATGGCCGTTGCCATGACGACGCCGAGCCCGAAGGCGGGCCAGAAGCCCAGCCCCAGCTTGGCCACGCCGATGGCGACCCCGTACATGCCCATGCCGAAGAACAGGGCCTGGCCGAAGGACAGCAGGCCGACATAGCCGAACAGCAGGTTGACGCTGGCCGCCAGCAACGACCAGATCAGCATCTCGGCATAGATGTCGACCCAGAAGCTGTCGACCAGGAGCGGCAGGAACCACGGCGCCGTGAGGGTCAGCAGGGCCACCACGACAAACCCCAGGCGATTGATTGCCGCCGCCGTCATCGGGTCGACCCCGAGAAAATACCGTGCGGACGGACCAACAGAACGGCGCTCATCAGGCAGAGCGAGCCGATGCGGGCCAGGGTCGGGTCCACGAAGCTGGCCATCACCCCTTCGAAGAAGGCGAGCATGACCGCCGCCGCGACCGTGCCCTCCAGATTGCCGAGGCCGCCGATGATGACGGCCATGAAGCAGAACGGCAGGATATCGACACCGGCCTGGAAATCGACGGTGGTGATCGGGCCGGCGACGACGCCGCCGAGGGACGCCATGGCGAAGCCGATGGCGAAGGTCACCATGTAGACACGGCGGGCCGGGATGCCCATGGCCGTTGCCGTTTCCGGGTCGAAGCGCACGGCGCGCATCCAGGTGCCCAGCTTGGTGCGGTGCAGGAACAGGAAGAAACAGCCGATGGCGGCGATCGACAACAGGGCCGCGAACAGGCGGTAGACTTCGTATTCCAGGCCGAACAGCGGCACCGTTTCCTCGATGGGGGCGGTCAGGCGGGCCGGCGTCGCGCCGAAGGTCGCCCGCACGCTTTCCTGCAGGATGATCGACAACCCGAAGGTCGCGACGATGGACAACGCCGCCGCGTTCTTGATCGGTTGGATCACCGTGTATTCGATCACGGCGCCGATGGCGAAGCCCAGGATCGGCACGATGGCGAATGCCAGCCAATAGTTGCCCGTTGTATCGAACACGAACCAAGCCAGCACTGTGCCGACCATGAAGAAGTCGCCGTGCGCGATGTTGATGATGTCGAGAAGCCCGAAGATGATCGACAGCCCCAGGGCGATCAGTGCGATGATCAACCCCCAAACGATGCCGTTCATCCCAAGTGCGATGACAAGTTCCATGGCGTGTTGGCCCCCTTGTGAGCACCCGTTTTTTGGTGCGTGTTACGGAAACGGTGCCTTGAATTAATTTGAACGGCAATTCGAAATTTTTGCACGTATCTGTGCAAAAATAATCAGATATCTCTTTCAGAGATCATAGCTATGTATTCGCGCGCAGGTCATGGAAAGCCGTAACGCAGGACAAGCCATTGGGATTAAGGCGTTATTTTCCGCGACCCAAGCCGTCGACCGGCGCTACCGGGCGGTCATTTGCCGCACAGGATCGCCCCGTATCGGGTGACGAACAAAGCGAATGCCGCGCACCAAAGCCCCCCCGAAAGGGTCAGCATCAGGTGATAATCGCCCGTGAAGGGCGCCAGGACTCGGGTCGCGGCGGCCAGGAACACGAAGATATAGACAGCCGCCGTGGCACTGTCGGCGGCCAGTGCGCGACCTGTATGCCCCAGGGTCGCCCGGGTCATCACGGCCAGCACCATGCCGCCCATGGCGCCTGCCGTCAGGGCATGCAGACCCGCCGTTTGCGGAATATCGTCGGCAAACCCGGCCGCCCCCATTAATAGAAGTCCAACCGGAATCCAGATGTATCCGGCATGTAGGCTCCAGACCAGGGGGTCCCGCAGGCAGGCCGCGCCCTTCCAACGCCCCAGCCGGATGACATGCAGTCCCCCGGCGGCCAAAAGGACATAGGCCGTCACCACATGATCCGGCACGGCGACCCAGCCCGCGAGGGCGACCAGGGTCGCCAATAACACGCCACGGTCGAATCCGCCGAACGGCGCTGGTCGCGCGATATCGGGCCGGTTTTTCGCCAACCAATTGCCCGTGAAACTGGGAATGATGCGCCCGCCGACCAGGCAGATCAGCATGACGATCACGGCAACGCCCAGGCGGGCGCCGATTCCGTCGGGCAACACCACGCCCGCCGCCTCGGCATGAACCAGGCCGTTGGCGACCGCCAGAACACCGACCGCGCCGACGACCGGCAGGTTGCGCCAGTTGCGCCCGGCCAGAATTTCGCGGAGCGCCACCGCCATCAGGACCGGCAGAAACGCGCCGTCGATCACCGCGGCGGGCAGCACGCCAAGAACGGCGCTGTAGGCCACCGCCGCACGCCCGGCAAGCCACAGCCCGAACAGGGCGATCAGCCCCCAACCCTGCAGCGGCATCCGCCCGGTCCAGTTGGGAATGGCGGTCAACAGAAACCCGGTCACCACGGCGGCGATGACGCCGAACGTCATTTCATGGGCATGCCATTGAACGGCCGGAAATACCGTGCGCACCGCGATGTCACCGGACAGAACGGCAACCCATAACGCGACATAAACCACCGCCGACAGCCCCGCCGCCAGGAAGAACGGCCGAAACCCCTGACTGAATAATGCAGGCCCCGACCAGTCCGCATACCGTGGAATGGCTTCTGAATTCGCGATCCTGATGGCCATGTTGCGTCTCCTCGCTTGCCAACGGGCGCCCGCGGGGACGCCCTTGGACTGCCATGCCCCGCCTACGCCGATCATGTGGCCTTCGCCGACCGCCAGTTCAAGTCGAGGGTCGAACGCGGCCACGGCTGCGACTATGGCGCAGAGCGGCGGGCCGCGACTTGATGCATCTCAAGCCGTGCCGTCAATTTTTCGGCAAGTCAGGGGGAGGAGGATGGTACGCGCTGCAGGGATCGAACCTGCGACCTACTGATTAAAAGTCAGTTGCTCTACCAACTGAGCTAAGCGCGCATATCGGTGTTCGGGGCCTTCGCCGGACGGTGCCCGGCAAGGCAGGCGGGAAATTACGGGCCAAAGGCCCCTAGGTCAACGCTGTATACGGCTTTTTTCCAGGTTTTCGCACGACGCCCGGGCGGATGGGCGTCAGTCAGCCGCGTTCTTGCGCTCGGCGAAGCGCACCATCAGCTGTTCCTTGACCGTCGGCGAGACGAAATGGCCGACATCGCCGCCGAGCGAGCCGATTTCCTTGACGAACCGGGACGAGATGAACTGATGGCGTTCCGACGCCATGAGGAACACGGTTTCCACCTTGGGATTGAGGCGCGCGTTCATGCCCGCCATCTGGAATTCGTATTCGAAATCGGACACGGCGCGCAGCCCGCGAACGATAAGAGACGCGCCGACCTGGCCGACGAATTCCATGAGCAGATTGTCGAAGGGTTTGACCTCGACCCGCGCGGCGATCCCGCCATCGAGGGCCGCGATTTCGGCCTCCAGCATGGCGACCCGTTCCTCGAGCGTGAACAAAGGCCCCTTGCCCGCGTTGACGGCCACGGCGACGACCAATTCGTCGACCACCCGGGCCCCCCGCGTGATGATGTCCATATGCCCCTTGGTCACCGGGTCGAAGGTGCCGGGATAAACGCCGCGATGACCGGGCATCAGGGCTGCTCCTCTTCCGGGACCTCGGGAGAATCGTCCGAGGTGTCGTCGGCAGATGCCTCTTCCGGCGCGGCGCCGGGGGCTTCGGCGGTTTCGCCCTCGCCGTCTTCCAGGTCGTCCTCGTCTTCGCCATCGTCCTGAACGTCGCGCAGACGCGACACGGAGACCACGTGTTCGTCCTCCGCCGTGTTGAACACCCGCACGCCGCGCGATGACCGGCTGTAGATGGAGATGCCGTGCACGGGCACGCGGATGATCTGGCCGCCGTTGGACACCATGACAAGCTGGTCTTCCTCCAGCACACCGAAGGCGGCGACCACCCGGGCGTCGGGCTTGCCCGCGCGTTCCACGTTGATGTTGCCGACTCCCTGTCCGCCGCGCCCGGAAATCCGGTATTCATAGGCGGACGTGCGCTTGCCGTAGCCGTCTTCGGTCAGGGTCAGGATGAACTGGTCGTTTTCCTGCATTTCCTGGAATTTGGGTTCTTCCAGGCGGGCCGCCAGTTCCTCGTCGCGTGCCTTGTCCTCGGGGCGTTCGGAATAGTCGCCGGACACCAAGCGCCGGGCCGCGTTGCGGGCCTGCAGATAGGCGTCGCGGTCGTCCGTGTCGACCTTCACATGGCGGACCACGGAAAGCGCGATCAGCTCGTCCCCCTTGGGCAGACGCATGCCGCGCACGCCGTGGGACGAACGGCCGGCGAACACCCGCACGTCAGGCACGGGGAAGCGGATACACTTGCCGCCGCCGGCCGACAACAGAATGTCGTCGTCTTCCGTACAGACGCGCACACGGACCAGTTTGTCGTCCGCATAGTCGCCCTCGAACTTCATCGCGATCTTGCCGTTGGCGCGCACGTCCGTGAAATCGGACAATGCATTCCGGCGCACATAGCCGGATGCCGTGGCGAACATGACGAACAGATCGCCCCAGGTTTCCTCGTCCTCGGGCAGCGGCATGACGGTGGAGATCGTCTCACCCTCTTTCAGAGGCAACAGGTTGATGAACGCCTTGCCGCGCGCCTGCGGCGTGCCGACGGGCAAGCGATACACCTTCATCTTGTAGACCATGCCGGCGGAGGAGAAGAACAGCATGGGCGTATGCGTATTGGCGACGAACACCTGGCTGACGAAATCCTCGTCGCGGGTCGCCATGCCCGACCGTCCCTTGCCGCCCCTGCGCTGTGCGCGGTAGGTCGACAGCGGCACGCGCTTCACATAGCCCGCGTTGGTCACGGTGACGACCATGTCCTCGCGCTGGATCAGATCCTCAAGGTCGTGTTCGAACTCGTCGTCTTCCAGGGAGGTCCGCCGGGGATCGGCGAATTTCTCGCTCATTTCCACCAGTTCGTCGCGCAACAGCTTGAACAGCATTTCGCGCGAGGCGAGCAGTTCCAGGTAATGGCTGATCTGGGCACCCAGTTCCTTCAGGTCGCCGCCGATCTTGTCCCGCTCCAGCCCGGTCAGGCGATGCAGGCGGAGTTCCAGAATCGCCCGGGCCTGTTCCTCCGACAGCTTGTAGACACCGTCGACCACGGCGCGGCCGGGCTCGTCCAGCAGGCGGATCATGGGTTCGATCTCGTCAGCCGGCCAATCGCGGGCCATCAGCTGCTCGCGCGCCGACTGCGGGTCCTTCGCGGCGCGGATCAGGGCGATGACGTCGTCGATGTTAACCACCGCGACGGCCAGACCGACCAACACATGGGCGCGTTCCCGTGCCTTGGCCAGCTCATAGATGGTCCGCCGGCGGATGACTTCTTCGCGGAAGGCGACAAAGGCGACGATGATGTCCTTCAGATTCATCATCTTCGGCCGCCCCTGGTCCAGGGCCAGCATGTTGACGCCGAACGACGTCTGCAGCGGCGTGAAGCGGTACAACTGCGCCAGCACAACCTCGGGCTCCGCATCGCGCTTGATCTCGACGACCACGCGCACACCGTCGCGGTCGGACTCGTCGCGCAGGTCGGAAATGCCTTCGATCTTCTTGTCGCGCACGGCCTCGGCCATGATCTCGATCATGCGCGCCTTGTTCACCTGATAGGGAACCTCATGAACGATGATGGCGAAGCGGTCCTTGCGGATTTCCTCGATCGAGGTCTTGCCGCGCACGACCACGGAGCCGCGCCCCGTGTGATAGGCGGACAGGATGCCCTGCTTGCCGAGAATCTGCGCACCCGTGGGGAAATCCGGGCCCTGCACGTGGTTGGCGATCAGCTCGTCGATGGTGATGTCAGGGTTGTCGATATAGGCGCAGCAGGCCGAGATCACTTCACCCAGGTTATGGGGCGGAATGTTGGTCGCCATGCCGACGGCAATACCCGCCGCCCCGTTGACCAGAAGGTTCGGGAAACCCGCCGGCAAAACCACCGGCTCGCGCGAGGATTCGTCGTAGTTGGGCTGGAAATCAACTGTTTCCCGGTCGATATCCTCCAGCAAGGCATGGGCGGAACGCGCCAGGCGCGCCTCCGTATACCGCATGGCGGCGGCGCGGTCGCCGTCGATGGAACCGAAGTTGCCCTGCCCGTCGACCAGCGGCAGGCGCATGGAGAAGTTCTGCGCCAGGCGCACCATGGCATCGTAAATCGCCTGGTCGCCATGGGGGTGATACTTACCCATCACGTCACCGACGATGCGCGCGGATTTACGGTACGGCTTGCCCGCCTCGTAGCCGTTTTCCTTCATGGAAAACAGGATGCGCCGCTGCACCGGCTTCAGACCGTCGCGCACGTCCGGCAGCGCCCGGCTGACGATCACGCTCATGGCGTAATCAAGGTAGGACGAACGCATTTCGTCTTCGATAGCGATAAGACTTACGTCCGAATCGGGCGGCAGCGGCTCAGCGCCGTCTGGCGGCAGATCGTCGGGGGGTGTCAAAGAAATTTTTCCTGATTTTTCAGATAATTACAGGCCGCAACGGCCAGCACATCCGGTTCCGGGTAACACAGCGGTAATTCTAGCAGATCGGCCCTGCGGGAACAACTCGATCAGGCCCTCAAATCGCCCGATTTTCTGATTAATTTTCTTTTTTAATTCAATATATTAGCAACGTCTTCCTGAGGCGGTGGCTCAGCCGGGATAATGACCCGCACCGTGGTCCCTTTGCCGAGGCGGCTTTCGACCCTCAAGCTGCCACCGTGAAGCTCTGCAAAGGCCTTGGCCAACGGCAGGCCCAGGCCCGTTCCCTCGCTCTTCGACACGTGGCTGTGCCGCGCCTGACTGAACGGTTCCATGATCCGCGACATGTCCTCGGGCGCGATGCCGATGCCCGTATCGCTGATGACGAATTCAGCCGCTCCATCGGACATGCGGCGCAGCTGAAGGCTGACCGTCCCCCCCTTGGGCGTGAACTTGACCGCATTGATCATCAGGTTCAGCAAAATCTGGCGCAGACGGGTGGGGTCGGCCTCGATGCTGCCCGGGGTGTCCGGTAGCTCCGACACCAGCTTCAGCCCGGTCTTGGACGCCCGCTCGGAAACAATGGTGACGCAACTTTCGACGGCCTCGCGCAGATCGACCGTCTGCACCTCGAGGGCCATCGCGCCGACCTCGATCCGCGAGATGTCCAACAGGTCGTTGATTAGGGTCAGCAGATGGCTGCCGGAATCATAAATGTATTGCACGTACTGGCGGGTTTGCTCGGGCTTCGCCAGGGCCGGATCGGTGTCGCGCACAACCTCGGCGAAACCCAGGATCGCGTTCAGCGGCGTGCGCAACTCGTGGCTCATATGAGCCAGGAACTCGGTCTTGGCACGGTTGGCGTATTCGACCTCGGCCTTGGAGCGCAGCAGCTCCTTTTCCGCCCGGTCGCGCTCGTTGATTTCCATGGTCAGTTCAAGCGTTCGGTCGGCGACCCGCTGCTCCAGTTCGTCTTTCAGCCGGCGCACGTCATCGACGATGCTCTCGCGCTCCCGGTCGCGAATCTGCATGCGATCGGCCATGACCGTGAAGTTGGCCGCCAGGGAGGCGACCTCGGCCGGAACCAGAAAGCCTTCCGCATCAACGGAGCCCGGCGGCTCGTCCGCCGCGAGACGGCGCGACGCCGCTTCGATCCGGGCGATGGGGGCGGTCAGCCAGCCCGCAAGCCACCAGGCAAACCCACCGGCCACCAGAACCCCGACGATCAGGGCGATCTGGGTGCTTTTCTGGATGTCTTCGGCGTGGAACGCCAGTTCCTGTTCGGGTTGGGGCACCATGACACCCCAACCGGTGCCCGGCACGGAAGCATAACCGGCGATCATCTTCAGGTTGGCGGCAGGCGAATGGAACCGGGAGATACCGGATTCCCCCTTCATCATGCGCGCGACCGGGTCGATCGTCGCGATGTTCTTGATCGCGGCTTCCCAATCGGGGCGCGGATGGGACACGATATTGCCCCGATGATCGACGATGGCCGCATGTCCCTTTTCGCCGAACACGATGGAACGCCGCAGGTCGCGCAACCGGTCCAGCGACATGCGTGCCGCGGCAAGCGGCAAACCGGCGCGGAAATTGACGGCAAATGCCGCGGGCTGGCCGTCGCTGTCCAGCATAACCTCGGAAAATACGACGCCACCGCCCGTTGCGGGCAAGCGCCCCCGGATGTCGCGCCACATGCGGTTTTCGTCCCGCGGCAGACAGGAGGCCGTGCCGGAAATCACGACGGCGTCCTGGGGCTGGCGCGCGCCGCTCAACAGGCAAATCGCCGATATCCCCCGATGATCGGCGCTGTCGATCAGCGCCTTGGGCAGACCAGACAGGGGATATTGCGTCGTCAAGCCGTCCAAAGCGTGCTGAAACTCGATCAGATCGTCTGCAATGAAACGGGCCAGGGTCTTGGCCAGCAGCAAGGAACGCTGCGACACGTCGGCAACCTGGATGTCGATGGCGCGGGTATGCAGCCAGGACGCCAAGATGACAGACGGCACCGAGCCGACGACGATCAACACGACCGCCAAAACGAAACGCAAACGTACGCCCTGGCGCGGGGGAACCGTCGTGCTCCCTTGGGTCGTCATTTAACGCCTCGCCTGCTTCCTTCGACCGTCCCTCAACGGTATCGGTTGTCTATCGTGGCCCGCCTCGGCGGCCGTCAGAACGGAATTTCGTCGTCCAGATCGGAGCGACCGCCCCCGCCGCCGCCGCTGCTTGCGCCAGAGCTGTCGTTGCCCGGGCCGTCCCAGCTCGATCCACTGTCGTCGGACCCACCGTAGCCGCCACCGCCGCCCGCACCACCGCCGCCTTCGCCGCGGCCGTCGAGCATGGTCATGACGCCGTTAAAGCGGGGCAGAACAACTTCGGTCGTGTATTTCTCGACCCCGTCATTGCCGGTCCACTTGCGGGTCTGCAGCGTGCCCTCCAGATAGACCTTGGATCCCTTCTTCAGGTATCGCTCACAGACGTCGGCAAGCCGCTCGTCGAACACCACGACACGGTGCCATTCCGTCTTTTCCTTGCGCTCTCCGGATTGCTTGTCTTTCCAGGTTTCCGACGTGGCGATGGACATGTTGACGATCTTCTGGCCGGACTGGGAAAATCGGACTTCGGGGTCGCGGCCAAGATTGCCGACCAAAATGACTTTATTGACGCTTCCTGCCATCGGAATCCTCGTTCTTGCTGTGTCTTGATGTTCTTCCGCCCCCCCCTGGGAGGATAGCGGACTTTAGCCGGAATCGTCCGGCCGCGGCTAGGTGTCTGTTGCCCGGGGCGCCGGTGCCTGCGGCCCACCCTGGCGCGCCCGGGCGATGAAGTCGGCGACCAGGGCAGCGATGCGTTCCTCGCTCTCGTCAAGTTTGACCAGGGCCAGGATGCCGATCTCCAGCATCGCCATGCCATAGACCTCCTGACTGACGCCGGCGCTGATGAATTCCTGCAAGGCATTGGACAGGATCATGTCCGCCTTGTCGAATTGCGCGTCGCTGTCGCTGGGCATATGGCAGGGTCCTCGGCCGGGCGTTTCAATTCGGCCCTTTTAAATCACCGGAGCCGATTTGCAAACGCCCATGGCTTCCAGCCTGCCCCCTTGGCTGGGCGGAAAAAAAACGCCGACCCGAAAGGGCCGGCGCAAGTTCCGTTGGTGTGATTCAGATGGCGTCTACGCGATTACTGGGTCAGCCAGCCAGCCGCATAGGCACCGTAACCAAGGATAAGGACCAGGGCCACGAACCCGACGGTCCATTTAAGGGCCGATTTGTCGTCCTGTGTCATATGTGCCTCCATTCGATCGTGGCAGCGCTGCCGGTTTCAAGGGAGGCGCCTCCTTGCTTGACCGTCATATTTTATTCATGTTCGAAATTTAATTCACGCAAAAACATTCAAGATTCTGTTTCAGATGCATTTTTTTGTGAATTTTCACGAAACATTTTAGTGAAATTATTCTCAATCGAGTCTTGCTTTACGTCGGACGCGGGCCCCTATATGACTCAGCGCTTGTGAAAACAGCACCTTCCGCCCTTCCTCCTGACGGATGGCACTCGGAACTCTCATGGAAAAAATTACCGTCCGCGGCGCCCGGGAGCACAATCTCCGCAACGTCGACGTGGAGATGCCGCGCAATAGCCTGACGGTCATCACCGGACTGTCGGGATCGGGCAAATCGTCCCTCGCCTTCGACACCATCTATGCCGAAGGTCAGCGCCGCTATGTGGAAAGCCTGTCCGCCTATGCCCGCCAGTTCCTGGAACTGATGCAGAAGCCCGACGTCGACCATATCGACGGCCTCAGCCCGGCCATTTCCATCGAACAGAAGACGACCTCGCGCAATCCGCGCTCCACCGTCGGCACGGTCACGGAAATCTACGACTACATGCGCCTGCTGTTCGCGCGGGTCGGCGTCCCCCATTCGCCGGCCACGGGTCTGCCGATCGAAAGCCAGACCGTGTCGGAAATGGTCGACCGCATCATGGCCATGAAACCGGGCACGCGGCTTTATCTGCTGGCTCCCGTCGTGCGCGGCCGCAAGGGCGAATACAAAAAGGAAATCGCCGCCTTCGCGCAGAAGGGGTTTCAGCGCATCCGCATCGACGGCGAACTGTACGATATCGACGAAGCGCCCGACCTGGACAAGAAATTCAAGCACGACATCGAGGTCGTGGTCGACCGCGTGGTGGTCGGCGAAGGGCTTGAGGCGCGCCTGGCCGACAGCCTGGAAACGGCGCTGGAACTGGCCGACGGCATCGCCTATGCGGACGACGCCGACGCCGCCAAGGACGCGGCACCGAAAACCGCCAAGGGGGCCCGCAAGGGCGGCATCCAGGACCATGTGCCCGCCGGGCGCACGGTGTTCTCGGCGCGGTTCGCCTGCCCCGTGTCGGGCTTCACCATCGACGAGATCGAACCCCGGCTGTTTTCCTTCAACAACCCGTTCGGCGCCTGCCCGGCCTGCGATGGTTTGGGCACGGAAATGTTCTTCGACCCGGAACTGGTGATCCCCGACGAAAAACGCACCCTGGCCAGCGGCGCCGTCGCCCCCTGGGCCAATTCGTCGTCGAAGTATTACGACCAGACCCTGAAAAGCCTGAGCGCCCAGTTCGAATTCGATCTGGCGGCCCCCTGGACCAAGCTGCCCGCCAAGATCAAGGAAGTCATCCTGTTCGGCTCCGGCACCACCGACGTGACCATGAAGTATCACGACGGCAAGCGGTCCTACGACATCACCAAACCCTTCGAGGGCGTGATCCCCAACATGGAACGGCGCTGGCGCGAAACCGATTCAAGCTG
This sequence comes from uncultured Rhodospirillaceae bacterium, assembly GCA_963972065.1. Lineage (GTDB taxonomy): Bacteria > Pseudomonadota > Alphaproteobacteria > Rhodospirillales > Casp-alpha2 > UBA1479. The sequence continues at coordinate 26,639 of CAXAVJ010000021.1, forward strand.
GGTGCGCGACGAGCTGTCGCGCTTCCAGACCGTGACCACCTGTTCCGACTGCGGCGGTCTGCGCCTCAAGCCCGAGGCATTGGCGGTCAAGATCGACAGCCTCAACATCTCGGAGGTCGCCGACCAGTCCATCGCCGACGCCCATGCCTGGTTCGCGGGGCTGGAGAAAAAACTGAAGGGGCAGCACAAGGAGATCGCCCGGCGCATCCTGCGCGAGATCAACGACAGGCTGGGCTTTCTGATGAACGTCGGGCTGGAATACCTCAGCCTGTCGCGCGCCTCGGGCACGCTGTCGGGCGGCGAAAGCCAGCGCATCCGGCTGGCATCACAGATCGGATCGGGCCTGACCGGCGTGCTCTACGTGTTGGACGAACCCTCCATCGGCCTGCATCAGCGCGACAACGAACGCCTTCTCGCGACCCTGTTCCGCCTGCGCGACCTGGGCAATACGGTCATTGTCGTCGAACACGACGAGGACGCCATCCGCGCCGCCGACTGGATCATCGACATGGGCCCCCGCGCGGGTGTGCACGGCGGCCATGTGGTCGCCACGGGCACGGCCGAGGACATCATGAAATCGCCGGACAGCCTGACCGGAAAATACCTGACCGGGATCGAACAGATCCCCCTGCCCACCCAGCGCCGCCCCGGCAAGAAGGGTCAGGCCCTGAAGCTGCGGGGGGCGAAGGCCAACAATCTGGCCAACCTGGACGTGGATTTCCCGCTGGGCACCATGACCTGCATCACCGGCGTATCCGGCGGCGGCAAATCGACCCTGGTCATCGAAACGCTCTACAAGGCCCTGGCCCGGCGCCTGAACGGGGCGCGCGAGCACCCCGGCGAACACGATTCCCTGGAGGGCTTGGAGTTCATCGACAAGGTCGTCGACATCGACCAGTCACCCATCGGCCGCACGCCGCGCTCCAACCCGGCGACCTACACCGGCGCCTTCACACCGATCCGCGACTGGTTCGCCAACCTGCCGACGCCAAGACCCGCGGTTACAAGGCCGGGCGGTTTTCCTTCAACGTCAAGGGCGGGCGCTGCGAGGCCTGCCAGGGCGACGGTCTGATCAAGATCGAAATGCACTTCCTGCCCGACGTCTACGTCACCTGCGACGTGTGCAAGGGTCAGCGCTATAACCGGGAAACCCTGGACATCAAGTTCCGCGGCAAATCCATCGCCGAGGTCCTGGACATGACCGTCGAGGAAGCGGCCGACTTCTTCAAGGCCGTACCGGCGATCCGCGACAAGATGGAAACCCTGAAGCGCGTCGGTCTGGGTTACATCCACCTGGGCCAACAGGCGACGACCCTTTCGGGCGGCGAGGCCCAGCGCGTGAAGCTGGCCAAGGAATTGTCACGCCGTGCCACCGGCAAGACCTTCTACATCCTGGACGAGCCGACCACCGGTCTGCACTTCGACGACGTGAGGAAACTTCTGGAAGTTCTTCAGGCCCTGGTCGACCAGGGCAACACGGTGGTGGTGATCGAACACAATCTGGAGGTCATCAAGACCGCCGACTGGGTCATCGACCTGGGGCCCGAGGGCGGCACCAAGGGCGGCAAGCTGGTCGCCCAGGGCACGCCCGAAGACGTGGCGCGCACCAAGGGCAGCTTCACCGGCCAGTACCTGGCCCCCTATCTGGACAAGAAGCCGGAAAAGAAACGGGCCTGACGGCCTTTCCCATTACGGGAAGGCGCATCAGGCCCGGTCAAATTTCCTAGCCGGTTTTCCTAACCGTTCAGCACCGTCACCACACCGTTATCCGGATCGACGATGACCTCGTCCCCGGTCTTGATCAACGTGGTCACGTCGCCGTCGGCGAAACGGTCGCACATGGTCAGGTTGGCCAACGCCGCGCCCTGGGCCAGGATGGTGTTGGCCGTGTTGAACAGGATCGCCTTGGGGCAGATGTTCCGCGATTTCATTTCGTGGAGCATCCAGGCCGAGGCCACACCACCCTTGGACGTGTTCAAGACCAGAATTTTGTCGTGATAGGACTGGCCGTTCAGCTTGTGGGCCGGGCGGGAAAACACGCCCTTCTTTCGGTCCAGATCATAGCGGGCCGAGAAGTTGTCGTCGGCCACCAGGGCGATGCCCTGCACCTTGTCACCGATCCCCTTGTGGCACTTCAGTTCCTTGGTCATACGATTTCTCCTGCAACAGCCGACGCGACGCATTTTTCCATGCTCGCCAGCGCCGGGGTGTAGCCGTAGCCGCTGATGATGTTGACGATCTTGGCGGAGTTGCTGAGTAGCCGTGTCCAGCCGTTGGCCTCGCCGATCTCACGGGCGTACTGGTTATAAAAACAGGTGCCTTCCAGAACCTTGGCGCCCGTTCTTTCGATGGTGTCGATCAGCCCCATGCGGGTCGCGTCAGGATAGACCTGCGGCGACGTGCAGACGATCACCGCCGACTTGAACGACTTCCCGGCGCAGAGCGTCGCCAGGTCCTGCATCTCGACGATTGACAACTGCGGTGCGGCGAACACGACCACGTCGATCTTGTCGCCCTTGCCGCCGAACCCGGCGCGCAGCGCATCCAGGTCCGCCTTGGTGATCTCTTCGGCCGGCAGCTTGTCGCCGCCGACGTCGGCCAGGGTCTGTGCCTCCGGCGTGATGCCGGCCATATGGAACAGCGGGGTCGAGCCGAAACTCGCCATGGCGGCGCCCATGTGCTTGGCCTCGTCCGAGGTCGGCACGACTTCCAGTCCTTCGATCACCGGCACCGCCCAGTAAGACCCGGCCAGCTTGCCGACCAGGGCGCCGAGCACGCCCCAATCCGTCAATTCCTTCGGCTGTTCGCGGACCACGAAGCGGCGGGTCGCCCGGCGGTTCTCGTCCAGATGAAGGCCGTAACGCGGCGTGCGGCCGGTCAGCCCGGCGGCCAGGGCCGAGGGCCCGCCCTCGAAGTTGGAGCGCGCCCCGCAGATGCTGTTGGAATAGATCACCACGCCCGTATCGCCGTAGGCGACATGGTCGCCCAGCACCGGCGGCATGATCGTCTGATAGTTGACGCAGGTGTTGGTCATCAGGATGCCCATCTTTTCGCAGGCGGCGATCATGCGCCGTTCCAGCGTGGCCATTTCCTCGGACTGACCCAGCGGCCGGTAATGGTTGAGATCGACCCCCCGGGGGTCGGTGATCATCGGGATGGCGACCCGCGCGCCCTTGGCCACCATGTCTTCCAGGAAATCGCCGCCGGCTTCGCCCAGGGATTCCGGGTCCGCCATCATGTGGGCCTGACTGACCGGCACCAGGTCGGCCGCGTCGAACATGCCGCCGACCTTGACCTGATGGTCAAGGGCCCACTGCTTCGCTGCGCCCATTTCGCCGGCCAGCATGGCCTTTTCTTCATCCGTCAACTTCAAGGCTGGGTCTCCTATTTCATCGAATTCGGTAGCCAGAGAACGATTTCCGGCACCAGGTATACGAGGTAGAGCATGCCGATCTGGATCAGCAGGAACGGTAACGCGCCGCGCGCAAGCTTCCAAAGGTCGATCTTGGAAATGCCGTGAATGGTGAACAGGTTGACGCCGATCGGCGGCGATATCTGCGCGATCTCCATGGAGATCGCGGCGAAAATCCCGAACACGATCGGATCCATCCCCAGTTGTTCGGCAACGGGGAAGAAGATCGGGATCGAGATCAGCAGCATGGCCGCGCTTTCGAGAAACATCCCGAGAACGATGTAAGCCAGGATCATCAGCGTGATGGCCCAGATGCCGCTGGCGTTTTCGATGATCGCGGCGGCGATGGCCTGTGGCACCTGTTCGAAGGTCAGGAAGTGCGCGAAGTACTGGCCGAACACGATCAGCATGAACAGCATGGTCGTGGCACCCGTCGCGACGACGGCCGCGGCCTTCAGGTCGGCGAAGCTGAGCTTCCTTTGCGCGAAGCCGAGCGCGCAGACATAGAGCACCGACAGGGCCCCGACCTCGGTCGGGGTGAACACGCCCGTATAGATCGCGACGATGATGACGACCGGCAACAGCACCACGCCCAGGGACCGCCGGGTGATGGCCATGCGCTCTTCCAGGCTGATCGAATGGGTGACCGTGACCCGGGGCCGCGACAGCATGACATAGAGGGTGAACAGGCTCATCATGATGATGCCAGGCACCACACCGCCGATGAATAACTGACCGATGGAGGTTTCCGTGATCACGCCGTAAAGGATCAGGGGAATGGACGGCGGAATGATGATGCCGAGGGTGCCGCCGCCAGCCACGAAGCCGCCGGCCCGGCGCTCACCATAGCCTTCCTCAAGCAGCAGCGGAATTGCCACCAGGCCCACGGTCGCCGCGGTCGCCACGGACGATCCGGAAATGGCGGCGAAGATCCCGCAGGCGGCGATGGTCGCCACGCCCAGGGAGTTGGGGATCGATCCCGTCCAGGCCTTGGTGACCTCGAACAGGTCCCGTCCGGCGTCGGTCCGCTGCATGATCGTGCCGGTGAAGATGAACAGCGGCAGGGCAATCAGCTCGAAGATCGACGCCCCCTGCCAGGAGATGTTGATGAAGTTCCTGAAGGCGAGAAACGGATCCTCGACCAGCAGTGCCGCCGCGAAGGCCGCCAGTCCCATGGACACGAAAACCGGCACCGACAGCACCATCAGGAAGAACAGCAGAAAGATCGCGATGAAGCCGACGTGGTCGTAGATGAAATCCATCAGCATCGGTTATTCCCCGATCCCATGGGCGTCGCCGACCGGCGCCTCGCCGGTGGCCATCTGGACAATCGTCTGCATGACGAGCCCGATGCCGCCGAGCGGCACCGCCAACTGCGGAATCCACAGAGGCACTTCCAACAAGGTCGCCGACAGGATGGCGTTAGACGCCGAATACCAGACGAAGTAGCTGCCCGTCGCGATGATCAAGACACCGAAAGCCAGCGTCGACAGCTGCGCGATGAGGTCGAACATCCGGCGTTTCGCGGGAAAGATTTCCCGCAACAAGACCACACGGAAGTGCGACCCGGACTGCACGGCCAGAGCGTTGCCGCAAAAGCCGAGAAGTATGAAGGCGTAGAGCGTCGTTTCGAAAACCCAGATCGTCGGCGCGTTGAAGAACCGCGCAATGGCCTCGTAGGTGATCGGAACGCACAGCAGGATCATCAGGGTGATCGAGACGGCGGTCATGCCTCGACCGATTGTTCGGAGCAATCCGATCATCGCGCGGGCCTCTCCTTTGGAGCGGTCATTGAAAACGGAAAGAGGATGCAAGGGACAGGCCGCACGCGCGGCCCATCCCTGAACGCATCAGTTCTTGGTGAGCAGGTCCTGCACTTCCTTGGAGTATTGCTCTTTCGCGGATGCCGTCAACGGCTCCAGACGTTTGGCGAACTTGTTCCAAAGGTCGCTGCCCGGTTCCACCGCCGTCACTTCGTTGCCGTTTTTGCGCACGGTGTCCAGCAGGCTTGCCAGTTTGTCGATGGCGAACTGCTGCATATGGTCGCGGGCTTCGGCGGCGGCTTCCATGACCGCCTTCTGGTTGGCGGGCGACATCTTCTCGAACTTTTCCTTGTTCATGACGTAGGCGTGGATGAGCGTGCCCATCACGCCGTTCGGCACGAACATGTTGGACGTGACCTCGAAATGCTTCAGGCCGACCGCACCGCCCAGGCCGCCCATGGCGCCCTTGACCGTGCCGCGCTGCAGACCGGAATAGACATCGCCCACGCCCATGATCGTCGGCGCGGCGCCCAGCGCCTGCAGAACCTGCGCCGAGCCCTTGGAATAGGCGCGGATCGGCATGTCCTTGAACGAATCCGGGCCTTCGATCTTGAAGTTGGTGCTGACGACGGGCGGGCCGATATCGAACATGGCGATGATCAAGGCCCCTTCCTTACGCAGCTGGGCGTCGAAGTAATCGAAAATCGGATTGCCGGGCTTCAGGTTGTCCCGGGTCCAAGCCATGGACTTGTCCCACAGCGGCGTCGTGAGAATGCCCACGTCGGGCACGCGGCCGGACCAGTTGTCGAGGGTCGTCAGGGAAATATCGACGGTGCCCTGGGGCACGGCGGTGGCCACGAACTGCTGCTTCACCATCTCGCCGCCGGCGAAGGTCTTGAGGCGGATGTCGCCGCCGGACTTTTCCTTCAGCAGCTTCTGGAAGTTCGGCACGAACTGCGCCACCTGATAGTGCTTGGGGCTGCCCCAGGACGACAGGGACAGGCGCTCCGCGGCATCCGATCCGGTCGACGTGCCGGACAGAACGATCAGTGCCGCCGCGGCGACACCGGTAATCTTCTTGAACATGGTAGTCCTCCCAATCTCGAGGGCTCGTTGGCCCTCATTTGCTTCGGCGACGGCGGATATCTGCGGACCGTGCCTTGAAATAAGAATATAGTAATTACATCATAGTAATTTACCATGTCAATGCCGCCTTGTCCCGCCGGTGCTGGCTGGGGAAGATGGACAAGTGATTCGCTGCGGCAGCTGAAGGGGGAACGAATGGCTGGCTTTTCGACACGCAAGACCGAGGATTTCGTCAAACGCTACTGGTCGGATGAATCGGACCTGCCGAAACACGAAAAGCTGTCCCGCGCGTTCACGGAATCGATCATGGACGGTTTCTGGTCGGCCGGGGCGCGGCTGCCGACGGAGGCGGAACTGGTGCAGACCACGCCCTGCAGTCTGGGGACGGTACAGCGGGCGTTGCGCAATCTCGCCTACGCCGGGGTCATCCAGCGTCGGCGGGGCAGCGGCAGCGTCGTCTCGGACCTCAGCCGCCCGATCCATGAACCCTGGCATATGCGGTTTCTGAACACCGAGGGGGCGCCCGGCAGTTTCCTGCCCGTCGCCACCCGTGTGCTGCACCGGGACGTCACCGCCGACCACGGCCCCTGGTCCACCGATCTGGGCCAGACCACGGAAAAAGTCGTGCGGATCGAACGCGTGATGGTGATCGCTGACCAATTCGACGTCTACAACCTGTTCTATGCTCGGGCCGACCGCTTTCCGGAACTGGTCGACACGCCCATGGCCGACCTGAATGGCATCAACCTGAAAGACATGATGGCCAGGGGACAGCACCTCGCCGTGCAGCGGGGCCGGCAGTTGATGCGGTTCGAGGCCCCACCCAAGAACATTTCCCTGAAATGCCGCTGGCCCGAGGGCGAACGGGCGTCCGTGCTGAACGTCGTGGGATATTCGATGGATGGTGATGCGATGTATTACCAGGACTATTTCATCCCGCCGACGGACCTGACACTGGACCTCGGCACGCCGCAGCGCACCTACGCCCAATAGACCGGCGGCACGTCAGGTCAGGATGCGCCGCGCCGATTTGCTGAGGTAGAGCAGCCAGAACACCTGCGCCCCGATGGCCGCGGCCGGAAGCAGAACCCACAGCCAACCGCCGAGCGCCAGCCCCGCCACGATCAGCCAGAAATCCGCGCGCGCCAATCCGCGAAAAGCGAACACGGCGACGTCGCGCCATCCGGCGTCGCCGCCGAGGTCGGTCAGACGGGCGACCTGGGTTTCGCCCTCGGGCACGCCGCCGAGCACCAACGGCAAGGCCGCGCTGATCGTACCGCCAAGGGCGGCCACGCCTCCTAGCCACATCCACAAGACATCCCCCGCCTCGGCCATCGTGTGGTAACCGACGGCCAGGAAGAAGGCCGCGTGGACGACCCAGTCCGTGAAATCGTCGAAGGCGGCGCCGAACCGCGATCCCATGCCGCGCAGCCGGGCCAGTTCGCCGTCACAGTAATCGAACAGGTAATAAAGAAAGAACATCCCCGCCCCCAACACCTGTACGACCGGCGAGCCGAGCGCGAAACACGCGGCGGCGGTCAGACCAGAAGCCAGGCCCAGGCTGGTCGCCTGATTGGGCGTCATGCCGAGCGCCGCCAAGCGTGGCGTCGTCGCCCGCGACATCATTCGAATCAGGGGCAGTTGCGTCATCATCGCGCGGGCGCGCGATGGCGGTAGATTATGTTCCGTGGCTGTCATGGTATGTCCCGTGGTACGGCGCAAGGCCGGAAACCCTGATCGCGCGTACTCTCTCGTGCCAAAGGCGGCGAAAAAGGTCAAGCCCGCCGAACGGCGGGCCTCATGCCGTCATGTTAGAAAGGGTTCAGAAGCGAGCGCGGAACGCGGCGAATAGGCTGCGGAAAACGTTGCGGAACAGATTACCGACGTGGAACCCTTCGGCCAGACCGCGGTCTAATTTCTCAGCCAGGTCTTCCCGCTTGGTGCTGCGCATCTCGGCGGCCAGCTGGCCGCCGCGAGCAAGGTTCACGGCTTTGTTACCGCCGCCAATATCCGTGGTGGACAGATCAATGCGGTCTTGGACCGTGCGCCCGCCCAAGGATTGCCCCGGATTTTCCATTGCCTCACGCGCCTCTCGCATCAGCTTTTCGCCGAGCGTGGTCGGGCGCGGCAAGGCCGCAGCGGAATTGTGAACTTGGCTCACCATGATTTGAGCATACGCCGATTGGGGTTGAATTGACATGGGATTCACGTTCCCCAATCATCCTGTCAGACAACCGGAAACGTATCCATGAAACATCTTATGTTCGCTGGCCTTGCCCTCGCTGTGACGCTCGTCACCGCCGCCGCCCCGGTCCCCGTCCCGGCCCAAGACAGAAAGCCCATAGTTGTCGAGTTGTTCACCTCGCAGGGCTGTTATTCCTGCCCGCCGGCGGAGGCGTTCCTGGGTGAACTGGCCGACCGCGCGGACGTGGTCGCCCTGGAATTCCACGTCGATTACTGGGACAGCCTGAATTACATGTGGCACGGCCAGTGGAAAGATCCGTTCTCGGCGCCGGAACACACACAGCGCCAGCGCCTCTACAACGTCGCCATTCGCGGCCAGTCGGGCGTCTATACCCCACAGATGGTCGTCGACGGGCGGTTCGAGGCCGTGGGCTCGCACCGCGGCAAGGTCACCGACAACATCCTCCGGGCAGCCAAGACGGTGGGCAAATTGACCGTCGCCGTCACGGCCCAGGGCAGCCGGTTTCAGGCATCCGTCTCCGAAGGGGCCGACGCTGTGGCCGACATCATTCTCGTCCGCTTCCAAGACCGTGCCGAGACGGTGGTCCAGAAGGGCGAAAACCATGGCAAGGTTCTACTCAGCCGCCATATCGTGCGCGAGACCCGCAAGCTCGGCACCTGGCGCGGCGCGCAGATGGCCCTCGACCTGCCCCATGACGCGGCTGGCGGTAACGGCATGGGCTGTGCGGTCCTGGTTCAGGCTCCGAACCACGGCCCGATCCTGGGCGCCGCCCTATGCCCCAAAGGGCCATCATCCTAGAACCGCTGCCGCAACGCGCTTATATGTCGGCGCATGACCGGATATCTTCACCGCACCGCCCTGGCGGCCTTTGCCGCGCTTTTGCTGTCCACCTGCGCAACCGCACCGGAACACAGCCTGACCTATCAAGGCATGCAGGCCCGGCAAGCGGCGATCCAGGCCGTTCTATCGGCGGGTGACCTCGACACGCCCCGTCCCTGGCACAGCCCCGACGGCGCCACGGGCACGGCCACCCTTGTCGGCACTCCGGATGCGGAAGGCTGCCGCCAGGTCAACACGACGGGTCCCGGTGGTGCGATCACTGATACCTGGTGCCCCACGCCCCATGGATTCTGGGTTCATCCGGATGAACTGTTCTACCGCAACGCGACCGGGCGCGAAACCTATGGCGGCGCCGTGCGCTCGCGGGACGGCGCCGACGGCGTCAAAGCAGCGACCGAACCCGCCGACACCCGGCCCGATCAGATCGACTGCCTGCGTCTGCTGCGCGAGGAACAACGCCTATCCGACGGCGGCCGTGAAGGGGCCGCCCGCGCCAAGCGCCGGGCGTTCCACAGGTGCTTACAGCGTAGCGACTGATTCCCCTCCCCCCAACCCTCTCCCCTGAGGGGAGAGGGAGGTCAATTTCGGCAATCCTCGCGTAAGTACAAAGGCCGTTGTGTGCGTTCCCTCTCCCGTCACCGGGGGAGAGGGTCAGGGTGAGGGGGCTTTTAGGGACGCACGCGCGCCGCGTAGGCGTCAGCCTCGGCCCCATCCCAGCCCAACACGTCCTTCAGCACCTCCGCCGTCTGCTGACCCAAAGTCGGCGGGGCGGAGCGCACGCTGATCGGTGTTTCCGACAGCTTGAGCGGCGATCCGATGATGCGCTCGCGGCCGATGGTCGCGTGGTCAACCTCAACCACCATATCGCGGGCATGGACTTCCGGCGCTTCCAGCACCTCATCCACCGTGCGGATGGCGCCCGCAGGCAGGCCCGCCGCATGCAGATCGACCAGCCATTCGTCGCGGCCCTTGGTGCGGAACGCGGTCTCCATGATCTCGTACAGCGCGACGCGGTTCTCGGCCCGCGACCGGTTGGTCACGAAACGCGGATCGTCGGCCATGTCGGGATGACCCAAGGCCGCCGCCAACTTGCGGAACTGGCGGTCGGCGCCGATCGCCAGCGCCAGCGGATGATCCGCCGTGTCGAACGGCCGGTAGGGACAGACCGACGGATGGTCGTTGCCGAGTCTCTGAGGCCGGTCGCCGGTCATCAGATAGGCCGCCCCTTGGTTAGCCAATAGCGCCACGGCGCTGTCCAACAAGGCGATGTCCACGTGCTGGCCCTTGCCGGAACGTTCCCGATGGAACAGAGCCGCGAGCACGCCCGCGACCGCGTCCTGGCCCGCGACCATGTCGGTCACGGCAGCACCCACCTTCATAGGCGGCTGGTCGGCGCCGCCGATCAGGGACATCAGGCCACTTTCCGCCTGGATCAGGAAATCATAGCCGGCGCGTTCCGCCGCCGGACCCGTGCGCCCGTAACCGGACACGGCACAATAGATCAGCCCCGGATTGTCGGCGCGCAGTTGCTCATAGCCCAGGCCGTATTTCTCCATGGCGCCGCGCCGCAGGTTTTCGACCACGATGTCGCTTTTCAACGCCAGATCGCGAGCGATGGCCCTGCCCTCGTCCGTCTTCAGGTCGATGACGATGCTCTGCTTGTTGCGGTTGGTGACCTGGAAATACGCACTTTCACCGGCTTCGAACGGCGGGCCGAAATGACGCACGTCGTCGCCTTCCGGGCTTTCCACCTTAATGACCTCGGCCCCCAGATCGCCCAGGATCATGGCGCACCAGGGTCCGGCCAGAACACGCGAAAAGTCGAGAACACGGATACCGTCGAGAGGTCCGGCCATTGTCGTGTCCTTCCTAGCGCCGCTGATCGAAGCGGCGGCAGACCAGGGCAGCCGCGATGTTGACCTTCTGAATGTCGATGGCGCCGCCGGCGATGCCCCAACCCCAGCCGTCACGCATGCGGCGTTCCATGTCGAATTCCTTGGAATAACCGTAAGCCCCCATGACCTGCATGGCTGCCCCGGTCACGTCGCGCACCATCTCGTTGGAGAAGCACTTAGCCAATGACGAATCCAGGATCGACGGCAGGCCGTCGGCGGCGTTCTGCGCCGCCCGCCAGATCAAGAGGCGCGAGGCTTCGCAGCGCAGGGCCATTTCCGCCAGCTTCATCTGCACGGCCTGGAACTCGACCAGCGGCTTGCCGAACTGCTTGCGCTCCTGGACATAGGCGAGTGCTTCGTCCAGTGCCGACTGGGCGATGCCCAGGCACATGGTCGAATTGCCGCAGCGTTCCAGATCGAAGGCCTCCATCAGTTGCTTGAAGCCGCCGGCGGGGACGATCAGGTTGGCTTCCGGGACCTCGACATTGTCGAAAAAGATATCGGCCGATGGCACACCGCGGAACCCCATCAGCCGTTCGCGCGCGCCGAAGCTCAAGCCTGGCGTGCCGTCCTCGACCAGCACGGCCCCGATGCCCTTGGCCCCCGGCGCGTCGGACAGCTTGCAGTAGACGACGTAGGCGTCGGCGTGGCTGCCGCCCGAACACCATCGCTTCTGGCCGTTGAGGACGATCTTGCCGTCCTTGATCACCGCCTGGGTCTTCAGGTCGGTCAGGGCCGACCCGGCCTCGGGCTCGGACATGGCGACGGCGACGACCATCTCGCCGGCACAGACCTTGGGCACGATGCGTTTGGCGAGATCTGCATGGGCGAAATGTTCGACCGCGCGCACCGGACCGACGGAGCTTTCGAAGATGGGGAAGGCGACGGCGGGCGAGACCTTGGCGAATTCCTCCAGCACGATCAGGGCTTCCAGGTTGCCGAGCCCCAGACCGCCCAGGTCTTCCGACACGTTGACGCCGAGAAAGCCCATTTCCGCATAGCGCTTGATCCATTCGGCGGGCAGCGCCTTGTCTTCCTGCTCAAGCTCGCGGGCAACCGGGCGCATCTCACCTTGCGCGAAGGCGCGGGCGGCGTCCTGCAGCTGGCGCTGGTCGTCGGTCAGTCGAAAGTCCACGGTCGGTGTCTCCTTTGACGGTTGGCCCCGGGCCCGATTCATCGGACCCAACAACGAGGGCACGGCAAAGTGCACAGCACCGGGCCGGAAGTAAATGAAACCTCATTTCAACTGTTGAAATATCCGAAGCCAGCCGAACCCAGGCCCGAAAACGAAAGAGCCCCCCCGGGATATCCCGGGGGAGCTCAGCCGTGCCTTCAGAACGTCTCCAAGGGTTGAGACAAGACCGCCCCAAGGGACGGTGATTTGCCACCCCCCCCAAAGGTTGGGGGAGCTAGAGTGTCAGGCAACATCGTTGACGACATTGCCCCTGGCGCCGCCGGCATTGCTGCCGACGTCAGTAGGCTTGTTCGCGGGATCGTTTCCGCGGTCTTCACCAGAGGAGTTACTGTCCTGAGACGGCTGAGTAGCCGCCGAAGGAGAGGTCGATTCTTCGAGTGATTGCCGTTCCTCAGAACGGTAACCACTCTCGACCGCTTCCTCGACCTCTTGTCGAGTTTGTTGAAGCAGGTTCTCGGTACTCTGAGAAACCTGCTTCGCAAGCGTCAAAGGAAATGACGCGAGATTTGAAGCTTGATCAATCATAGCGTTTCTCCGCTCTGAATTGCGACGTTCTGTCAGCACCTAAAATATGGCACAAGAAAAGGCAAAAATAAATACTATAGAGAAATCGGCCAACCTCGCCCCATTACCCATTGAAAGGACAGGGTTAATCGGCCAAAGGCCGCACTGACAAAGGGCTACGAAAAGGCTTCGCCTTATCAGAAACCTGCGGAATCAGGAACTGAAGGGTGCCGGCGCCACCTCTGGACACGGCCTCAGGCGGATGCCTTCGCGCGGTAACCCAACACTCTTTCAGCGAAATCCGGATAGGTTCCGGCGACCTCGCGGCCGATCTTGGCGCGCAGGATATCCAGCCGTTCGGGCTCTGGTTCCGGCGTGGTCGGCACGCTGTCGGGCACGTCGAAATCGAAGCCCGTATTGTCGCGCACTTCCTCGACGCTATGCCCCGGATGAACGCTTTCCAGACGGAACCGCCCCCGCACCCGGTCGAACGACATGACGCAAAGTTCCGTGACCAGAGCGCGCGGACCGCCGGGACGGTGCACATCGGATGGGCTGATGCCGGGCGCGCTGATGAAATCGACCTTGTCGACGAACACCCGGCGCGTGTGTTCCGGGCGGAACAGGATCACCCGCGGCACGGTGAAATACATATAGGCCGACCCGAACGACCCCGGGAACCGGCGATCAAGCGACGGATACGCGCCTGTCCCGACCAGATTCAGGTTGGCCTGGCCGTCGATCTGCACGCCGCCCAAGAAGAACACATCGATGCGCCCCTGCCCGGCCGCGTCGAACAGTTCACGCCCGCCGTCCGTGAACGGATTGTTGGTGATGCCGTGGATCAGCGACACGCGGAAGGCGCCGCCGGTCAACTCGCGCTGCAACAGGGCTGCCGCACCGGGAATGGGCGAGGCCGCGCCGATGGCGCCATTGCCGCGTTCCGGCAGCAGACGGGTGATGACGGAAATCAAAAATTCTTCGGAGGAATAGGCTTCGCTCACGACGCCGCCTCCGCCTGACCGCCCAGAACCTCGCGCTTGAGATAGGCATCAAAACCTTCCTGGCTGCGCGCTTCCTTGGCATAGGCACGGATGTGGTCCATGTCGATGGGATAGCAGCCGGCAAGCCCCAGGGGCTTGGCCCCTTCCCTCACCTGGGCGGTGGCGCCGATGTACATGGCGGGGATGGTGCCCGCCGCCAGCACCGGATCGGCGGTAAGATCGCCGTCGTGGATTTCTTCATAAGTCGCCAGCGTCGTCTTCGCCGCATGGGCGATGGTGAACAGCTCATGGCGCTTGCCGATCCAGATGTTGCCGTATTTGTCGGCCAGCGGCGCGTGAATCAGCGCCACGTCGGGCTTGATCGCCGGCAGCAGCAGGATCTTGCCGTTACCCGCGCCCATGGGATCGTCAACCACCTTCCAGTCGTCCCGGTACTTGACGATGTCGGAGCCGATGATGCCGCCCAAGGGCATGAACGGCACGCCCTTTTCCGAAGCCTGCAGGGCCGTGTGGATGGCCGGACAGGTGCTGTCCCGCATTTTCAGGCTGCCGTCCTGCACCGCGCGGGTGAAGCTGGGCGCCAGGCCCGCCTCGCCCAGGCTGATCGCGGCCGCTTCCATCAGGCGGACGCAGCCGGCACCAATCAGCAGATCAGCGGCCATGCCCGAAATCGGCACCGCCAACACATGCAGGTCCTTGACGCCCCTGCGGATCAGGGCCCGGATCAACGCCATGGGAACGAAGCTATAATCAGGCGGCAAAGCCAATAGTGCCCCGTCAGGCACCTGTTCGGCGAGAGCGTCAACGTCAGGGATGGTCATGGCAGGCTATCCGTCGGTGGATGAAGGACGCACAGGGTGTCACAGGGCCTTGGGTACGGTCAATTGCCCGCTATTTCAAAGGCCTGGCCTGTCAGGCAACCATCACCGGTTGTCCCGCCTTTTTCCAGGCCTTCAGCCCACCGGCCAGCACCGCCACCTTGGTCAGGCCGTTCTTGCGCAAAATCCGCGCGGCCCGGGCCGACAGCTGATCGGTTTTGCAGACCACCAACACCGGCGTTTCGGCATAGTCGGCAAGGTCCGCCTTGATCTGCTTGATCCGCCCCATGAGGTCGATCAGCGGCAGGTTGAGCGCGTCCTTGATATGCCCGTCCTTACCGGTGAACTGGCTGGGCGACCGCACGTCAATGACCAGGGTGTCCGGATCCTGGTCAAGCTGCGCCTTGGCCGCATCCGGCTTCACATAGGGCACACCCGCCATCCAGCGCGGAAGTTGGCGGCCGATATAAAAGGCAATGACGATGAGCACCAAACTCATCATCGTGCTTTCGTCGATTTGAATGTTTGAAAAGTCCATGGGGATAATTACTACGGGCTGCCGGCGGGGGGATCAATCGATAACGTCGTCTTCGCGGGCCATACCGTTGGGAAGGCCCACCGCGCCCCGCTTGTCGGCGCCGGACAGATTGGCGCCGCGCAGGTCGGCATTGGTCAGGTCCGCATCAAGCAGGCTGGCCCCGCGCATGTCCGCATCGCGCAGGTCGGCGCCGCGCAGGTCGGCCGATTCCAGATCCGCGTTGCGTAGGTCGGCGCCGTTCATCTGCGCGTCACGCAGGATCGCGTGGTCCAGGTTGGCGCGCACCTTTCCACCCTGGGCCTTGGTCGAAATCACGATCTCGCCCAACAGCGCACCGACCATATTGGCCTCGGCCAGGTTGGCGCGGCTCAGCTTGGCGCCGCGCAGGTCGGAACGCGCCAGATTGGCCTTGCGCAAGTCGGCGAAGGACAGATCGGCCATCAACAATTCGGAGCGCGAGAAATCCGTACGCTGCAAAATCGCGAAGGAAAAGTCGGACGCCGCCAGATTAACCCCCGACAGATCCTTGTCCGTCAGGTCGGTCTTGGAAAACACCGCCCGCTGCCCTTCGGAGCCGTTGGAATCAACCCAGCGCGCATGCATCAGGATGGCTTCCTGCAGGCTGACGTCCATATCCTCGATACGCTTCGCCAGATAGGCGACGTCGAGATTGACCTTGGTCAGATCCATATTGTCGAAGATCGCGCCGACAAGGTCGGCCCCCGACAGATCGGCATTGGACAGGTTGGTGTTGTTGAACACCGCGCCATGGAAAATCGCGCCGGACAGATTGGCGTCGGTGAAATCGGCGCCTTCCAGATCGCAGCCGGTCAGGTTCGACAGCGACAGGTTGGTACGGATGAATTTGGCGTGGCGAAGGATGCAGTCGGTCATGTCGGTCTGCACGATCATGGAATCGGAAACCTTGGCCCCGGTCATGTTGGCGCCGCGCAGATTGGCCTTTTCCAGGCCGCCGGTGGCGTCTTCGTGGACGACCTGGATCAGATCGCCGCCGCCCTTCTGCGGCTTCAACAGGATGCCGTCGCGCATGTCGGCATCGACCAGCGATGCGCCCTCGAGGTTCGATCCGGCCAGGCAGGCGCCCCGGATATCGGCCTTGTCCAGCACCGTGCGCTTCAGGTTGGTGAAGCGCATGTCGGCGGCAAACAGAACGGCGCCTTCCAGATTGGTGTCCGACAGGTCGCAATGGCAGAACAGGGTGCCCGCGCATTCGATGCGCGCCAAGTTGCGCCGCGACAGGTCGAGATAGCTGAGATCGTGCATGGACAGCGTCGCCCGCTCGCCGCCGGTCCGGCCGTTGGCGAACAGCATGTGCTTGTCGAGAATCACGTCGAGTTCCTGCTGCGACAGCTTCTTCCACGTGTGGTCGCCGAAATCCCGCGTCTTCTGCAACGACATAGGTATCCTACTCCCTTGGTCCGGCGCGGCAGCCCGTGCCTCCCCGGCCCGGAACTATAGAAAACCCATGATAAACGAAGGGTAAACGTCCGTCATGACCGCTAACATTGGCACATCGCCAAGATTGCTCCTACCGCCTTTTACGTCTATCTAGGGGCCATGACGACATCCCCCGAAAATAACGCCCCGGTCCATGTGATCGGCGGCGGTCTGGCCGGCTCGGAAGCCGCCTGGCAGCTTGCCCGCGCCGGCGTGCCCGTGGTCCTCCATGAAATGCGCCCCGACCGCGCGACGGACGCCCACAAGACCCAGGACCTGGCCGAACTGGTGTGCTCCAACTCGTTCCGTTCCGACGACCATGAGACCAACGCGGTCGGTCTGCTGCACGAGGAAATGCGGCGGCTAGGCTCACTCATCATTCAGATGGCGGACCGTCATCGCGTACCCGCTGGTGCCGCCCTGGCCGTCGACCGCGACGGATTTGCCGCCGCCGTGACCGCCGCCCTGGAGGCTGAACCGCTGATCACCATCGAACGTGGTGAGATCGACGGCCTGCCGCCGGAGGACTGGGCGAGCGTCATCATCGCCACCGGCCCCCTCACCTCGCCCGGCCTGTCGCAGGCGATCTGCGACCTGACGGGCCAGGACCAGTTGGCCTTCTTCGACGCCATCGCCCCCATCGTGCACAAGGAGTCCATCGACTTCGACATCGCCTGGTTCCAAAGCCGCTACGATAAAGGCGACGGCAAGGACTACATCAACCTGCCGATGACCCACGATCAGTACGACGCCTTCATTGAGGCCCTACTGGCCGCCGAGAAACATCAGTTCAAGGAATGGGAAAAAGACACCCCCTATTTCGAAGGCTGCCTGCCCATCGAGGTGATGGCCGAACGGGGACCCAAGACCCTGTCCTTCGGGCCCATGAAGCCCGTCGGCTTGACCAACTCGAACGCGCCCGACACGCGCATGGCCGCCGTGGTTCAGCTGCGCCAGGACAACGCGCTGGGCACCCTCTACAACATGGTCGGGTTCCAGACCAAGCTGACTTACGGCGAACAAATCCGCGTGTTCCGCACCATTCCGGGGCTGGCAAACGCCGAGTTCGCGCGCCTCGGCGGCATTCACCGCAACACCTTCATCAACAGCCCCAGGCTGCTGGACCCGGCGCTTCGCCTAAAGGCGCAACCGCGCCTGCGCTTCGCCGGGCAGATCACGGGTTGTGAGGGCTATGTGGAAAGTGCCGGCATCGGCCTGCTGGCCGGGCGCTTCGCCGCCGCCGACCACCAGGGTGCCGCCCCTGCCATGCCGCCGGCCACAACCTCCATCGGAGCACTTTTGAACCACATCACCGTCGGCGCCGAAGCCGATACCTTCCAGCCCATGAACGCCAATTTCGGCCTGTTCCCGCCGCTGGACACCGACGACCTGCCGAAAAAGCAGCGCCCGCGCGGCCGCGACCGCAAGATCAAGCTGTCCGAACGGGCGCTCGCCGACCTCGACGCCTGGATCACCGGCGCCAAGGCAGCAGCCGAGTAAGCCCTCCGGCCTTTTTCCGGCCCTTCGGTTCAAACATCGCCAGATCCGCCGCGACCCGCGCCATGACGCCCGACCAATCGCCGAAGGCATCCTGGCGGTAAAGGCGCATGGTCGGATACCAGGGGCTGTCGCCCTGGCCCAGCATCCAGCGCCAGTCGGGCACCTTGGGCAGCATCACCCAGACCGGCTTCGCCAGCGCCCCCGTCAGATGGGCGACGGAAGTATCGGCCGAGATCACCAGGTCGAGACAGGCGATGGCCGCCGCCGTGTCTGCGAAATCGTTCAGCATGGGGGTGAGATCGACCGTTCCTTCGGGCGGATTGCGGAAAGCTTCCGGCGTATCGTCCCGGACCTTCTGTAGACTGTAGAGCGTCACGCCCGGCACCCGCGCCAGTCCCCCGAACAGGGCCGGATCGATGGCCCGTTTCCAGTCCCCGCCGTTGGTCGGGCTGCCGGTCCAGGCGATGCCGATATGCAGTCCCCCGCCGCGCCCGATCCGCGGGCGCAGGCGCGCGATGTCGTCCTGCGCCGCATGCAGGTAAGGCACGTCACGGGGCAAAGCATCGACACCCGCGCCGAACAACCGCATGGCGGACATGGCCGGGACGTACAGGTCGAACGAATCCCGGGCGATCTTCTCGGCGCAGACTTCCGGAGCGCCCGGAAGCGTTTCCATCAGACGCCGGATTTCCGGCTTGCACGGCATGACCACGCGGGTACATCGCGCCGCAATCAGCGGCACATAGCGGGCGAACTGGATGGCGTCGCCGAATCCCTGTTCGCCGTAAAACAGAATGCGCTTATCCGGTTGGGGCGTGCCGTCCCAATAAGGCTGCGCCACGTCGGGCAGCGCGATCTGCCCGGCCCGCCAGCGCCATTCGTAATCCTCGACCCCGGCGGCCGGACCGCCCAGGGTCATTCGGATCATCCCTTGGGACATTCTGGTGTCGGCATACTGCGCCCCACCCTCGTCCAGCTTCGACAACTGCGCCCCGTAGGCGGCATCGGCCTCTTCCAAACGTCCGGCTTCCCACAAGGTCTTGGCCCGGGCCAAAGCCGCCCCGGGCGCCGCCGGGTTCAAGGCGACGGCCCGATCGTGAGCATCAAGGGCCACATCAAAATTGCCGAGCCTGCGGGCCACCACCGCCAAGGAGTTCCAGGCCCGGGCATCGTCCGGCCGGGCCCGGGTCAGGGTCCGCGCCGCGGCGGCCGCCCCGGCCCAGTCCCGGTCCCGATAGGCCGCGGCAAAGGCAGCGGTGAGATCATCATCGCCTGCAATGGGTCGGCGTTTCGGTGTGATGTCGAACACCCGGCCCGGCTTAGCGGGCTGCGGGCGGAGACCGGCAAGCGCGGCCTGGATAGCGGCATCATCAGGGGCCAGGACCAACGCGTCCTCAAGATGGCGGACCGCGTCCGCCTTCAGGCCGCAGTCCAGGTAGAACTGCGCGCGCTCCAAAATCCGCCGGACCTCTTCCGCTTGGCGACCCTCGTTCATATCCCTGCCCCGGCCCCGATCCGGCGTCCTAGAGTTTCCCGCCGATGCGGGCCATCAACAAGACCAACGGACGCAGACCGTCCACCCGCATGACCGATCCCGCGAACGGATCGAACCCGGCCTGCATCAGGCGCTTCAGGTCGCGGGCCGCCAGACGTGCCGGCAACAGCGCCGGCAGGGCCCGGCGCGGCACTCGATGACGGCGCGCGGCGATGAGCGCGTCTTGCGCCCGGTCGGCGATCTGGGCGACGACGTCGGACAGTGCTTTCTCCTGCCCCGTGGGGCCACGGTCGCGCAAACGGTCCAGATCGAGACCCGCCGTGCGGCACAGGTCACCCGGCAGGCGCACCACCCCGGTCCGCAGATGAAAGGGCACGGCCCGCAGGATGCCGGTCAGGGCCTGGGCCATGGCGACGTCCGTGGCGACGGCGGCGGCGGGACCGCTGTCCTGCCCCAACACGCGCAGGGCCAGGGACACCACCGGGGCGGCGGTGCGCCGGGCATGATCTTCCAGCGCCGCCAGGTCCGCCGGCGCCTCGCCCGCAAGGTCATCCTCACGGGCGGCGATCAGGTCTTCCAGAACGGTCCGGGGCACGGCGAAGCGGGCGACGGCCCAGGCAAGCGGCTCGGCCACGGGGTGCTTGGGCGGCGTGCCGGCATAGATGTCGTCCAGGCGATCGCGCCACCATTGCAGGCGCATGCGTCCGATCAGCTCCTCCGACACGGTTTCCCGCACGCGGGCGATCTCCAGGTTGAAACCGTAGAGCGCGATCAGGCCTTCGCGGGCTTCCGGCGGCGCCAAAAGGGCCGTCAGATAGCGGTCGCGGTCGTCGCGGCGCAGGTCCGCCATGACCGGCGCCAGGACCTCCGGGGTGGGAATTCCGGTCGATGATTCGGCGTTATTTGCCATGACGGTCGTGAATTTCTCCCGTTTCCGGGCGTTGTGGGATGGGCCGCGCAAGGCGCGGTGCGCCTTGATATATGCCTCTAATCGGAATTGAGGACGAGGAATATCGTTGATGCGGCCCTGTCAGGCTTTATATTCCGTGACATGCGGGCGGGTTTATTGGGGCTTTCAGCCCGACCGCCGGGTTTATTGGGGTTAATAGACAAACAAGTCGAAGGAGGATCGGACAATGGCCGCTATCCTGTCAAACTTACGAAACACGGTAATCGCCGGTTTCATTCTCACCATTCTCATGGTTCTCGCCGTCACCGCCGTGACGGGCGAAGGTCAGCCGGGCGGACATGCCTGGTTCGCGTTCCTGTTCCGCTGGCTGCACGTGCTGTCCGGCGTTATGTGGATCGGCCTGCTGTGGTATTTCAACTTCGTCCAGATCCCGAACATGGGCAAAATTCCGGACGAACAGAAACCGGCCATCGGCAAGGTCATTGCACCGGCCGCCCTGTTCTGGTTCCGTTGGGGCGCCATGGCGACCCTCGTCACCGGCCTGATCCTGGCCGGCATGAACGGCTATCTGGTTGATGCCATGACCCTGGGCCTGCAGGGTGGAGTCGCCAAGTCGACCGCCATCGGCATCGGCATGTGGCTCGGCATCATC
>CAXAVJ010000022.1:0-47470 GCA_963972065.1 uncultured Rhodospirillaceae bacterium
CCATCGTGCAGGTCGCCAAGAACCTGTCCGACTCGGGCGAAATCGTCATCGCCACCGGCGACGAAGAAGGCGAACTGGTGTTCTAGGGCGCGTTTCTTCGCCCTGCCGTCTATCGCGCCAGCAACACTTCCCACAACGGACCCGACACAACGGGCGGGGCGTCCCTGCCCTCAAACACCGGCGACGGCTGGAAGCGGACAGTGACATCGCCCGACGGCATGTCCCAGGTCAGGCCCGCGCGGGCATGGCCGACTTCGAAATCCAGAAGCAGTTCGTCGCTCGCGACCAAGCCGCCCTCGATCGTGAAATCCATGGACGCCCGACCAAGCCCAATGGATCGTTTGTCCTTATCGACCGCGCGCTGCAGGGGCGAGCCGAAGATGCGCCCTTCCGACAGCGTTACGCGCCCGCCGCCCGATGTGGCCGCCAGCATCTCCGGCCCCGAGGCACCCACGGCAAGAACATCCAGATTGCCGTGCAGACGTCCGGCGACACCATGCCCGCCCAGCAGGCTTGCCGTCATCAGGGCTGCATCCAGGTCGCTGCCCGACACCGCGAGGGACAGCGCCGTCTTGCCCTCATTCGCCGTGGCTTCCATGCGCGCACTGAGCGTGCCGCCGAACAGCGGCAGCGAGCCGATATCGGCCGCCAGGTTCGGCTCCCCCGTGCGCCACGACAGACCGAGCCCGCCCGCGCCCAGGTCGACCCCAGGCACCTTCAGGCGCGCCCATTTGATTCGCCCCCGACCGCCGATGTCGAAGCGGCGGGACGCCGATCCCACCGCCGGCTGAAACAATCCGGCCAGGCGCGCCGCAGCGACCGCGTGACGCAGGTCCAGGGCCCCGGCCGCCAGATCCAATTCGATCAGCGGCAGCTTGTCGTCCAGATCGACGGCGATGCGCCCTGTCATGTCCGTAGCACCCAGGACCAGACTACGGAGCGCAAGGTCGATACGCCCACCCTTCACGTCCGCCTGCAGGCGGGCCGAGGCCTGACCGATCAGATCGGCCGGTGCCGGCGGCCAGGCGGCGGCCAGAGCCTTGGGGTCGTCCAGGTCCAGGTCGATCGCGGCGCTCAGCGCCCAACGATGACGATGGGCCACGGTGCCGCGCACCAGGAGACTGCCCGGCGCCGCGTCGAGCATGACCGTGAACGGCACGCGGATGCCATCGCGGAAATCATTGAGCCGGTGCAGTTCGGCTTCGACATAGACGGGCTCGCTCCGCAACCGGGCATCGCCGCGCAGACGCAGCACGCGGCCCTCGGACGCGCGCGCGATGCCGGCCTCCATGGCAATGCCGTCAAGCGTAACGTCGCGATCAAGCCCCGCGTCGGTATATCGCAAGGCGCCGCCCTCGATCGTCAGCGCCGCGATCTCCACCCCCGGCAAACCGGATGCCTTGAAGGCCGGTGTCCCCGGCGGCGGCGCCTCGCCGTCCAGGCGCGGCTTGCCCCGGAGACTCCAGTTGTTGGCCCCATCCGGGCCACGGTCGAGCCGCAGACTGGGCCGCACCAGGACAAGACGGCGCGCCCGCACGGCGCCGCGGGCCAGGGCCCATAGGTCGAGATCGGCCTCCAGCCGCGCGATGCGCAATAGCGGCGGACTGTCCACGGGCACAAAGCGATTCCCCGGCAAACGCAGGATGACGTCGTCGGCGTCGAGACCCGGCGTCCCCCAAAAGCGCAATTCGGCACTGCCTTTGCCCTCGCCATCGTAACCCGTGACCCAGCCGCCGACGGCGGCAATCAGGCGCTCGGCGCCGACCAGAATGGGCACCGCGGCGGCGCAAAGCGTCAACCCCACCGACACGGCGAGGGCAAGGGTCAGGCGTGCCAGGGGCCGCGCCCCTCCGGCGTCAACGTCATCGGTGATATACGGAGGTTCGGTCAAGGTGCGCTATCTGCTCCCCATCGTGGTTCGCCCCCCATCGTGGCATGTGCCGCCATGATCAGGTCTTGCGCACGACGATGGTGAATTCCCCGCCTTCGGCGCGGCTCTCGACCAGGCCGTAGCCCGTGGCGGCGCAGAATTCCTCGAAATCCTTGGGCGCGCTGGGATCCGTTGCGATCACCGTCAGCGTATCGCCGACCGCCAGCGGCTTCAGAGCCTTTTTTGCCTTGAGCACGGGAAGCGGGCATTTCAGGCCGCGCGCATCCAAAGTCTCCGCCATGTCGTTACCCTCAAGATCGATTAGGAAGTCCGCATTTTTCGGGATGCGCCGGGCCATCGCAAGACCAATCGACGGCCTAATTACATGGTTACACGGAAATTTCCCACTTCCGGGGCTTTTCTTGGTGGACGGACGGGACTACAACGTGCGGGCCGCGACCCGCCCCGGCCTGTCCCGGCAACACGCACAACTCTGTTGATCCCCCCTAGATCCGTCAGGAATCTGATTTGGATATCTATATGCCCATCGCCGAAATGTCGGTGAACGTCCCCCTTATTCTGGCGGTCGGCGCCGGTGTGGGACTCCTGTCGGGCCTGTTCGGAGTCGGCGGCGGGTTCCTGATGACACCGCTGCTGTTCTTCATCGGCATCCCTTCGGCCGTGGCCGTGGCGACCGGGGCAAGCTTGATCGTCGCCGCGTCGATTTCCGGCGTGCTGGCCCATTGGAAACGCGGCAACGTCGATTTTCGCATGGGCGGATTCCTTCTGGTCGGCGGCGTCGTGGGATCATCGGTCGGGGTCTGGCTGTTCACCGTGCTGCGCGAACAGGGTCATATCGACCTTGTCATCCGCCTCTGCTACGTGCTGTTCCTGGCGATTATCGGCGGCCTGATGCTGGTGGAAAGTGCGCGCGCCATGATGCGCAAGAAGAAGAACCAGTCCCGTCGCGACCATATGCACAATTGGCTGCACGGCCTGCCGTTCAAGGTCCGGTTCCGCCGTTCCAGGCTGTACATCAGCGCCCTGCCGCCGCTTGCCGTCGGCCTGTTCGTCGGCCTGCTGGCCGGCATCATGGGCGTGGGCGGCGGCTTCGTCATGGTCCCCGCGATGATCTACGTCCTGGGTATGCCGACGGCGGTGGTGGTCGGCACGTCCTTGTTCCAGATCATCTTCGTATCGGCCAACGTGACCATCCTGCAGTCGGCGACCAACCAGACGGTGGACATCGTGCTGGCGTTGATCCTGCTGATCGGCGGCGTACTCGGTGCCCAGTTCGGCGCCCGCCTGGGGGCAAAGATGCAGGGTGAACAACTGCGCGGACTGTTGGCGCTGATCGTTCTCGGCGTCTGCGCCAAGCTGACCTATGAGCTTGTCCTGCAACCGGCGGACCTGTTCTCCATCGCCGAAGTCGCCCGCTATTGACCCCCGTTCGGCATGTCTGGTGACGAATTCTGTCCCGATTTCGGGAAAATCGCCTGTCCACGGCAAATTAAGGGTTTTACAGTGCAGAGCGCTATATTATTACTTTCAGTGGGGGCACAGGATTTCCTTGTAATTTCACGCGGTTACAAACCTGACCCGCTGCATTTTCGCGCTAAGCCCACCGGGATACAGAGTTGGATATCTACCTCCCCATCGCCGAGATGTCGGTCAACGCATTCGCGATTTTCGGCATGGGCGCAGGCGTGGGGTTTCTTTCCGGGCTTTTCGGCGTGGGCGGCGGCTTCCTGATGACCCCGTTGCTCATCTTCATCGGCATTCCGCCCGCCGTCGCCGTGGCGACCGAAGCCAACCAGATCGTGGCAGCATCCGTATCCGGCGTGCTGGCCCATTGGAAACGCGGCAACGTGGACCTGAAAATGGGCATGGTGCTGCTGGTCGGCGGCGTCATCGGCTCGTCGGTCGGGGTTTGGCTGTTCACCGTGCTGCGCGAACTGGGCCAGGTCGATCTGGTCATCAAACTTTGCTACGTCGTGTTCCTATCGATCATCGGCTTCCTGATGTTGGTTGAAAGCATGCGGGCGATGATGGCGCGCAAACGCGACGTGCCGCGCCGCCAGCACACGCACAACTGGCTGCACGGCCTGCCGTTCAAGATGCGGTTCCGCCGCTCGCGCCTGTATATCAGCGCTCTGCTGCCGCTCGGCGTCGGTGTCTTCGTGGGTCTTTTGGCCGCCATCATGGGGGTCGGCGGCGGCTTCGTCATGGTCCCGGCCATGATCTACCTGCTCGGCATGCCGGCGTCGGTCGTCGTCGGCTCCTCTCTGTTCCAGATCATCTTCGTCACCGCCAACGTCACCGTGCTGCAATCAGTGACCAACCAGACCGTGGACGTGGTGCTGGCCCTGATCCTGCTGTTCGGCGGCGTCATCGGGGCCCAGTTCGGCGCACGGTTCGGCGGTCGCATGCGCGGCGAACAACTGCGCGGCATGCTGGCGCTGATCGTGCTGGCAGTCTGCGCCAAGCTGACTTACGACCTGGTCGCGACGCCCGTGGACCTTTACTCCATCGGCTTGGCGGGGCACTGACAATGCGACAATTGATCCCCTTCCTGACCATCCTGTTGGCGCTCACCCTGCCCGGCCGCGCCCAGGCCCGCGACATCACCATCGACCTGACGGACCCCATCGTGTCGATCACGACCGGGTTCACGGGCACGGACCTGTTGCTCTACGGCGCCGTGAAGCAGGCCGGCGACCTGGTCGTCGTCGTGCGCGGCCCGGCCCGGGACGAGGTCGTACGCCGCAAGGAAAAGGTGCTGGGCGTATGGGTCAACCGCGACGAACTGGTGTTCGACAAGGTGCCGTCCTATTACCGCATCGCCAGCAACCGTCCGCTCAAGGAATTCATGAACCCGGAGGACGCCGACCGTCTGCAGATCGGGCTGACGAACCTCGACCTGCGCGCCAAGGTTTCGGGCAAACTGCTGCCCGAAGCGCCCTATGATTTCCGCGAGGGGCTGATTCGCAACCTGCAGCGTATCGGCCTGTATATGACCAAGCCGGACAACGTCGTGTTTCTGTCCGAACAGCTTTTCCGCACGCGCCTGCGGTTTCCGGCCAACGTTTCGGTCGGCACCTTCACCATTGAGGTCTACCTGTTCCGCGACAACAAGCTGCAATCCACGGCGACGACGCTGTTGACTGTGCGCAAGTTCGGGGTCGAGGCACAGGTCTACGATCTCGCCCATCGCTACTCTCTGGCCTACGGCGTGCTTGCCGTGATCATCGCCGTGGTGGCAGGATGGGCAGCGAACGCGGCATTCCGAAAGGGATAATCCGATGACCGACGCCAAACAGCCGACCGGCGCCGACCAGCCGGGCGACGATCAGCTTACGTTCCTCTGTGTCGTCGACCGATCCGAGGAAATGTCCCGTGCCGTGCGCTTTGCCAGCCTGCGGGCGCGCAACGCCAACCGCCGCGTGGCCCTGCTTTACGTGACCGAACCCGCCGAATTCCAGCACTGGATGGCGATCGGTGAGCGCATGCGTGAGGAAGCCCGCGAGGAAGCCGAGGAAATGGTGCAGGCCGTGGCCTCGGTGGTGCAACGCATCACGGGCAAGATTCCGCCGGTCTATATCCGCGAGGGCAAGGTCGCCGAGGAATTGATCAAGCTGATCGACGAGGAACAGAACATCGCCCTTCTCGTCCTTGGCGCGGCCACCGGCAATGAAGGCCCGGGACCGCTGATCGAACTTCTGGTCGAAAAGCAGGCCGGTCGCCTGCGTGTGCCGATCACCATCGTGCCCGGCAATCTGACCGATGCGCAGCTCGACGCGATCTGCTGATCACTTTTCCCGCGCCATGGCCGCCGACGGGGCCGCCGACTTTTTTTAGCCGCATTCCCCCGCGATCCTTCGACCCTGGTCGGCGGCGGTGAGCGCGCGGCAGTTCCGCCCCCCCTCTCGTGCCGGCGCCGTGATGCACGCGAAGGAGGAGATTGCCCCCATGACCGATGGAAATATTCCCGGAAAACCGGTTTTCCCCGCTGCCCGGATCGTCGGCAGAATCCGGCGCTTGGCCGGCTTCCCACGCCTGCGACCAAGGAATGAGCCGTTATTGGAAGAAGTGATGTCCGACCCGATCATCCGGCAACTGATCGCCGCCGACGATCTCAGCGAACGTGACGTGCGCCGCACTATCGAGCGTGTGCAGTCCGGATTACATCTTCAAAATTAGCGGTATTCGGGGCTAGGTCCGGGATAATCGGGCTGCATTTCCGGACCCGCCAGACGAAAGGCCTCCAGTTCGGCACAGGCGGCATCGACCCCCAGGATCAAGGGAAACTTGTCCAGCGCAAAGCCGTACCAGCGCGCGTTGAACAACACGGGCACCAGGTAAATATCGGCAACGCTCGGGCTTTCGCCGTAACAGAACGTCGTCTTGCGCGGCCGTTGTCGCAACATCGTCTCCAGCGTCGTCAGACCGGCGGTAATCCAATGGGAATACCAGCCCATGGATTGTTCCTCGCTCCAACCTTCGTTGTCGGTCAGATGGTCACGCACCCGGTGATTGTGGATGGCGTGAATTTCGCTGGCGATGAATTGGGCGAATGAGATGGCGTCCATCCGGTCTTTCGGGTCCTCCGGGAAAACGGACGGGTCCGGATAGGTCCGCTCCAACCAATCGATGATCGCCGTTGATTGGCTGAAGACCCGGCCGTCGATTTCGATCGCGGGCAGAAGCCTTTGCGGATTGATGCGCTGATAATCGTCGGACTGCATGTTTTCGACGGCGATATAGTCGTAGGGCACATTTTTCAGATTCATAGTGGTTCGAACCCGCTGCCCGGCGGAATTCCGATACCGGGAATACAATTTGATGGTCATGTTTCCGATCCTCTAATTGGTTGATCCGGACCATTTGTCGAGGGCCCGTTTCAGGTCTTCGAAGTGCTGGGTCATCACCGCGCCTGCGCGTTCGGCGGACCGGGACCGGATCGCCTTGGCAATCGGCCAGTGTTCTTCCTGCAGCCCTTTCCATTCCTCGATGGGCACGGCTTCCTTGAAATCGAGGGCGCGGTATTCCTCAAGCGCCATGAGGATCATCTGCGCCAGATAGTCGTTGCCTGATGCCAGGGCGACGGCGGTATGAATTTCCATGTTCAGATCGGTTTCCCGGGAGTCGGGAGCCGCCATTTCACCCATCAGAATGATCGGGCGCTCAATCGCCCGGATCTGTTCCTCGCTGGCATTGACCGCTGCAAGGCGGGCGGCCTGCACCTCCAACAACGCGCGCACTTCCCATATCTGTAACAGGGACTCGCGCCGGTCGATCAGGTGTCGACGGCGCAGATCATTGGCATCCAGCGCGCGGACGGAGCGCACATAACGCCCGTCGCCGTGGCGGCTTTCGACGATGCCTTGCGACTGCAGCACGCGGAAGGCCTCACGCAGAACCGGCCGGCTGACCTGCCATCGGTCGGCGAGCATTCGTTCGGGCGGAAATTTGTCGCCCACTTGCAAGGCGCCGGACTCGATCAGCCCCATGATCTGCTCGATGATCGACTGGTGACGGAGGATCGCCTTGACCGGAGAAAACGACAGGACGGCATCCGCTTTCTCTGGAGTTTCAGGCACCATGACATTCTCCATCAATTCGACCGGGCGGGCGGAATTACCCGCGCGTTGCGTCGCCCTAAAGATATCCATATCAAATAAAGTCTGGAATACATAGATAATTGGGTTGCCCAATTTTATGACGGGAGATACCTTTTCCGCATCGGCCCCGCGCCGGTCCCGTCCCCACCCCATTCAACGCACAGGAGGCCCCAACGATGGCGCAAACCCAGGAACAGGCAATCGAGGAAATGACCGCGGCCCTGGCCGGCGAAAAGATGCCCGACTGGTCCGTGCAGCAACGTCTGGCCGTCGGCTGCCGGATTTTAGCCGCGCATGGGCATGGCAGTGGCCTGGCCGGGCAGTTCACGGCCCGGGGGGATGAGCCGGACACCATGTGGACCCTGCCCTACGGTCTGGGGTTCGAACAAGTGACGGCATCCGACTACCTTCTCGTCGACGGCGACCTGAAAGTCATCAAAGGCAAGGGCACGCCGAACATGGCGAACCGTTTCCACATCCACGTCTACCGCGCGCGCCCCGACGTGCAATCCATCGTCCACACCCATCCGCCCTATTCATCGGCCCTGTCGATGATCGGCGAACCGCTGCGGGTCGCCCATATGGATACGATGGCGTTTTTCGATGACGTCGCGCATCTGCCCCATTGGCCGGGCGTGCCCTTCGGCGACGAGGAAGGCGAGATCATCACCACGGCGATGGGCGATAAATCCGCGATCCTGCTGGCCCATCACGGCCAGCTTTGCGCCGGCAACACCGTGGAATCCGCCTGCGTCATGGGAATTTTCTTCGAACACGCGGCGCGCATCCAATTGGCGGCGATGGCGGCGGGAGAAATCCAGGAGGTCGATCCGGAACTGGGCAGGCTTGCCCATGCCTGGCGCCACAAGCCGGAAGCGATGAACGTGACGTTCCGGTATTTCGCGCGGGCCATCCTGGAACAGCCGGCCCATCCGTTGAGTTGATCAGGCGGCGGCTGTCCGCAGCGCCCCAATGGTGGCGGCGTAGTCATCACCCTTGAACACGGCGCTGCCGGCGACCAGAACGTCGGCCCCGGCGTCGACCACGGACTTGATGGTGTCCGTGTTGACGCCGCCGTCGACCTCAAGCTCGATGGGCCGATTGCCGATCATCTCGCGGATGCGTTTGATCTTGGGCAATTGCGACGGCATGAAGCTCTGCCCGCCGAAACCCGGATTGACGGACATCACCAGGATCAGGTCCAGGCGGTCGAGCACGTATTCGATGGCGCTTTCCGACGTGCCGGGATTAAGCGACACCCCTGCCTTTTTCCCCAGGTCCTTGATGGCCTGGAGCGAGCGGTCGAGGTGCTTGTCCGCTTCCGCATGGACCGTGATGATGTCGGCCCCGGCGTCGGCATATTCCTTTAGGAACGGCTGCGCCGGGTCGATCATCAAGTGCACGTCCAAGGGCTTGGCGGTATGCGGGCGGATCGCCTTCACCACCATGGGGCCGATGGTCAGGTTGGGCACGAAATGCCCGTCCATGACATCGACATGCACATAGTCACAGCCGGCGGCATCGATCGCCCGGATTTCCTCGCCCAGCCGCGCGAAGTCGGCGGACAGGATGGACGGCGCGATCTTGATGTCCCGGCCCATGACGCTGCGCCGCCCTTAGGCGGCTTTCTCCGCGTCGGCGGCGTAGGTGCCGGCGCAGGCGGCGCTGTTCAACTGCGCACGCTTCAACAACGCGGCCTGGGCGGCGGGCACGTTGCCGGCCTCGCCCTTCCAGGCCTTCAAAGCACTCTGCTGCAAGGCGCGGCCGTAGGAATAGCTGAGCGCCCAGGGCAGCGGGCCGTGGTTGGCGTTCATGGCGTTGAGGTTGCGGGTCGCTTCCTCTTCCGACTGGCCGCCCGACAGGAACATGATCCCCGGCACGGCGGTTGGTACGCAACGCTTCAAGACCTTCACCGTGCGGGCGGCGATTTCATCCGCCGAGGCTTGGCTCGGGCAGTCCGATGCCGAAATGATCATGTTCGGCTTCAAGATCGTGCCTTCAAGCTGCACGCCCTGCAGGTAAAGCTCGTGATAGACCGCTTCCAGGGTCTTGGTCGTGACCGCTTCGCAAACGTCGATGGTGTGCTTTCCATCCATCAGAACTTCCGGTTCGACGATCGGCACCAACCCGCCTTCCTGGCAGATGCGGGCATACCGCGCCAGCGCATGGGCGTTGGTGTGGATGCAGTAATCGGACGGCATGCCGTCGCCGATGGTGATGACCGCGCGCCATTTGGCGAAGCGGGCACCCAGCGTGACATATTCAGCAACCCGTTCCGGCAGGCCGTCGAGCCCTTCGGTCAGTTTCTCATTCGGGCTGCCGGGCAGCGTCTTGGCGCCGCCGTCGACCTTGATGCCGGGAATGACGTTTTCCGCCTGCAGCAACTGCACCAGGGTGGTGCCGTCGTCAGCCTTCTGGCGAAGGGTTTCGTCATACAGAATAGCGCCGGAAATGAACTTGCCGATGCCCTTGGTGCGGAACAGCAGTTCGCGGTAATCGCGGCGCACCGTTTCCGTGGATTCGACACCGATGGAATCGAACCGTTTCTTGATCGTACCCGTGCTTTCGTCGGCGGCCAGAAGCCCCCGGTGATTGTCGACCATTTCCCGCGCCGTGGCGGCTAAAACATCAAGGTTCATCATTCGTCCCCTGTGCCCCTGCGTTATCCCTAGTTGATCCGTGATTTGGCTTCGGCGACCACGGCATCCGCCGTAATGCCGAAATGCTTGTACAGCTCACCCGCCGGCGCCGAAGCGCCGAACCCTGTCATGCCGACGAACCCGCCGTCCGAACCGATGTAGCGGTCCCAGCCCATGCGGATTGCGGCTTCGACCGCGACCCGCGCCGTGCCCGGGCCAAGCACTTCGTTGCGATACGCTTGGTCCTGTTCCTCGAACAATTCCCACGACGGCATGGAAACGACCGCAGCACCAATGCCTTCGGCCTGCAGCATATCCCGCGCCGCCATGGCGATGGACACTTCCGAGCCTGTCGCCATCAATGTCACCTTGCGGGTACCCTCGGCCTCGGCCAGGACATAGGCGCCTTTCGCGGACTTGTTCTCGGCCCCCGCATCCTTGCGCAGCAGCGGCACGCCCTGGCGCGTCAGCACCATGCCGGACGGACCGTCAAATCGCTCCACCGCCAGTTCCCAGCATTCCGCGGTCTCGATCGGGTCGCAGGGCCGGAACACGGCGAAGTTGGGCATGGCGCGCAGGCTGGCCAGGGTTTCCACCGGCTGGTGGGTCGGACCGTCTTCGCCGAGACCGATGGAATCGTGGGTCAGCACATAGACCACGCGCTGTTCCATCAGCGCCGACAGGCGCATGGCACCGCGCATGTAATCGGCGAACACCAGGAACGTCCCGCCGTAGGGAATGAACCCGCCGTGCAGGGCCATGCCGTTCATGGCCGCGGCCATGCCGTGCTCGCGCACGCCGTAATACATGTAGCGGCCCGAGAAATCGTCGGGTGTGACGGGCTCCAGCCCCTTGGCCTTGGTGTTGACCGAGCCGGTCAGGTCGGCGGAGCCGCCGATCAGGTCAGGCACGGCGGCACAGAGCAGGTCGAGAAACTTGCCCGACGCCTGCCGGGTCGCCCATTTCGGGGCCTCCTCGACAACGGCCTTCTTGTAGTCAAGAACTGCCTGTTTCCAGCCTTCGGGCAGCGTGCCGGCCACGCCGCGCTCGAATGCGGCCTTGTCCTTGGACCCGTCGAGGCGACCCAGCCATCCGGCGCGGGCTTCCGCGCCCCGGTTGCCGGCGGCGCGCCAGGCGTTCAACACATCGGCCGGAATCGTGAACGGCGCATGGGGCCAGCCCATCTTTTCCCGCGCCAGGACGAGTTCGTCGTCGCCGAGCGGCGCCCCATGGGTGCCCGAGGTCCCCTGCTTGTTGGGAGAGCCGTAACCGATGATGGTGCGGCAAGCGATCATGGAGGGTGTATTCGTCCCCCGCGCCTTTTCGATGGCTGCCGCGACGGCGTCCGGATCATGGCCATCGACCGCCTGCACGTCCCAGCCCGACGCCGTGAAGCGCGCCATCTGATCATCGGACACGGACAAATCCGTGCCACCGTCAATGGAGATCTGGTTGTCGTCCCACAGCACGATCATCTTGCCCAGCTTCAGGTGCCCGGCCATGGAAATGGCTTCGTGGCTGATGCCTTCCATCAGGCAGCCGTCACCGGCGATGACATATGTATGGTGATCGACCAGGGCGTCGCCGAAGCGCGCGTTATGCAGGCGTTCCGCCAGCGCCATGCCGACGGCGGTGGCGATACCCTGCCCCAGCGGCCCGGTCGTCGTCTCGATCCCCGGCGCGTGGCCGTATTCGGGATGGCCCGCGGTCTTGGAGCCCAACTGGCGGAAATTTTCCAGCTCGCTCATGGGCATGCCGGGATAGCCGGTCAGATGCAGCAAGCTATAGAGCAGCATCGACCCGTGGCCCGCCGACAGCACGAAGCGGTCACGATCCGGCCATTTTGGGTCCGACGCATCGAACTTCAGGAACCGGGTGAACAACACCGTCGCCGCATCGGCCATGCCCATGGGCATGCCCGGATGGCCGGAATTGGCCCTTTGCACGGCATCGGCGGAAAGGAATCGGATGGCATTCGCCATGTCTTGATGGGATACGGCAGGGGTGGCCGACGCTTGCGCGGCCACGCTCGAACCGTTGTCTGGAGCCGTCATGGGAGTCTCCTGAAGCGGACGTCGCCGCCGCCCGACGAACCAGGGAATCTGGCCGAATTTCAGGACCGGACGGCTGCGGCATGAATAACCGTTCGCCGTGCCCAGGGCAAGCCGCCAAACGGGGATAAATCGCGCATAACGGGGAAAACTTGTCGTCACGCAGGGCGGTCCCTAGATTAAGACCCTAAGACAGCCCGAACACAAGGATGCATGCCGTGCACGTTCAACAGTCGATCGAGAGAAAACTGACCGAATCCCTCACGCCGGACCATCTTGAGGTGATCAACGAAAGCCACATGCATTCGGTGCCCCCGGGATCGGAAAGCCATTTCAAGGTGATCGTCGTCTCTCCCCGGTTCGACGGCCTGAATCGAATCAAACGCCACCAGACGGTCAACGCCGTTCTGGCGGACGAACTCGCCGGCGCCATTCATGCCCTGTCCATGGAAACCTACACGGCCGGAGAATGGCAGACACGCGGCGGGCGCACCCTGGCGTCCCCCCAATGCATGGGCGGCGCCAAGGCCGAGGCCGGGTGAGCGCCTCCCGTCACCGGGGCATTTTTCCACCCTGCCCCGCACGTGCCGCCGACCGCATCGGTAATTTCTTTGCTGCGGTGCAAAATTCACGCTTGAAATTTTCACCGATGAGGTCGATGTTCACGCATCAAGCATATCTCGGGCCCGTGCCCGGTTTTTTTTGCGCCTATCCAGAACAGTCATTCCGTTAAAAATCAGAGAGCAATTCTCATGGTGATTTCCCCCCGTCTGCTTTCCCTGTCCACCGCCTGGGCGCTCGCCGCCTTCATATTCGCGGCAGTTTCCGTCCCCGCCGTCGCCCAGCAGGGCCCGATGCCGGTGACCGTGGCCAAGCCCCTGATCAAGAAGATCACCGAATGGGATGAATACACCGGCCGCTTTGAGGCGACGAACCGCGTGGAAATTCGCGCCCGCGTGTCAGGTTTCCTGGAATCGATACATTTCAAGGATGGCGATCTGGTCAACAAGGGTGACCTGCTGTTCGTTATCGACCCGCGCCCGTTCGAGGCTCAGCTGGACGTCGCCAAGGCGTCACTGGAAGCCGCCAAGACCCGCGTCAATCTGGCCGAACGCGAATTCAACCGCGCCGAAAGCCTGTTGAAGCGCAACAACATCTCGCGCGAGACCTTCGATCAGCGCCAGGCCGAACTTGCGACCGCAAAGTCCACGGTACTGTCGGCCCAGGCACAGATCCGAATCGCCAAGCTGAACCTGGAATTCACCGAGGTGAAGGCGCCGATTTCCGGACGTATATCTGACGCCAGGGCCGATGTCGGCAACCTGGTCGAGGGTGGCTCCGCCCAGTCGACCCTGCTGACGACCCTGGTTTCCATCGATCCGATCCTGTTCACCTTTTCCGCATCCGAAGCTGAATTTCTGAAGTATTCCCGGCTCGACGCCACGGGGCGGCGGGATTCGTCGCGGGAAAAGGCCAACCCCGTGTTCGTGCGCCTGATGGACGAGGACAGCTTCACCCGCGAGGGCCGCATGAACTTTGTCGACAATGAATTGTCGCCCAACACGGGCACCATCCGCGCCCAGGCCGTGTTCGAAAATTCATCGGGCTTTTTGGTGCCCGGCGTGTTCGGGCGGCTGCGCCTGATCGGGTCCGACGAATACGAAGCGGTGCTGATCCCCGATGCCGCCGTGGTCTCCGATCAAAGTAAGAAAATGGTGCTGATCGTCGATGCCGAAGGCAACGTGAAGGCCGCGCCCGTGGACATGGGGCCCCTGTACGAGGGCCTACGCGTCATCCGCGGCGGCGTCGGCCCCGACGACAGGATCGTCGTCAAGGGCATTCAGCGCGCGCGGCCGGGCGGCAAGGTGATGGCCAAGGAGGCCGACCTGTTGCCCGATGGCACAATCATGGTTCGCTCGGGGTCCTAACGTCTCATGCGCTTCACACATTTCTTCGTCGATCACCCGATCTTCGCATCGGTTATCTCGATCCTCATCACGCTGCTGGGTTTCATCGCCTATCTGAGCCTGCCCGTCGCGCAGTATCCTGAAATCGCGCCGCCGACCATCCAGGTCACCGCGACCTATCCCGGCGCATCGGCGGAAACCGTGGCCGACACCGTGGCGACGCCGCTCGAGCAGGAAATCAACGGCGTCGAAGGCATGCTCTACGCCAAGTCGGAAGCGACCGGCGACGGCGTGTTGAACCTGCAGGTCACCTTCAAGCTGGGCACCAATCTGGACGACGCCCAGGTCCAGGTGCAGAACCGGGTGTCCATTGCCGAGGCCCGCCTGCCCGAGGAAGTCCGCCGTTTGGGCGTGACCGTGAAGAAAAGCTCGCCCGACCTGATGATGGTCATCCATCTGCTGTCGCCGGACGGCTCGCGCGATCAGCTCTACATCTCCAACTACGCGCGGACCCAGGTCCTCGATCGCCTGGCCCGCATCCCCGGCGTCGGCGAGGCCCGCGTATTCGCCGAACGCGCCTATTCCATGCGCATCTGGCTGGACCCGGAACGCATCGCCAATTTCAACCTGACGGCCGGCGAGGTCGTCGCGGCGCTGCGTCAGAACAATGTGCAGGTGGCATCGGGCATCATCAACCGCCTGCCCGTGCCCAAGCCGGCGGCATTCGAATTAAACGTGGAAACCCAGGGCCGCCTGATCGCGCCCGAGGCCTTCGGCGACATCGTCGTCAAGCGCGGCGAAGGCACCGGCGTGGTCCGCGTGCGCGACATCGCGCGGGTCGAACTGGGGGCGCAGGATTACCAGACCACGGCCTATCTCGACCGCAACACGGCCCTGCCCATCGTCATCATGCAGCGCCCGGGCTCCAACGCCCTGGAGACGGCGCAGCAGGTCATCGACGCCATGGACGACTTGGCCAAGGACTTTCCCGAAGGCCTGAAGCACACCATCGTCTACAACCCGACCGAGTTCATCGCCCGCTCGATCGATGCCGTCTACACGACCATCGGCGAGGCCATCATCCTAGTGATCCTGGTCATCTTGGTGTTCCTGCAGAACTTCCGCGCCGCCATCGTGCCCATCGTCGCCATTCCGGTATCGTTGATCGGCACCTTCCTGGTCATGGGGATACTCGGCTATTCGATCAACAACCTGACCCTGTTCGGCCTGGTGCTGGCCATCGGGGTCGTGGTCGATGACGCCATCGTCGTGGTGGAAAACGTCGAACGCTATCTGGCCAAAGGGCTGAGTGCGCGCGAAGCCGCCCACAAGACCATGGACGAAGTCGGCGGCGCCATCGTCGCCATGTCCCTGGTGCTGGTCGCGGTGTTCCTGCCGACCGGCTTCATCACCGGCATTTCCGGCCAGTTCTACCGCCAGTTCGCCATCACCGTGGCGACGGCGACCATGATCTCGATGATCGTCTCGTTGACCCTGTCGCCCGCGCTCTGCGCGCTGTTGCTCAAGGCCAACCACGGCGGCACTGAACGCCGGGGCGTCATGCGGGTCCTGATGCTGCCCATCGACAAGTTCACGGCCGCCTTCAACTGGGGGTTCGAGCGCCTGAACATCGCCTATACGGAAGGCACCAAGCGGTTCGTACGCAAGGCCGCCATCGTGTTGACCGTCTATGTCGGCCTGCTCGGCCTGACGGTCTATGAATTCAAGACCACGCCCTCGGGCTTTATCCCGGAACAGGATCAGGGCTACCTGATCACGGTCGTGCAGTTGCCGGCGGGGTCGTCCCTGGCGCGCACGGACGCGGTCGTGCGCCGCGCCATCGACATCATCCTGAAGCACCCGGACGTGGAACATGCCGTCGGTTTCGCCGGGTTCGACGCCGCGACCTTCACCAACGCGCCCAACGGCGGTGCCATCTTCGTGCCCATGAAGCCGATCGCCAAGCGCGACAAACGGGGGGCGACCGTCAATAAGGTGCTGGGTGAATTGCAGGCGCAGTTGTTCCAGATCGAGGACGCGATGATCTTCCTGGTCGCCCCGCCGCCCGTGCGCGGCATCGGCCGGGGCGGCGGCTGGAAGCTTTATGTCCAGGACCGCCGCGGACGCGGCATCGAGGCCCTTCAGGCCGCGGCGCAAAGCCTTGTCGCCGCCGCCAACAAGGAACCGGGCCTGACCCGCGTGTTCTCGCTGTTCAATTCGGCGACGCCCAAGATCTATGCCGACATCGACCGCGTGAAGGCGGAAATCCTCGACGTGCCGGTGGAAAACGTGTTGGAGGCGCTGGAGGTCTATATCGGCTCCGCCTACGTCAATGACTTCAACTTCTTAGGAAGAACCTTCCGCGTGACGGCGCAGGCCGACGGCGAATTCCGCGACCAGCCCGGCGACGTGGCCAAGCTCTACGCGCGCTCGACCAAGGGCGATATGGTGCCCATCGGCTCGCTCGCCACGTTCCAGGACATCACCGGGCCGCACCGCGTGCCGCGCTATAACCTCTACCCCGCCGCCGAGGTCCAGGGCGCCAAGCTGCCCAGCATCTCGACCGGCGAAAGCCTGGACAAGATGGACGCCCTGGCGGCCAAGGTTCTGCCCGACGGGTTTTCCTACGAATGGACGGAAATCGCCCTGCAACAGAAATTGGCCGGCAATACGGCGGTGTTCGCCTTCGGGCTGGCGGTGGTGTTCGTGTTCCTGCTGCTGGCGGCGCTTTACGAAAGCTGGGCCCTGCCCATGGCGGTGATCCTGATCGTGCCCATGTGCCTGCTGGCCTCGATCGTCGGGCTCAACCTGCGCGGTATGGAATCCAACATCCTGGCGCAGGTCGGCTTCGTCGTGCTGATCGCGCTGGCGGCCAAGAACGCCATCCTGATCGTCGAATTCGCCAAACAGGCGGAGGAAGAAGGCATGACCGCCGTCGACGCCGCCATCAACGCGGCCAAGACCCGTCTGCGCCCGATCCTGATGACCTCCTTCGCCTTCATCCTGGGCGTGGTGCCGTTGATGATCGCCGAGGGCGCCGGTGCGGAAATGCGCCAGGCCCTTGGGACGACGGTGTTCTCGGGTATGGTCGGGGTGACGTTCTTCGGCCTGATCTTCACGCCCACGTTCTACGTCGCCTGCCGCTGGCTGGCCGACAAGATGCGTGCCCTGATGGGCCGCCAGACCCCGGCGGCCTAACGGGGGCTACCGGGGGCCCGCGGCTCGTCGGACGTGGGAACGTAGGTGAAGTCGTAAGCGACGATGATGTGGCCAATGGTCCCGTCCGCGCCGGAAAGCGGCAGATACACGGATTCGAACGCCGTCGGCAGGTTCTTCTCCACGGCCTCGACATAGGCCACGGCGCGAAGTGGACGCCCGGCCGTCAGGACTGTCTGATAGCGCGTCAGAACCCCCGCCGCCCCGCGCCGGTAGGTCTCGGCGATCAATTGCCCCGTGCCGTCGACCCCCAGAACCGCCGACAGGCCCGTACCGGAATACCGGCAGCGGAATTCACGACCGCCGTCGACCACATCCCGCACCACGATATGCGGTGCAATGTTGTAGACATCCATGAGATTAATGTCGGACCAGGCCGGGTGGGCGCGGTCGCCACGTTTCGTCTGCCAGTACTCAAACAGCGCCCGAGTGACGGGGGATCGCAAATCCTCCGCCCGGTCAACCTTACCCAGCAGGTTGGGGGATAGGTTTTCTGCCACTGCATACCTTTGGTTTCTATTGTATGTTACCCGACTGCGTACCCATATCAATTAGGAACTACTGCCACCGCGACTTTCTTTCTCCGGTGGCGGGTCAATCCTTGCCCGGCCGGCGGAACTGGACACCCAGATCGTCTTCATACAGCTTGATCATGGAGCTTTTCGGGCCCTGGCCGTAACCGGCCTCCAACGCACGCTCGTAAATCGCCGTCATGGCGTCGGCCAACGGCGTCGCGGCGTCGATATCCTTGGCCAGACTCTGCACGTTGAGGATGTCCTTGTAGGCGCCCTGCATGGGGAAATCGCCCTCGAAATCGCCGTTCAGCACCTTGGGCACGAAGTGTTCGGAGGCAAAGGAGCGGGACGACCCCGTGAGCACCAGCTTCTCCAGCGCCTCGACCCCCATGCCCGACTTGAGCGCGAGCGGCAGCAGTTCGCAGAAGGCCGCAATATTGATGTTGTAGATCACGTTGTTCAGACCCTTCATGGCCTGCCCGGCGCCGAGCGGCCCGGAATGGATGATCTCCTCGCCGCAGGCCTTGAGGAACGGCAAGGCCGCGTCATAGCCATCCTGGGTGCCGCCGAACATGATGGTCAGGGTGCCGTCCGCCGCCCGCCGGGGCAGGCCGGAAATGGGGCAATCAAAATAAGCGATGCCCCGGGCCGCCGCATCCGCGGCGATGGCGAGCGCGTCGGGCCGCTTCATGGTCGTGGCGTCCAACACCGTGATGTTCTTGCGCTCCGCGTCGGCGATGCCGCCGGGGCCGTTGCCGCCCGGCCCGAACATGACGTCGCGCACCTGCGGCGCGTCGGGCACGCAGATGATGACCGTGCCGGCCTTTTCCGCGACCTCGGCCGGACTGGCGCAGGCGACAGCGCCGGCGTCGGTCAAAAGCTTCAGCGCCTCCGGCACGGGGTCATAGACGAACACCGTCTCCGCCGCCTTCACGAGGTTGAGCGCCATGCCCCGGCCCATGGTGCCAAGGCCGATGAAACCGACAGCGGGAAGTGTCATGGAGGTATCCTCTTTGCGTTTGTTCTTTGGGCAGGGTGTCGTGTTTATCTCTTATCCGCGATCCAGCGTCACCTCGACAACGCCCAAATCGCCGAAATCGGCCACGGCGCGGTCGCCGGGGGCCACGGCCTCGATGCCCGTGCAGGTGCCGGTCGATACCCACTGCCCCGCCGTCAGGCCGCGCCCGCGCCGCGACAGGCCATTGACCAGCCACAACAGGGAATTCAGCGGATCGCCGAGCGCCATGGACCCCACACCCCTGCCTCGCTCCACATCGTTGATCCGCATGACCACGCCGTGGTCGCGGAAATCCATGTCGGGCGTGAACGGTTTCGCCGTGCCCAGGACCAGGGCGACGTTGACGCCGCCGTCGGCGACCAGCAGCGGCAGCATGGCGCCGCCCTCGGGCCCGCCTTCGAACCGCCGCCCGACCACCTCGATGGCGCCCGCCACTTGGTCGACGGCGGCACGGACGTCGCCGATCGCATAGCCGCCCGCCCGCGCCGGCAGGTCGGCGCTCAGGCGAAAGGCGAATTCGCCCTCGACCGCCAGGGTATGGGCGACGGATGCTACCACCGCGCCGCTTTCCGCCATGAACGACTGCGCCACCGCGCCGAACCAGGGCTCGTCCGTGCCCAGCTTTTCCTGGGACGCCTTGCTGGACGAGCCAATTTTGAAGGCTGCGACGGGCGCGCCGCAGGCCCCATCGACCGCCGCCTGCACGGCGTAGCCCTCGTCCAACGACGGCGGCAAGGTCACGGCGTCGAGATCGACCGTCCCACCGTCCCGGCGGGCGGCCCAGAGTTGGTCGGCGAGATCGGCAAGGGCGGGAGACAGGGCAGCAGCCGGCCGAACGGCCGCGGGATCGGATGACATGGGATGGGTCCTCTGGATGGTCTTGTTTGGTGAGTGCTGCCGAACGGCCGCAGGGTTTTCACCAGCTTAGACGCAGGAGCGGAGGCGAGACCATGGGAATTTGGGAGATATGGAGAAATGGGGTGGCTGATGGGATTTGAACCCACGACCCTCGGCACCACAAGCCGATGCTCTAACCAACTGAGCTACAGCCACCATTCGGACCCTTTTCGAGCCCCGGAGCCGCCGGTTTATCGGGCGCGGCCCACGAAAGAGCGCCCTGTGTAATCCCCTGCCCCGCTTACGTCAAGCGGGCTTGAAATGAAGCGCCAACCAGACCGTTTCCCCGTCCGCCGCCGTCCATTCCACGCGGTGGCGCTGATGCGCCGGGATCAGCAGGAAATCGCCGGGCGCCAGGGTGTGGGGCGCGGCCGCGCCCTCGATCAATAGCCCGGCTTCGCCCGCGAGCAGAATGACCCATTCATCCTCGGCCTGATCGTACCAGTCGCCCGGCGGCGTCGCCTGGCCGGTGGAGACGATGCGTTCCAGCCGGAAGGACCCGCCTTCGGCCAACCGGGTGAACGCCTCCGCCCCCCGGCCGTCCGGCAGGTCCGCGAAAAGGTTGGCGATTTCCGCCGCGTTGACGTCGCTCATGACCGTTGCCTCCGCCCGACCGTCTACCATAGAGTGCCGCCCAGCGAAAACGGGCCACCAAGGCCCCGATACAAAGACCACCAGACGGAGAATGCATCCATGGTACAGATGGCCGCCGCGATGTCGCGGCTTGGCACCGAAAGCGCCTTCGAGGTTCTGGCCCGCGCCAATGCGCTGGCCGCCCAGGGCAAGGACATCATCAACCTCGGCATCGGCCAGCCCGACTTCAAGACCCCGCCGCATATCGTCGAGGCCGCCATCAAGGCGCTGAAGGACGGCCATCACGGCTATACCTCCGCCAACGGCATCCCCGAGCTGCGCGAGGCCGTCGCCCGCGACATCGCCCGCCACCGCAAGGTCACCGTCGATCCCGCCGACGTCATCATCGTGCCGGGCGGCAAGGTCACCATGTTCTTCGCCGTGCTGGCCCTGGGCGAGCCGGGAGCCGAGATCATCTATCCCAACCCGGGCTTCCCGATCTACGAAAGCGTCATCAAGTTCACGGGCGCGACGCCCGTGCCCATGGCCCTGCACGAGGACAAGGGCTTCGCCTTCTCGGCCGAGGAAGTGTTGGCCCTGATCACGCCCCGCACCCGGCTGATTATCCTGAATTCGCCCGCCAACCCCACGGGCGGCGCCGTGCCGCGGGAGGAAATGGACAAGCTGGCGGCGGGTCTGGCCGAACACCCGCATGTCACCATCATGTCCGACGAGATCTATTGCCGCATGCTGTACGACGGGCGCGAGCACGTCAGCCTGCTGGAATACGAACACCTGCGCGACCGGGTGATTCTGCTCGACGGCTGGTCCAAGACCTATGCCATGACCGGCTGGCGCATGGGCTATGGCGTGTGGCCGAAATCCATGGTCGAGCCGATCACCCGCCTGGCCATCAACTGCAATTCCTGCGTCAACGCGGCCAGCCAGTTCGCCGGCATCGCGGCGCTGGACGGGCCGCAGGACGCGGTCGACGATATGGTCAAGGCCTTTGACGAACGCCGCAAGGTCATCCTGCGCGAGTTGAACCAGATTCCGGGCTTCCGCTGTGCCGAGCCGGGGGGCGCCTTCTACGCCTTTCCCAACATCGAAGGCACGGGATTGTCGTCCATGGAGTTGCAGAACAAGCTGTTGAACGAAGCCGGCGTGGCGATCATTTCCGGCACCAGCTTCGGCGCCCAGGGCGAGGGCTACATCCGGTTCTCCTACGCCAATTCCAAGGAGAACATCCTGAAGGCCGTGGCCCGCATCCGGGATTGCCTGTCCGGCTAACACGGCCCCGGCTCGCAACGATCTCAAGGGCATGTGCCGAAATTATTCGCACATGCCCTTTTTTTCGGCATTATGGATGGGCAGGCGGTTGACTCAAGGCCGCCAAGTTGCATCGTAAGTATTTGAATCGGGCCGATTTTCTTCAAGGCTCGGAACTGGCACGCCTCCTGCTATACAGAGGCGGACGAGGAAGGATGGACGCCGCGCCAAGAACGGCTTCCGCCCCAAGAAATCCGTCTCTTCTGATGGGGGGGACAACCCCAAGGGAACCAAACTGATGAAAAAAATCGAAGCCATCATCAAGCCGTTCAAGCTGGATGAGGTGAAAGAGGCCCTCCACGAGGTGGGCCTGCAAGGGATTACGGTGGTCGAGGCCAAGGGCTTCGGGCGCCAGAAGGGGCATACGGAGCTCTACCGCGGTGCTGAATACGTGGTCGATTTCCTGCCCAAGGTGAAGATCGAACTGGTCGTCAACGACGACATGGTCGCCAAGGCCGTCGAAGCCATCCAGCAGACGGCGCAGACCGGTCGCATCGGCGACGGCAAGATCTTCATCATTCCCGTTGAAGAAGCGATCCGCGTGCGCACGGGCGAACGCGGATCGGAAGCGATCTAGCCGTCCGGTCCCCGCCGGCCATCGTGCCGGCGCGCCAGGGAGGCCTAAACCAAAGCGCGTTGAAAATATCGTCTCGACACCTAGTCAAGAAAAGGAAGCAAGTATGAGCTTGGATCTGAAAACACCGGCGGAATTCGTTAAATACGTGACGGACAATGAAATTCCCTTCGTTGACCTTCGCTTCACGGACTCCCGCGGGAAATGGCAGCACCTCACCATGGTGTCGGATTTCGTCACCGAGGCTGAATTCGAAGATGGCATCATGTTCGACGGCTCGTCGATCGCCGG
Source organism: uncultured Rhodospirillaceae bacterium (assembly GCA_963972065.1). GTDB lineage: Bacteria > Pseudomonadota > Alphaproteobacteria > Rhodospirillales > Casp-alpha2 > UBA1479. Next base: position 22,502 of record CAXAVJ010000022.1, read on the forward strand.
TTGGAAGGCGATCAACGAATCCGACATGGCGCTGATCCCCGACGCGTCCACGGCGGTCATGGACCCGTTCTCGGCCCAGCCCTGCGTGATCCTGTATTGCGACGTTCTCGACCCGGTCACCGGCCAGGGCTACGAGCGCGATCCGCGCTCCATCGCCAAGCGCGGCGAAGCCTATTTGGGCACCACCGGCATCGGCGACACGGCCTATTTCGGCGCCGAGCCTGAATTCTTCGTGTTCGACGACGTGCGCTATGCCGTCGACATGAACAAGTGCTTCTACGAGTTCACGTCCGAAGAAGGTCCCTATGTCTCGGGCACCCTGTTCGACGAAGGCAACCTGGGCCACCGCCCGGGCGTCAAGGGCGGCTACTTCCCGGTTCCGCCGGTTGACTCGTGCCACGACCTGCGCGGCGAAATGGTCAGCGTGATGCAGGAAATGGGCCTGACCATGGACAAGCATCACCACGAAGTCGCCGCGTCCCAGCACGAACTGGGCATGGCCTTCTCGACCCTGGTGCGCGCCGCCGACAACGTGCAGATCTACAAGTACTGCACCCATATGGTCGCTCATACCTACGGCAAATCGGCGACCTTCATGCCGAAGCCCGTGGCCGGCGACAACGGCACCGGCATGCACACCCACCAGTCCATCTGGAAGGACGGCAAGCCGACCTTCGCCGGTTCGGGCTATGCCGACCTGTCGGAAACCTGCCTGTACTACATCGGCGGCATCATCAAGCATGCGAAGGCCCTCAACGCCTTCACCAACCCGTCGACCAACTCCTACAAGCGCCTGATCCCCGGCTTCGAAGCCCCGGTGCTGCTGGCCTATTCGGCCCGCAACCGTTCGGCCTCCTGCCGCATTCCGTATTCGGGCAGCCCCAAGGGCAAGCGTTGCGAAATCCGCTTCCCGGACGCCACGGCCAACCCGTACCTGGCGTTCACGGCCATGATGATGGCCGGCCTCGACGGCATCCAGAACAAGATCCATCCGGGCGACCCAATGGACAAGGACCTCTACGATCTGCCGGCCGAAGAACTGGCGGGCGTGCCCACTGTCTGCGGCTCGCTGCGCGATGCCGTCCAGGCGCTGGACGCCGACCGCGACTTCCTCAAGAAGGGCGACGTCTTCACCGACGACGCCATCGACGGCTACATGGATCTCAAATGGGAAGAGATCTACAACTTCGAACACACGCCGCATCCGGTTGAATTCATGATGTATTATTCCTCCTAAGACAGACGGCGGGCGGGACCGCACGGCCCCGCCCTGCCCTGTCTTTCGGAGACATCACGACCAATCGGAAGACCGGCGTTAACCGGTTTTACGCGCCAACCTTGGGGGCTCTGTCGTTTCGGCGGCAGGCCCCCTATTTTCTTTGGGGCCGCCTGGAAACGATGTCACTTCACCCCGCCGCCTGCCAATATCGGCATTCTGCGCGGCAAAGCTTTCGCATGCGTTTCAATGTACCGGCTAAATTTTGTTTGTGACTTTCGGCACGGGCCCACTACCATCGAAAACGTGCATTTTTCCACGATGGGCCTTCTTTTTTGATTTTATAGGATATTGACTATATTATAGGGAATATAGCATAATGCTTGTCCGGTACTTTTCCCATCCGACGTTGGGAGACGCGACAACCGAATTTATCGAGTTGATCAATGATTATGCCAAACCCGGCGGCATTACGGACTCCAAAAGGCTTGATGACTGCGTTCGACTGGAAAACTACCTGTGGCGGGTCGCGGAAGGGGACCTTGACGCTTACGTCGCCAGAACCCACCCAACCTGGGTCTATCAGGGCAATATTCCGGTGTATTGGACCACTAGCGTCCCTTATGCGATTTTCACGATCACATTGGACACTGTCGCGGACAGCAACGATCTCATCGTATTGGCGCTGCATTTTGGATTCGTTTCCGGCATCCCATTCGCCGACCAGAAGAAGACGCTGTGGGAAACCGTCAGCAAGCCAAGACTCGATGCCCTTGCTTGAAATCTAGAATTTGGAACTCCGATGGCGCCAAAGAAAATGTCCGATCCCCCCGTCACGAAACCGTCCGACGCCCACCCCTCCGCCACGAAAGACACGGCGCATTCCCTCAAGGAAACGCGGTATGAGCCGGTTGTTATCGGCGACGAGACGCTGGCGCCGATAAGCAAACCGGGGCGACTGAAAAACCTGGAGAAATTCAGCGTTTCCGGCTCGGCGTTCCTGCGCCAGGTCGAACAGAATGTCGGTGACGAATTTTCATCCCGCAGCACGGTGACCAGCGGTGCGGTCAAGGCCGCCGAATTGATACGGGCCATGCGAGCCAGCCGCGGCATGACACAGTCGGAGGCTTCGGAACGGAGCGGGATTCCGCAATCAGACATATCCGACATGGAAAGGGCCGTCGGCAAATTGGGCCCCAGCTACGAAAAAATCCAACGGCTTGCCGAAGCCTATGACGTGGAGATCACTTTCATCGACAAGGCGAAATCGACTTTCGAAAATAGTTAGGGGGTTCTCATGTGCCAATTTGTCATCGAGCACCAATTTTGGGTGTTGGCGATTGGCTTTGTCGGCACGGCGCTTGGCATAATCAATGTCGGCCCCATGTTGTTACTCGCAAAACGCAAGACCGCGATACAGAACGCGACCAAACGCGGCCGCCCAAAGGAGCAGATTGACGCCCTGCGCGCAGCCTACGACGATGCGGCGAACAACATCACCGGCAAGAAAATCGCCCTTTCCGTCTTCGGCACGCTCTGTCTTTTGATAACTGCCGCGGCGGCATTTGCCCAACCGTTGTGCAACGCCTAAAGCTTGGGTTTTCCGGGGCTCCGGACCGTTCGATAAGCCGCGGCGCACCGCGCCTGAACCGCTTCGCATTCCTCCAACTGGGCCAAGGCCGGGGCCGGCGCGGCTACGCTTCGTGGCCCGGCGGCGGCAGGTCGCGGGGGTCGAGGGCGCGGCCGTGCAGCACCGGCATCAGGTCGAAGTACGGCCGGATGATCGGCGACGCCGAGCCTTCGAAGTCCGCGAACGGTCCGTCGAAGAACACCACGCCCTCGTGCAGCATGACCGTGCGCGGCTGCAGCCGGCGCAGCAAATCCTTGTCATGGGTGACGATCAGGGTCGTGCGATGCTTGCCCGACCGGGTCGGCGCCACATGCGTGCGTGCGATCAGGTCGTGCATGGTCGACGCCGTGGTCGGGTCCAGGCCGGTGGTCGGCTCGTCGTAGAACAGAACTTCCGGATCCATGGCAAGGGCGCGCGCCACGGCCAGACGCTTGGCCATGCCGCCGGACAACTCGTTCACGTCCGTCGCCATGAAATCGTCGGTGTCGGGAAGATCGACCGCCGTCAGGACCGTGCGCGCGATCCCGATGATCTCGGGCTCTTCCAGGCCCCGCACTTCCGACAGCCACAGGCCGATGTTGTCCAACACCGTACCGGAAAACAGGGCGTTCCTCTGGAACACCACGCCCCAATGGGTGTGCAGACGGTCGGTCTCCATCGTATCCAGCGCCGTCAGGTCGATCAGGGGGGCGCCGTCCATGTCGTGATCGGCGACCAACACGCGCCCCTGGTCGGGGTCGAGGCGGCCCAGGATATGGTTGAGCAGAACCGTCTTGCCGCTGCCCGAGCCGCCGACAATGGCGACGATTTCCCCCCGTTCGATCAACAGGTCGATACCGGTAAGCACCCGATGCGCGCCGAAGGCCTTACACAGGCCGTCAATCCTGATTTCCGCCGGCGCGCCGTTCATCAGGCCGGGGCCACGCGGGCCCGTGGCGGGTGCACCCTCATCCCCGCACCTTGACGGGCTCGTATTCCTCCAGCCGGTCCGTGGCCGGCGCCGGGGTGCGCGACAGGGCGGCGACGGCGTCCCACAAGTCCTGGGTCATCTTCACGTCCACGGACTTGAGCGAAGGTTCCAGCTGCTTGACGTTGCGCGCCCCCACGATGGGTGCGGTGACCGCCGGATTGGCCGCGACCCAGGCAACGGCCAGGGTCACCGGATGGATGCCCTGCTTTTCCGCGAACTCCGTGAACCGGCCGGCGGTTTCCAGCATCCAGTCGTCGGAATAGCGCACGGCGTATTCCTGCTTGTCCTTGACCCGGCCGACCTTGGGCTGCACGCCGGGGCGGTATTTGCCCGACAGCATGCCGCCGCCGACGGGGCTGTAGGTGATGACGCCCATGCCTTCCGCCTGGGCCTGGGGGAAGATTTCCGCCTCGGCCGCGCGCTTGACCAGGTTGTACATGGGCTGGATCACATCGAACTTGGTCCAACCGTTCTTTTCCGAAATACCCTGGGCCTTGGCGACCTGCCAGGCAGCGTAGTTCGACGCCCCGATGTAGAGCACCTTGCCCGCGCGCACCAAATCCTCCAACCCGCGCATGACTTCCTCCAGCGGCGCCAGTTTCTCGAAGCGGTGCATGAACAGCACGTCCAGGCGGTCGGTCTTAAGACGTTTAAGGCTATCCTCGACGGCCATGACGACGTGGCGGCGGTTGCCGCCCGTGGAATTGATGTCGCCCCGGATGTTGTTGAAGCATTTGGAGGTGATGACCAGGTTGTCCCGCTCACCCTTCATCAACTCACCCAGAATGGTTTCCGCCTTGCCCTTGGTATAGGCGTCGGCGCAATCGAAGAAGTTGACGCCGATGTCGCGTACCTTCTTGTACATGGCCTTGGACGCGGTCTTATCGGCTTCCGCCCCGAAGGACATGGTGCCGAAGCATAATTGTGACACGCGCACACCCGTGCGACCCAAAGTTCTGTATTCCATGGATGGTTCCTCCCGTCGGCGCTCCCGGCGCGATGCGGGACGCGATTGTGATTGGTTGTGGCGCAGATTGCCGAGCCGATGTGAAAGATGCAAGGGAAAGGCCGCTTTCTTACCCCCTATCCGACATCATCGGTTGCGCAAAACCGTGTGTAATTACAATATGATCGATTGCATCCTTACAGCACCTCTTTTCCCGGATCGCGGAAAATTATGGAACTCTCGAACCATCTCATTCTGATCGGGTCTGCCTTGATCCTGGTCAGCATCATCGCCGGCACCTTGTCGTCGCGGTTCGGGGCTCCTTTGCTGCTGGTGTTTCTGGTGCTCGGCATGCTGGCCGGCGAGGACGGCCCCGGCGGGCTCAAATTCAACGACTACGACACCACCTATCTGGTCGGCAGTATCGCACTCGCCATGATCCTGTTCGACGGTGGCCTGCGCACCCGATGGAAGGATTTCCGCGGTGTCAGCGCGCCGGCCGCGGTGCTGGCGACCGCCGGGGTGCTGATCACCGCCGCCATCACGGGCGTCGCGGCGCGGTTCCTTCTTGGCGTCGATTGGCTGGAAGGCCTGCTGATCGGATCGATCGTCGCCTCGACGGATGCGGCGGCGGTGTTTCTACTGCTGTCGGCGCGGGCCATGCGCCTGCGCGACCGGCTGGGCGCGATCCTCGAGGCCGAGGCCGGGCTCAACGACCCCATGGCCGTGCTGCTGACGATCACCTGCGTCGGCTTGATCACATCGACGGACCCGTCCTTGACCCTTGATACGGCGACCATCGTCGCCGGGCAGTTTTCCCTACAGATCGTCGGCGGGCTGCTGGCCGGACTGTTCGGAGGGTATGCCCTGCTGACGGCGCTCAACGGCCTGAGCATCGCATCCGGCCTTTACCCGGTGCTGGCTGCATCGGGGGCCTTGCTGCTGTTTGCCGGCGCCCAGGAAATCGGCGCCAGCGGTTTTCTTGCCGTCTATATCGCGGGCCTTGTCGTCGGCAACCGGCGGCACAAGGCGACGCTGCTGATCAACCGCTTTCACGACGGCCTGGCCTGGCTGTGCCAGATCATCATGTTCCTGATCCTGGGTCTGCTGATCACACCCAGTTCCCTTATCCCGGTCATCCTGCCCGCCGTCGCCATCGCCGCCGCCCTGATGTTCATTGCCCGGCCCGTCGCCGTGGGGTTGTCCCTGGCGGCGTTCCGCTATCCGCCCCGGGAAATCGCCTTCGTGTCCTGGGTCGGGCTGCGCGGCGCCGTGCCCATCTTCCTCGGCACCATTCCCGTAATCGCCGGTGTCGACAACGCGGAAACCTACTTCGGGGTGGTCTATGTCGTCGTCATGGCCTCGCTGATCGTGCAGGGGTGGAGCGTCAACGCCGTCGGACGGCGCCTGGGCGTATTGCTCGCCCCCCGCCCGGCACAGCCGCCCCGGGTCGAAATCGACCTGCCCTCGGACCTGGGCAAGGACATGACCGCCTATACCGTCCAGGCGCGTAGCTTGGCGTTGCGGCGTGATCTGGCCCGCCTGCCGTTGCCGGAAAACATCGACGTCGTCTCCATTATCCGTGACGGCATCCTTCGGACCCCCGCCGACCTCGAACGCCTGGCCCCGGGGGATGACGTGATCCTGCTCGCACCCCCGGATCAGACGGCGGCGCTCGACCGCTTGTTCGGCGCGCGGCAGCCCGGTCAGAACGATCCCGACGCGGTCGGCGAGTTCTCGTTCGATGCCCAAGCTCCCCTCGGGGCGATCGCCGACGCCTACGACTTCTGGATCCCCAACAACCGACGCGAGACAGCGGTCGGCGATTTCCTGCGCCGCAACCTTTTGCGCATGCCCATCGCCGGGCGTCGCCTGCACTTGGTTTCGGTCGAGTTGATCGTCCGGCGCGCGGAGAACGGCCGGATCATCACCGTCGGCATTGAACTGGACCCGGTGGCGGGCCGCTGGCGGCGGCTGTTCGATCTCACGAAGGTCTGGCTGGAAAGCCGCCTCGGCCGGCGCTGAGGGAAATCGGCCCGACAACGGTTCAATCCCGGATAAAAACCCTTTAACCTCAATTCAGGTATGCTGGTCACCGTCCGGTCAGCGAACCTTTCCGGAACCGAATGTTTAAGGACCGCCCATGGGATCGCACGCGACCCTGCCCTATCTACGGGAAACAATCATCTTCCTGGTCGCTGCCGGCGTTATGGTTCCCCTGTTCCACCGCTTCCGCGTCAGCCCGGTCCTCGGCTATCTGGTCGTCGGCGGGGTCATCGGTCCTTTCGGCCTGGGCCTGCTGGCTGATGATTTCCCGATCCTGTCCGAGGTCGTGATCTCGGACATCGCGGGCGTTCAGGCACTTGCCGAACTGGGCATCGTGTTCCTTCTGTTCACCATTGGCCTCGAACTGTCGCTTGAGCGGCTATGGGCCATGCGCCGGCTGGTGTTCGGCCTGGGCAGCCTGCAGGTCCTGGTGACCAGCGCGATCATCGGCCTGATCGCCTTCGAATTCGGCAACTCGGTACAGGCGTCGATCGTGCTCGGCGCCTGTCTCGCCCTATCATCGACGGCGATCGTCATGCAGCTTCTGTTGGAGGGCCGCCGGATCGGCACGCCTTTGGGCCGCTCCAGCTTCGCGATCCTGTTGATGCAGGATCTGGCCGTGGTCCCCATCCTGTTCGTGGTCGGCGTGCTCGGCACCAAGGTCGATAGTGGATTCGGGTGGGATCTTGCCCTCGCGTTGGGCAAGGCGGCGTTGACCATCGTCGTGATCTATTTAGGCGGGCGGTTGATCCTGCGTCCGGCCCTACGTCTGGTCGCGCAGACCCGCAGCCCGGAGATGTTCATGGCGGCGGTCCTGCTGACCGTCATCGGCATCGCCGCGATCACCGGCTATGCCGGCCTGTCCATGGCGCTTGGTGCCTTCCTGGCCGGGCTGCTGCTGGCCGAAACAGAATACAGCCACGAGATTGAAGTCGATTTGGAGCCCTTCAAGGGCCTGATGCTGGGCCTGTTCTTCATGTCCGTCGGCATGGGCATCGACTGGCGGGTGATCGGCGACGAACCGATGTGGATTCCCTTGTCCGTGTTCGGCCTGTTTCTTGTGAAATCGGTCATCACGGCGGGCCTTTGCCTTGCCTTCGGCCTGCCCCGCCATACCTCGCTCGAAGCCGGCCTGCTGTTGGGCCAGGGCGGCGAATTCGCCTTCATCGTCGTCGGCTTGGCGATGAGCCTGTCGCTGCTGCCGGCGGATGTCGGACAGTTCATGCTGATCGTCGCCGGCCTGACCATGCTGGTCACACCGCTGGTCGCCAAGGCGGCGGAAATTCTTGCCGGCCGCATGGAACGCCGGGAAACGACCCGCACCCATCAAGGCAGCCTGGAGGCCGTCGGGGATATGGAGGGCCATGTCATTCTGGCCGGGTTCGGGCGGTTCGGGCGCACCCTGGCCAACACCCTGCAGGCGGAATCGATCGCTTACATCGCGCTCGACACGGACCCCGGGCATGTCGCCCGCGCACGGGCCGAAAAGCTACCCGTGTTCTACGGCGACGCCTCGCGCCTCGACTTGCTGAATCGCGCCCATATCGGACGCTGCGCCGCCGTCGTCGTCACCATGGACAACCCCGCGGCGGCGGAACGCATCGTCGGCGAAATCCGCCGCACTTGGCCGCTGGTCGCCGTCTATGCACGAGCGCGCGACAAGGCGCATGCGGTCCGCATGATGAATGCCGGTGCAACCCAGGCCGTGCCGGAATCGATCGAGGGCAGCCTGCAACTGGCCGGGCGCGTCCTGTCGGGCCTGGGGGCAACGGAAGAGGTCGTGCGCCGCCGGTTGGAACACCAGCGTTCGATCGAGGAACTGTAACGCCCGAGGGGACGCCCTTAGAACGGAATCCAGGAGTGTTCCTTGGAATAATGCAGATAGCCGATGCTGGCCCCGGCGCGCAGGCCGACACCCGTGCGGATCGGCGCCAGGATCACCTTGCCCGACTGCTGGTAGTTGATGCCGACACCGGCGACCACATAAAAGCTGCCGTCGACCCCCGGATAGCGCTGAAACAGGGCTTCCGTGTCGTCCAGGTTATAGATCAAGGTGAACACCTTGGACGCATTGCCGCCGAAATCGAAACCGATGGACGGCCCCTGCCAGTAGACCTGGCGGCCGCCGCCGGCCTTGCGTTCCAGCATGCCTTCACCATAGCGCAGGCCGATGCCGATGGCGCCGGACGCTTCTTCGCCCAGGATCACCGCATTGGGCTGTCCCTGTTCGGCAAAGACCTTCTGAATGGCCTCGGCCAAGCCTTTGGTGGTGGCCCCGAAGAAGCCCTTGGCCTTGGCCATGATTTCGTCCTGGCTGTAGGTATCGTCGGCATGGGCGGGCGCCGCGACGCCGATGGCGGCAGCAAGAACGCAGGCGAACAGCGTGGGGATCAGGCGCATGGGAAAGGTCGCTCCTTTGGCTCGGCCGGGACGGTGCCCGAAGATATCTCCGGGACGCGATAGGATTGCCACTCTAGGACCGCGAATGCGGCGATCCAATGACAATAGTCACAGGTTAGTGTCACAGGCCGGTTGGGATCACCGGTCCGGCAGGTTAACCGTCACCGTTCCCTTGCCGTAGCCATGCACCTTGTCGTGGGCCCGCACGATCACGCTTTTGATCCCCGCCGGCACCTTCACCCCGTCGGTCGAGCGCGTGAACGGCTGCTCGTCGACATGCGGATGATACAGAACCCGGCGATCCAACAGCGTGCCGTCCGGCGCCAGAACCTCGAAATTGTCGGCGTAGTGGTCCCAGCCCGTGTCGCCGTGGCGGACGGTCGCGGTCACCGTATAGGTGCCGTCGCCGTTGGGTGACGCCTCTGCATGAACGACACGGGGCGCATCGGCCTGTGCGGCGCCACCAGCCAGCATCAGCGACAGAACCATGACGGCGGCGGGAAACGTTCGGGCCAGATAGGGCATGTCGGGGATTCTCTTTCACTTTCTTCTGGGAAAACCCCCGGAAGTCTTTGGATTTTAGTCCGGGAATACGGCTGCGGCCAAGGCCATGACGAAAAAGTGTTGACGCAATGTTCTTGTTATGTTCTTTTCTGTTTATACAATGTTTCACCCCTCTGGGAGATGCTCCATGTCCATTTCGCGCCTTCATGAACTGTTCGCCCTCGCCGTCATGTTCACCGCCGGCTATGCCTGCATGGTGGTCGGCTAAGGCTGTTGCCGCCGCGCCTTCGTCGCCTTAGGACTTGAGGACCGGACGCTTCTTCCCGTTCTCGTCCAGGGCGACGAAGGTGAAGATTCCCTCCGTCACTCTGACCCGCCGGTCACGCGCCCGCTGACGCAGGGCCCAGGCTTCGATCCGCAGGGCGATTGAGGTATTACCGACGCGCACGACCTCGGCGTAACAACACAGTACATCTCCGACGTTGACCGGCTTGTGGAAGATGAACCCGTCGACCGCCACGGTGGCGACCCGGCCGTCGGCGTGTTGGGCCGCGACGATGCCGCCGGCGACGTCCATCTGCGCCATCACCCAGCCGCCGAAGATGTCGCCGGACGGATTGGTGTCGGCGGGCATGGCCAGGGTCCGAATGGCCAATTCGCCACGCGGTTGATCGTCGCGGGAACCGGTCGAATCGGCGGAATTCTGGGTCGTCATCACGAAATTATCCTGTTTCTGCAATAGGGAATTCAGCACAATATATGGTAATTCATTGCACCCCCCCTACCCCATCGTGGTATAGCTTGAGGCAGGCTGAGGCCAGCGCAAGGCCATTCGGCCGGAACACGAAAACAAACGAACAAGCGCCCCACGAGACATGGGGCCGGATAGCCAATGAGCGACCTATTTCAACACGCCCAAGACAAAAAGCAACCGGATAAGGCTCCGCCGAAGGCCGCCGTGGCAAAACCTGCCAAGGCCTCCCAGCCCTCGGGCGACGGCGACTATACGGCCAAGGACATCGAGGTTCTGGAAGGCCTGGAGCCCGTCCGACGCCGCCCCGGCATGTACATCGGCGGCACGGATGAACGCGCCCTGCACCACTTGGCCGCGGAAATCATCGACAACTCCATGGACGAGGCCGTGGCCGGCCATGCGGGCCGCATCGAAGTCGCACTCGGCGAGGACGGGTCGCTGACCGTGCGCGACAACGGCCGCGGCATTCCCATCGACCCGCACCCCAAGTTCAAGGACAAGTCGGCGCTTGAGGTCATCATGACCACGCTGCATTCCGGCGGCAAGTTCTCGGGCAAGAACTACGAAACCTCGGGCGGCCTGCACGGCGTCGGGCTATCCGTGGTCAACGCCCTGTCGTCGGAATTGATCGTCGAGGTCGCCCGCGACAAGAAGCTGTGGCGCCAGACCTATTCGCGGGGCAACCCGACCTCGGCGCTGGAAGACGCGGGTGCGGTCAACAACCGGCGCGGCACCACGGTGACGTTCGCCCCCGACCCGGAGATTTTCGGTGCGCGCTGCGCCTTCAAACCGCAGGCGCTGTACCGCATGGCGCGGTCCAAGGCCTATCTGTTCAAGGGCGTCGAAATCCGCTGGTCCTGCGACCCCAAGCTGCTGAAGGCTGACGATCCGACCCCGGCGGAAGCCACCTTCCATTTCCCGGGCGGGCTCGGCGACTATCTGCAGGCGTCTCTGGAAGCCCGCAAATGCCTGACCGACCAGCCCTTCGTCGGCGAGGGCAAGCTGAACGGCGGTTCCGGCCGCGCCGAATGGGCCATCGCCTGGCCGCTCGACGAGGAAGGCTTCTGTTCGTCCTACTGCAACACCATTCCGACGGCCCAGGGCGGAACCCATGAAACGGGCCTGAAATCGGCCCTGTCACGGGGGCTGCGCGCCTATGGCGACCTGGTCAAGAACAAGGAAGCTGCCAAGGTTCAGGCCGACGACATCACCGGCGGGGCGGCGATCATGCTGTCCGTGTTCATCGGCGATCCGCAGTTCCAGGGCCAGACCAAGGACAAGCTGTCGACGGCCGAGGCCCACCGCCTGGTCGAAACCGCCGTGCGCGACCATTTCGACCACTGGCTGTCCGGCCACCCGGCCCAAGCCAACGCCCTGCTGGAGCACGCCATCGAGCGCGCGGAAATGCGCCTCAAGCGCCGCGCCGCCAAGGAAACCAAGCGTCAGTCGGCGACCCGCCGCGTGCGCCTGCCGGGCAAGCTGTCCGACTGCACGCGCAACACCTCCCAGGGCACGGAAATCTTCCTGGTCGAGGGCGACAGCGCGGGCGGCTCCGCCAAGCAGGCGCGCCTGCGCGAGACCCAGGCCGTGCTCCCCTTACGTGGCAAAATCCTCAATGTCGCCAGCGCCACCGCCGACAAAATGCGCGCCAATCAGGAACTGTCGGACCTGATGGAAGCCCTCGGCTGCGGCACCGGCGATCAGTTCATGGAAGATGACCTGCGCTACGAGAAGGTCATCATCATGACCGACGCCGACGTCGACGGCGCCCATATCGCGTCGCTTCTGATGACCTTCTTCTTCCAGGAAATGCCCAAGCTGGTGGAAACGGGGCATCTCTACCTGGCCCTGCCGCCCTTGTACCGGCTCAGCCAGGGCGGAAAATCGGCCTATGCCCGCGACGACGCGCATAAGGACGAATTGATGGAGACCGAGTTCAAGGGCCGCGGCAAGGTCGACGTCAGCCGCTTCAAGGGCCTGGGCGAAATGCCGCCGTCCCAGTTGAAGGAAACCACCATGGATCCGAACAGGCGTATCCTGCTGCGCGTGACGATCCCCACGGGCGACGGACCCGAGATCAAGTCCGAAGCCAGGCAGACGGCGAAACTGGTGGAAAGCCTGATGGGACGGAAACCGGAACTGCGCTTCGCCTATATCCAGGAACACGCGAAGTTCGTGCAGGACATCGACATCTAGTCAGCAACAGCCGTCAGCCCGCGAGGCCGACCCCCGCCGCCACGGCCGCCGCCGTGCGGTCAGGCACCCGGTAGACGTAGACCTGCGGGCATTGCGAATCATAGAGCTTGTGCACCGCCTCGGGCGTCCAGCCGGGGATGTCGAACACATTGGACACCACCAGGGTTCCGGGCTTGAGTTCCGCTTCCAGCTTGTGCCGGAGCTTTTCCAGAAGCTCGCTGTAGAGATAGCAGACCACGGCGTCTGTGCCCGCGAGCGATATCTTGCGGAAGTCGGCGCGCCGGACCGTCACGTTGCGCGGACCGAACAGGCCGTTGCGCACCTTCATCACCGCCCAAGGAAACGGCGACAGCTCATAGGCCATCGTTTCCGATTCCGGCATCGCCTTGGCGATGGAGAACGCCAGGTCGCCCCAACCGGCACCCAGGTCGACGACGGCGCAGACCCCGGCCAGATTAAGGATTTCATTGATCTTGCGCCGCGACGTGCGTGACGACGGCATGGGTGAAATGCCTGTGACCACGACGTAATAGGTCGTGACGATGACGAACAGCAGCACGCCGGCGAGAATCAGGTAATCGCCGCGCACCCGCTTCGATCTCAGTTCAACAAATCGTCGGACGGATCAAGACCCGTGTCTTCGTCCATCCCCAGCATGAGGTTCAGGCATTGCACCGCCTGCCCCGACGCCCCCTTGCCCAGGTTGTCGAGCAGCGCCGTCAGCACCGCCTGTCCCGTGGCTTCGTTGGCGAACACGAACAGCTTCAGGTCATTGGTGCCGTTCAGTCCTTCAGGCTCCAGATGGCCCAGGCCGAGCGCCGCGTCATAACCCTCGACGGTGACGAAACGGCGGCCCGCGTAATGGTCGGCGAGCGCGGCATGCAGGTCCTTGGCCGTCGGCGTGCCCGGCAGCGACCACAGGGGCACCGGAATCTGCACGATCATGCCCTGGCGATAGCGCGCCACGGAGGGCACGAAGATCGGCGCGTGGCTCAACCCCGAATACTTATGGATTTCCGGCACGTGCTTGTGCGCCAAGCCGAGCGCATAGACCCGCACGGCGGCGTCGATATGCCCTTCCGCACCTGTGTCCTCGAAGGCTTCGATCAGCTGCCGCCCGCCGCCGGAATAGCCCGACACGGCGTTAATGCTGGCGGCAAAGTCCTTGGGCAGCAGCCCGGCCGACACCAGCGGATGCAGCAGCGACACCGAGGCGACGGCGTAGCAGCCCGTGTTGGCGACGCGCGCCGCCCCGGCGACCGTGGCCTCATGGCCCTTGTCGTATTCCGGGAAACCGTATGTCCAACCCGCAGCCGTGCGATGGGCGGTCGAGGCATCGATCACCCGGGTCGAATTGTTTTCGATCAGGGTCACGGATTCCTTGGCCGCCGCATCGGGCAGGCAGAGGATCGCCACATCCGCCGCGTTCAACAGCTCGGCCCGCGCCGCCGGGTCCTTGCGGCGGTCATCGGCCAGACGCAAAAGGTCGACATCGGCGCGGCGGGACAGGCGCTGGCTGATCTGCAGTCCCGTGGTTCCTACTTCCCCGTCGATGAATACTTTGGCGGTCATGGTCTTGGTCCTTGTTGCGAAAACGGTCTTTGCGCCGACAGGGTATAGGCGGACCGAGGCCCCGGCGCAAGAATGCGCATTGATCCGCCGGACGTCACGGGTCTAGAGTTTCGGCCACATCCCGCCCACCCGTCCGGCACGAAAGCCCAAATCCATGCTGCTCCCGACCTCCAAGACCTTCACCCATGGCGATTTCACACTGTCCACGGGCGAAACCTTGCCTGACCTGACTGTCGCCTACGAAACCTGGGGCACGCTCAACGCCGCCGCCGACAACGCGATCCTGGTTTGCCACGGCTATACCAACTTCCCGCACGCCACCGGCGACGCAAGCGGCTGGGCCGTCAACTTGATCGGCCCCGGCAAGGCGGTGGACACGGACAAATACTTCGTCGTCTGCTCCAACATGCTGGGCTCGGCCTACGGCACCTCGGGTCCGGCCTCCATCAACCCGGCCACGGGCAAGCCTTGGGGCCCCGATTTCCCCGCCTATACCTGCGCCGATATGGTCGAGGCGCAGCGCCTGTTGATCGACCATCTGGGCATCGGCCAGTTGAAGGCCGTCATGGGTTATTCCTACGGCGGGCATCTGACCTTCCGTTGGGGGGCGACCCATCCCGACCGCATGCGGGCCCTGGTCCCCATCGCCGGCGTCATCAAGCGCGCCACCAAGCCCGAGCAAGTGCAGGCGATCATTGACCGTTACGCCAACTGCCCGGGCTGGAACGGCGGCCACTACTATGGCAACGAGGTTGAAGGCGGCGTGTTCGACCGCATGGTCGCCGACCGGATTGAGCGGCTGACCAACTACGGCATCGGCACGCATCTGGCCGACACGGTAAGTGATCCGGCGGAGCGCGAACGCATCATCCGCGGGCGCGCCGAAACCTGGGCCAAGGAATTCGATGCCAACTCCCTCTATATCCTCTACCGCGCCGGTATCGGCTCCGACATGACGCCGCTTGCGGGCGACATCAAGGCGCCGCTGCTGAACGTGCTGGCCGATACGGACAGCGTGGTCGACGTGGCCCTCGGCCAGCCGACGGTGGATCTGCTGAAATCAAAGGGCGTGGATGCCGAATTCCACGAGATCAAAACCCGCTACGGCCACGCCGGGCCGATGATCGACGCCGATCTGTGGGCGGACAAGCTGCGGGCGTTCCTCGACCGCACGCCCTGATCAAGGTCACCAGACCTTGGGCTTCTGGCCGGCCTTTTCCATTTCCTCGAACTTGTGCTGCAGGAAGCGCTGGAACGGCTGGTCTTTGTAAGCCCCGGCCTTCACGTATTCGAACATGGAATGGAAATGGAACGGTTTGAAATAGCCGGGCATGCGCGCGACCTCGGTCTCGCCGGCCTTCATTTCTTCGGGCGTCGGCAAGTACACGATGGTCGGCGTGAAGTTGACGCGCCAGCGGCGGGCCAAGTCCCGTTCCTCCATGGCCTTGCCGTCCAGGTCCGTGACCTCACGCGATCCCCACAGGTTCAACTGCAGGACCAGGAAGTTCTTTTTTACGAAGTCGGAGAGTTCCGGCACTGCGAAGTTCACGGTATGCATTTCTCGGCAGTAGGGGCAGCCCTTCTGCTCGAAGATCACGGCGACGCGCTTGCCCTGGGCCGCCGCCTCGGCCACGTCCTCGGCCAGGATCAGGAAGGTTTCGGCGAACCAGGGCTGCTTGTGCATGCCGTCCTCGCCGACCGTGGCGGCACGGGCCGTGCCCGAGATCGCCAATAACACAACCACTGCCGTCAAAAGCCGTCGCATGTCATGTCCTCCCATCGTTGGGCGGATAGTATAGCGCGAAAGCCCCCTGCCCGACAGGGCGCTCGGAAAAGGCGGCCTTGATCCCCCGCCGTTCAACCAAGAAATGGTGGCAAGAAATGGTGGGGAGCCGATTAATGTGCTACCCGTGATCCAGAACCAGAGGGGGGGAACAGCACATGCCGACAATTCTCATGACAGCGAAACTGGAGAAACCTTATGCCGACTGGGCAAAGGCTTTCGACAGCCACAAATCCGCCCGGGAAGCGGCGGGCATCAGAGCCATCTACAGAGGTCACCAATTGGATGTGCCGGACACCATCCATGTTCTGATGTCGGTCCCCTCCATGGAGGTTATGGAGGCCTTCATCGCCGAACACGGCGAAACCATCAAGAATTCCGGGCACAACGTCGAATCCACCAAGGTCACGGTCTGCTCTGATTGACGCGCTTTAGACACAGACGGACGGCACGAAAAAGGCCGCTCCTTCAGGAGCGGCCTTTCCGATACCTTGCGTGGAGACGGGCGATGGCCGACCCGGCCATCCCCATCGCCCTGTAGGCTTATCGCTTCGAGAACTGGAAGCTACGACGGGCCTTGCGGCGGCCGAACTTCTTACGCTCGACGGCGCGGCTGTCACGGGTCAGGAACCCGCCCGCCTTCAGCTTGCCGCGCAGGGTCGGCTCGAAATAGGTCAGCGCACGGGAAATACCGTGGCGCACGGCGCCGGCCTGGCCCGAAAGCCCGCCGCCCTTGACCGTGCACATGACGTCGTACTGGCCCAGGCGCTCGACCGTTTCGAACGGCTGCTTGATCATCATCTGCAGCACCGGGCGCGCGAAATACAGCGTGACGTCCCGGCCGTTGACGGTGATCTTGCCCGGCCCCGGCTTGATCCACACGCGGGCGACGGCGTCCTTGCGGCGGCCCGTGGCGTAGGAGCGGCCGTGCTCGTCGATCACCGGCTCCGCAGGGGCCGCGTCTTCGACGTCCGGAGCACCCGTCAATTCCTTGAGGTCCTCAAGCGTTTTCACATCTTCGGACATGGATTAGGCGCTCCTTTTGTTCTTCGGGTTCATGGACGCAACGTCCAGAACCTGCGGCTGCTGGCCGGCATGGGGATGCTCGGCGCCGGCATAGACGTGCAGTTTGCGCATCTGCTCGCGGCCCAGCGGGTTGCGGCTGATCATCCGCTCAACGGCCTTGATGACGACGCGCTCGGGATGGGCGCCGCCCAGGATGCCGCCGGCCGTGCGGGTCTTGATGCCGCCCGGATGGCCCGTGTGGTAATGGTACTTCTTGTCCGCCAGCTTGTTGCCGGTCAGGCGCACCTTGCCGGCGTTGATGACGATGATGTGGTCACCGCAATCGATATGCGGGGTGTACATCGGCTTGTGCTTGCCGCGCAGGCGAGAGGCGATGACCGACGCCAGACGACCGAGGACAAGACCTTCGGCATCGACGACGAACCAACCCTTTTCGACTTCCGTCGGTTTCGCGGAATAGGTTTTCATCGGTTCACGTTCCTTAAAAGCTTTCGCGGCCCGGTCCCCAGGCAAAACGCGCGCAGGGAGGGCCGAAGGCGGCGGAATATGCCACACAAGAGCGGGAAGTCAAGCGGAATAGCGCAACATTTTCCGTCGCTTACAAGCACGGTATTATAATACCGTAATTTTACACCTCAACCTTGCGGCGGGATCGAATAGGTCCCCGTCATATGCGCCACGGCAGCGTCGAAGCCGTCGGAGCGGACCGTCACCTCGATCACCGCAAGACGCTTGCCGAGCTTCAGGACCGAGGCTTCGGCGATCAGGTCCGCGGGTTCGGGCCGATGCAGAAAGTTGGCGTTGAAACTGGTGGTGACGGCCAGTTTCACCGGCCCGATCCGGCCCAGCAGGGCCGCGTACATGGCGGCGTCCGCCAAGGCCATCATCGCCGGGCCCGACACCGTGCCGCCGGGACGCAACTGGCGATCGCTGGCCGGCATGCGCAGGACCGCCGTGCCCTCCCCGATGGCGTCGGCACGCATGCCGACCTCGTGGGCGAAGGGGATTTCCTCCTCCAGAATACGGTTGAAATCTTCGGCGGTGATTTCCGGCATGGCGCGGGCTCCGGGCTGAATTGCGTGAGCCGCGACGGTAATTGACGTTTACGTAAACGTCAATTCAGCCCTTCCCCTGCTTGGGTGGGCTTGCCATGCCGGGCTGCCGAGCCGTAGAAACACTGAGGGAAGGAGCCGACATTCATGACGGACAGCAATAACCAGGGTGCCAACGAGGCCGTTCTTCTACGTGACGACCGCGACGGCATCGCGACCCTGACCCTCAACCGGCCGGACAAATTCAACGCGCTCTCGACCGAATTGATGGGCGCGATCCAGGACCAGCTGGACGCCCTGATGGACGACCGATCCGTCAAGGTCGTGGTCATCGCCGCCAACGGCCGCGCGTTTTGCGCCGGGCACGACCTTCAGGAAATGAAAGCCATGGACGGCCGCGCACCGCTGGAAGCCCTGTTCAAGCAGTGCTCGCGCATGATGACGTCACTCACCCGCATTCCGCAGCCCGTGATCGCACGGGTCCACGGGGTCGCCGCGGCGGCGGGCTGTCAGCTGGTCGCGCAATGTGATCTGGCCGTCGCCGCCGAGGGCGTGCGGTTTTCGACCTCGGGCATCAATCTGGGGCTGTTCTGTTCCACGCCCATGGTCGCCGTCACCCGCAATCTGCCGCGCAAACAGGCGCTGGAACTTCTTTTTACCGGTGATTTCATCGATGCCGAGGCGGCCCTTCAGTACGGCCTGGTCAATCGGGTCGTCCCGGCGGACCGGCTCGACCGCGCCACGGACGAGTTGGCCCGCACCATCGCCGACAAGTCGCCCCGCGCCATCCAGTTCGGCAAGGAACTGTTCTACAAGCAGATCGAAGAAGGCCTGGACGCCGCCTACGACCTGGCGACCGAAACCATTGTTCAGAACATGCTGCATCCGGACGCCCAGGGCGGCGTCGGCGCCTTTCTGGAAAAACAGCCCATGCCGGAATGGCAGGACCCGTCGAAGGACCCGAAGGACACCCCATGAACCAGCCCGCCGAAACCCTGCCCCCGCCCCTTCATTACGACGACGCCCTGGTCGCGGGCGTGCTGAAGAACGTGCGCACCATCGCCATGGTCGGCGCCTCGCCCAATTGGGTCAGGCCGTCCAACTTCGCCATGAAGTACCTGTTGGGCAAGGGTTACACCGTCATCCCCATCAATCCGGGCCACGCGGGCAAGGAGATCTGGGACCAGAAAGTCTATGCCGAACTGGGCGAGGTGCCCGGCCCCGTCGACATGGTCGACGTGTTCCGTGCGTCCAAGGACGCGGGCGGCATCATCGACCGCGCCATCGAATTGAAGGACGAAAAGGGCATCAAGGTCATCTGGCTGCAGCTCGGCGTGCGCGACGACGCGGCGACGGCACGGGCCGAAGCCGCCGGCCTGACCGTCATCATGGACCGCTGCCCCAAGATCGAATACGGGCGGCTGTTCGGCGAACTGGGCTGGTGCGGCGTCAATTCCGGCGTCATTTCCGCCAAGCGGCCGAAGCGCTGACGCCATGACCGACAGCAAGGACAAATCCAACGCCCCCCATGAATTCGGGTTCGAAACCCGCGCCATCCACGCCGGGGCCCGCCCCGACGCGGAAACCGGGGCCCGGGTCACGCCGATCCATCAGAACACGTCCTATGTGTTCGAAAGTGCGGAGCACGCGGCCGACCTGTTCAACCTGCAGACCTTCGGCTTCATCTATTCCCGGCTGACCAACCCCACCGTTTCGGTGCTGGAGGAACGCCTCGCCAACCTGGAAGGCGGGCGCGCCGCCGTCTGCGCCGCCTCGGGCCATGCGGCGCAGTTCCTCACCATGTTCACGCTGCTGGAACCGGGCGACAGCTTCATCGCGTCGAAGAACCTCTATGGCGGCTCCATCACCCAGTTCGGCCATTCGTTCAAAAAACTCGGCTGGACCGGCCATTTCGTCGATCCGACGCCGGAAGAATTTCAGCGCGCCCTCGCCGACTATCCGGGCGCCAAGTGCATCTTCCTCGAAGCGCTCGCCAATCCGGGCGGGCTCGTCGTCGATCTGGAACCGGTCGCCGAAATCGCCCATGCGGCGGGCATTCCCCTGATCGTCGACAACACGCTGGCGACCCCCTATCTGCTGCGGCCCTTCGACTGGGGGGCCGACATCGTCGTTCATTCGACGACCAAGTTTCTGTCGGGCCATGCCAATTCCATGGGCGGGGCGGTGATCGAATCCGGCAAATTCGACTGGGCCGCGTCCGGCAAGTTCCCCGGCATGTGCACGCCCGATCCGGCCTATCACGGCCTGACGTTCCATGAGACCTTTGGCGACTTCGGCTTCACCATGAAGGCCCGCGCCGTCGCCCTGCGCGACTTCGGCCCTTCCATGGCGCCCATGAACGCCTTCCTGACCATCACCGGGACGGAAACGCTCGCGCTGCGCATGGACCGCCACGTTCAGAACGCCCAGGCGGTCGCCGAATTCCTCGAAGGCCATCCGGCCGTTTCCTGGGTGTCCTACGCGGGCCTGAAATCCAGCCCCTGGCACGCGCTCGCCAAGAAGTACCTGCCGAAGGGCGCGGGCTCCGTGTTCACCTTCGGGCTCAAGGGCGGCTACGCGGCCGGGATCAAGTGTGTGGAGACCGTGGACCTGTTCTCCCACCTCGCCAACGTGGGCGACACGCGATCCCTGATCATCCACCCCGCCTCGACCACCCACCGGCAACTGACCGAAGACCAGCAGATCGCCGCCGGTGCGGGGCCGGACGTGGTGCGCCTATCGGTCGGGCTGGAGACGGCGGCGGATTTGATCCGGGATTTGGACAAGGCACTCGCGGGCTGAGTCTCCCCGCCTGTCCGCCCATATAACCCGTCACCCCCGAGCTTAACCCGGGGGCCAATGTGGATGGCCGGGTCAAGCCCGGCCATGACGTATTAGAAAGTGCGCGACAATCCGCTTAGACGTAGTTGGATACTTCCACCAGATTGCCATCCGGGTCGCGGAAGTAGATGGAGTTGAGTTCCCCCAGGGCGCCCGTGCGCTTGGACGGTTTGACCTCGATCTCGACGCCCAGGCCTTCCAGATGCGCCATCACGTCGGCGATGGGGGTTTCCGTGATCAGGCAAAAGTCCCCCGCCCCGGTCACCGGGTTCACGCCCTTGGGCTCGTAGGGGCTCGGGAACGGGTGCAGGTTGATCTTGTTGCGCCCGAAGATCAGCGCCGAGCGGATGTCGCCGGGCCGAGCTTCGAAGTCTTCCCGCGTCATGCCCAGCGCCTTTCCGTAAAACGCACAGGTCTTGTCCACGTCGGCGACGGTGAGGACGAAATGGTCGATGCGGTCGATCTGGAACGGCGCGGTCATGGGAACTCCCTAACGTTTTTGATTCTTCACGGTGAATGAGTTGGATTACTTGCCGCGCACGGCGGCGACGATTTCCTTGGCCACACGGTCGGCGTGGTCCGGTTCGACCTGGCAGGTGCCCACGGCGGCATGGCCGCCGCCGCCGTATTTCAGGCAGAGCGAGCCCACGTTGGTCTTGTTACCGCGATCAAGGATCGACTTGCCCACGGCGATTTCGACCAAGCCGCGGTCCGCCAGATTGGTCAGATGGACCGAAATGTCGCATTCGGGGTAGAGCGCATAGACCAGGAAGCGGTTGACCGTATACAGCGTGTCCTCGCCGCGCAGGTCGACCTTGACCACGTTGTCCGTGACCTCGGCGCAGCGCTTGATCTGCAGTTCGGCGAATTCCTCGTTCAGGATGTAGGTGCGCACGCGCTCCGCCACGTCGGGGATCTGCAGGATTTCCTCGACCGGGTGATGGCGGCAATAGGTCATCATGTCGATCATCAACTGTTCTTCGGAAATCGCGAAATCGCGCAGGCGCGACAACCCCGTGCGCCCGTCGAGGATGAAGTTGAGCAGCGTGTAGCCGTCGGGGGCGAGGATTTCCTCTTCCGTGAACTGGGCCGCGTCGGCCTTGTCGACGGCGTCGATCAAGGCCGGGTCGACCAGGGGAAAGGTGTCCTTGCCGCCGTAATGGTCATAGACCACCCGCGCCGCCGAGGGCGCCTTGGGGTCGATGATATGGTTTTCCATCGGGCCCACGCGTTCCGATTCGGACACGTGATGGTCGAAACACAGATGCACGCCCGGCACATAGGGCAGGTTGGTGGTGATATCCTCGCGGGAGACCTCGATCTTGCCGTGCTGCATGTCGCGGGGATGGGCGAACATGACTGAGTCGATCATGTCCTGCTCCATGAACAGCGCGCCGCAGACGACGCCGTCGAAATCGGGCCGGGTAATCAGCCGGTAGGATCCGGTGTCCGCGCTCATGCCTGTTTCCTCGCCCATTTCGATGCGCGTTTCGTTCCGTCGAAGGTACTGCCTTATCTCAGCACATTGCAATATGAACCGAGGACGGCTCGATCATGCGGATCGGAGTGCCAGCCTCCCCGGTGATGTGCTATAGCAGGCGCCAAGACGCGACGCTGCGCCACAGACGAAGGGACAAAGGCCATGGCCAACCACGACGACCACGATCATCACCATCACGGGCATGTCCACGGCCCCGATTGCGGCCATGACCACGGCGACGACGATCATACGCTGAGCGTGCAGATCGCCAACCAGATCATCAATGTCGCCAACACGCGCCTGGAAAGCGGCCTGCCGCCCGAGGTCATCGCCGAAGGCCTGCGCCATGCAGCGGCCAACTTTTCCGCCTTCGTCGCCCAGCATACGGACCCGGAAGCCATCGCCGAGGGCCAAATCACCGAAGAATTCCACCACATGCTGGAATATTACGCCCAGGTCCACGGCGGGCAGCATGCCCAGCCCGAACCGGCGGCCGGCCTGCATCAGCTGATTAATCAGGTTAAGGACGAGTTCTGATCCCTCGGCGTTAGGGGATCGGGCTACTCCGCCGCACCGGCGCGGCTGGCGGGGGCGGCGTTGGCGTCGGCTTCCGCCTCGGCGTGATAGCGTTCGAGGATTTCAACTTCCTCGGCCGAGCCCATCATTACCGGAACGCGCTGGTGGATGTCCGTCGGCACCATGTCGAGAATCGGGCACAGGCCCGTTGTCGCCCGCCCGCCGGCATGTTCGATGATCATGGCCATGGGCGAGGCTTCGTAGAGAAGGCGCAGGCGCCCGCCCTTTTCCCGGCATTTCTCGTCGACCGGATACATGAACACACCGCCGCGCGAAATCGCGCGGTGCACGTCGGCGACCATGGCGGCCACCCAACGCATGTTGAAGTCGCGGCCGCGGGGGCCGGTTTTGCCCGCCAGGCATTCCCCGACATAACGCGCGACCGGTGCGTCCCAGAACCGCTGGTTCGACGCGTTGATGGCGAATTCCTTGGCCTGAACCGGCACCTGGATGTCGCGCTCGACCAGCACGAATTCACCGACGTTGGGGTCCAGGGTGAACTTGGAGACCCCTTTGCCCTCAAGCGTCAGCAGCATGGTCGTGGACGCGGAATACAGAACGTATCCGGCGGCGATCTGATTGCGCCCGGGCTGCAAGAAATCTTCCTTGGTCGCCAGGCGCGTCGGATCGGGTGAGCGCAGGATGGAGAAGATCGTGCCCACGGGGCCGTTGATTTCGATGTTGGATGACCCGTCCAGCGGATCGAACACCAGGAGGTATTTTCCGCGCGGTTCGTCCATCGGGATGATGTAGGGGTCTTCCAGTTCCTCGGACGCCAGAGCCGTCAACTGCCCGCCACGGCGGGTCCAGGCGAGAAAGGTATCGTTGGCAAGAACGTCCAGTTCCTTCTGGGTCTCGTCCTGAATGTTCTGACCGACGGCCCCACCCAGGTTGCCCGCGAGATCGCCGTGATTGACCAGACTGGCCACGGCCTTGCAGGCCGCCGCGATGTCGTTGATCAGCGAGGCAAGCTCGCCCGTCGCCTTCGGTTCGTTACGGACGTCTTCGTACAGGAAATGGGCGAGTGTCAGTCTTTCGCTACCCATTGTATCCCTCTTGGTTGATTTCATTATTGGGGAGCCGGCCGGCTAAGAACATATGCCAGACCCCCGCCGCCGATACCAGGGATTTTGCCCCGCCAGGCCGAGCCGATCAAACGGGCTGAGGCCCCCCGTCCTCATTCAGAAAGGTAGCCTCCTGATCCTCGATATAGCGGCTGAGGGCCAGCACCTTTCCCACCCGCTCCCCGCCGTCCGTCACCGGCAGGCGGAGCGCCTCGTACTGCACGGTCCGGCCCGAGGGGGCTGTGAAGCGGTTAAGGTAGAGAATGGGCGCGCGCGCCGCCACGGCACGTTCGTTCTGGTGCAGCATGGCATCGGCAAGACCCGGAATTTTCAATTCCTTCACCGACTTGCCGGTCATGTCGACACCCTGCAGGTTGGTGCGCTCCGTGCCCCAATAGCGAAACACGAAGCTGCGATGGTCCGCGACCACATCCATGACGACCAGCCAGGGTAAAACCGTGGCGGGAAACTCGACAAGCCGGATATCGGCCCAGGCGGGCATGCCGTTCGCACCCGCGCGCGCTGCCCAATAGCCGTGAAGCCAGGCAAAATCGCCCGTAAACGTCGACGGGTCGACGGGTAGTTCCTCGGCGCTGAACGCGTCGTTCACAAAACCCACTCCCAAATCACCGCAAAAACCCGCGGTGCCTCTTCCCACACACCATTGCAACCGGAAACCGGGTCCGGTGCAATGAATTACGTGTCGGATTTATCTTCAGAAAATTGGCGTCCCCAAGGGGATTCGAACCCCTGTCTCCTCCGTGAAAGGGAGGTGTCCTAGGCCGGGCTAGACGATGGGGACGCTGTGGCCCATGGCCCGAAGGCGCACTTGGTATACGGCCCAAGACGCAAAATCAAGGAGACTTTTTCAATAATCGTCATCCGCCCGCCGGCTGGGCGTCCTCGATCTGGA